>NZWG01000068.1 GCA_002698235.1 Fidelibacterota bacterium | reverse complement strand
GTTGATCTTGCTGTTGATCTTGCTGTTGATCTTGCTGTTGATCTTGCTGTTGATCTTGCTGTTGGTCTTGCTGTTGGTCTTGCTGTTGGTCTTGCTGTTGGTCTTGCTGTTCTATCACTTGTTTTAATAGTTCAAAATTTATTTTAGCATCTTTGTCAGTTGGATCAAGAGTAATTGCTTTTTTATAATATTCGAGACTCTCCTCCATATCTCCTGCTTCTCTCATTATATTGCCTAAATTATAATAAGATTTAGATGCAAGATTTTTGTTTTGGATATTTTTCAGTTCTTTTAGTGATCTAACAGCAGTATCAATATCATTTTGTTTATACGCACTTACACCAAGTCCATATTTTGCAGATTCATCATCATCCCTAGATTTAAGAATATTTTCGTAAAATAATCTAGCAGCATCATATCTTTTATTTTTGTAAGCATCACTTCCTTTATCTTGGGCGAAGACGTTAACTATCAAAAATAATAAAATTAGAATTTTCATTTCTTGGTTTTATTTTTGGTTGGTATTGTGAAACTTATTATAAAACATAAAAGTGATGCTAATCCAATTAATTGATATCTATCCTCGTATTCGGAAAATTCATGAGTAGAGATGGTTTTCTTTTCCATTCTTTCTATTGCAAAGGCAATCTCTCTATGTGAATCAGCCGAATTTGCAAACCAAAAGTATGACCCTCTTCCAGCGATAGCAATTTCTTTGAGGATGGATTCATTTAGAGTAGATGTAATAAGGTTACCATTGCTATCTCTTTTGTATTCAACTTTTTGAGTGTTTTTATCTTTTATTGGTATCAAACTACCGCTTTTTGAACCTACTCCTACAGTATTTATAATTAGTCCTGTTTCTGACGCCTTTGATGCAATTTCAACTGCTTTACCATCATGGTCCTCACCATCAGTAATAAGTAACATTACTTTAAATTTATCAACATCATTTGAGAATGATTCTAGTGCTTGATTCATAGCTGTGCTTAAAATTGTACCCTGAGTAGGTATCATTTCACTATCAATCTGATTTAGGAATAATAGCGCAGCCTCGTAATCAGTGGTAAGTGGTAAGTACAAGTGACTAGTTCCTGCAAAAACAATTATAGATATTCTATCACCTTTTAAATTTTTAATCAATTTCCCTATTTCCAATTTTGATTTTGCCAACCTAGATGGTGTAACATCCTCAGCATCCATACTAGTTGATGTATCTAAAGCTATAACAAGGTCTACTCCTCTTCTTTCAACAGGTCTAATTTTAGTTCCAATTTGTGGACCTGAAGCAGAAAGTGTTAATAATAATATCCCTGCAATCATTATGTTATTCTTTATTGCTATTCTTGAAAAGTTTAAATGCCTTGCAACAACCTTATCTATTTTTTTAGATATCAATGGATAAGAATTTCCTTTAATTTTTAAAAACCAATATAACCAAAGGCCTAATTGAATAATTAATAGCAAAAGTATCCATGTATGTCTAAAAGACATCAGTCAACCATCCTAAAAAAGACCTGCTTGATGATGAAAAGAATAGTGCTGAGAAAAACTGCTGGTATTAAAAACCAAGAATAAAGTTCTTTAAAGAGAGAATACTCATTCACATCTATTTCAGATCGCTCAAGTTCATTTATCTCAGAATAAATCGCCTCAAGAGCTTCAATATCCGTTGCTCTAAAGTATTTACCACCTGTTACTTTTGCAATTTTTTTAAGTGTCGTTTCATCAATTTCATTTAATATAAGACCTCTTCCAGGTATTTTAGTATATGCTTGATCAGTGCCTGCTCCAATCGTATATATTTTTACTCCAAATTGGCTTGCTAGTTCTGNNGCTGTAATTGGATCAATTTCACCAGAATTATTACTACCNTCAGATAGTAAAATCATTACTTTATTTTCTACATTACTATTTCTGAAACGATTAGTCCCATTTGCTATAGCCATTCCAATTGCAGTGCCATCATATTCCTTGGATGCCACTTTTATTTCNTGAATGAGGGATTTTAATATGGACTTATCNATTGTCAATGGGCACTGTATAAATGACTCTCCTGCAAAAACCAATATGCCTATCCGATCTTCAATTCTATTTTCGATGAAATTCAANGCTGTTGTTTTGACAGCCTCNAATCTATTTGGCAAGAAATCATCGGCTAACATNCTAGAACTAATATCGAGGACTAATAAAATATCAATAACATTGATACTAGTCTGCTTGATCTTATCAATTTTTCTAGGACGAGATAATCCAAATATGATTAAAATAATGATTATTAAATGTAAACTTAAAACTAGATTTTTCTTTTTTGATCCTGAACTTCTTATTGCAGAAGAAATATATTTTTCTGATGAGATTTGTAAGGTACCATAATTTTTAGAGCCTGATTTTTTATACCAAATAACCAGTATTGGTATCAAAATCAAAAAAACTAAATAATAAGGTGAATAAAATTGCATTTAAGATAAAACAAAGTTTTTCAAGTTCTAGCTCGTATATCTATAACTAGAAACCTAAAATATTGTTTCAGAAAAATGTGCAATCAGAAATTNGCACATTCAAAGGATTTATTCCTCTTCTTTTTCGNATTCCTTTTTAGGCTCTTTAGCATCCATTATCTCTTGCTTACCAGTTTCAACAGCATCTTTAAATTCATTTATGCCTTTGCCCAGTCCACGCGCTAATTCAGGGAGCCTCTTAGCTCCAAACAAAAGAAGAATAACTAAAAAGATTATAAGAAGTTCGCCAGTACCTAGATTAAACATATCAAATATTACATTCTAATGATGAATTATGTATCTCAATTTTTTATCTAAAATAACGTAGTATATAGTAAGATGTAGCTAANCCAATAATACTAGTGAAGTTAAAGTCTACTGCCAAACCAAACTTAAAAACAATAATACTTANGTCAACAACTATCACNCCTGTTTCTCCACCAANGTTGCTCCCAATATCAAATGTTAGACTAGTTAAGAAAAAATCTTTTACAACACCTTCAGGCAAAGCTAATCCTAATAAATTGCCAATGACTCCACCAATTATCGNACCGATGAATAAACCAATAACTATTAAAGATAAATCTCTATTCCTCATTTATAAANCTACCTCTGNTTAGATAATATTTTATGAGGATNCAAAAACCAATGNATNATATTCCAACCGATGAATAGTAAAATTATNGGTAATAGGAANAGGCCTTTAAACCAACCGACTCCAATCATCGATANAATAAATATTGTTAAGATAATTGAATTAGAACGACCAGATTTAAAAGTCAATAAAGGGAATTTTATAAATGGGATTGGACTGACCATCAAGACACTTATTCCAGCNACTAGCATTAGAGCAGTTCTTGGATCGCCATAGTCTCCATCTATTTGATGATTAAAATGTACGTATGAGAATAAGGCAATAGCTGCAATTGGAGTTGTAAGCCCAACGGTGTGATNTTTCTTTAATCCAGCATCCTGGTCCATATTGTACTTAGCTAATCTTATNGTCCCAAACATAAGAGGCATAAANGATATAAAAAGTCCAAGAAGAGGTTGTAAACCATCTACATAAAGCGAATAGACCAAAAGACTTGGTACTACACAAAATGAAACNGTATCTGCCATCGAATCAAGTTCCATTCCAAACTTAGACTCTATCCCCAACATGCGTGCAATTTTNCCATCAAAAACATCNAGCATTCCAGCAATCATTATTGCGATACCAGCGTTTAANGGTTCACCTTTAATTATTAAACCTATTGCGATGAAGCCTAAGAATAGATTGCTNAGGGTNATTATNTTTGGTATAAAATGTTTTGGTTTTCTTTTCATTTTATTAAACTTNTTAGTTCTTCAATATNTGCCAATTACAGTACGGTTTCCAACAACTTTTTGACCAATCTTAATATCTAAATTCACATTTNAAGGTATTGTTAAATCAATNCGTGAACCAAAACGCATAAAACCTAATCGTCCACCTATTTTCATTGTATCTTCTTTTTTTGCATAACAAATTATTCGACGAGCAAGAAGTCCTGCAATCTGTACAATTTTAATTGTACCAATTTCTGTAGATATTTTAATCGTATTCCTTTCATTCTCATCACAAGCCTTATGATCAAAAGCCAAAAGAAATTTTCCTTTCAAATATTTTACATTTTNGAAAGAGCCACTTATGGGCATTCGGTTAACATGAACATTGAAAATATTCAAAAAAATGGAGATTGTAATAGAATCTCCAATTTCATCATCATTGACTTTCTCAATCCTTATAATTTTACCNTCAGCCGGNGATAGGATTATATTTTTACNATTGGGTATTGTTCTTTTGGGATCTCTAAAAAAATTCAAACAGAATAGAAAGAGAAGGCTGCATATAAATGGGAATAAAATATTTATACTATATACAACTTTTAGACAAAACAATAATACTGTAAAAATAAACAATGGATAAACAAATATTCTTCCTTCTTTGGCTATTGTCATNTCTTGATAATTATTTATACTTTGCNGTTTTCATTTTTATCATCTTATGATTTCCATTTCTAAAGATTTTTAATTTTACANTACTACCAGCACGAATATCACCTTCNGATATTACTCTATCAATATCGGTTGGNTTATTTACCTCTACTCCATTAAATGATAAAATNATATCTCCAGTTTCTAAACCTGAGTTATCTGCTGGACTAGATTTAGATACATCTAATATTACTAAACCTCTAACAAACGGTACATCAAGATATCTTGCAACCTTATGGTCAAGTGGTTGAACAATTAATCCAGTATAAAAGTTTCTATCAATTTCACCTGTCATTTTTAACTCTTTTGCGACCCTTTTTGCATAATTTATCGGAATTGCAAAACCTATACCTGTAGANCCTCTATCTAATTCTGAATCTCTGTATATAAAAGTNTTAATTCCNATTACCTTTCCAAGTGAATTCACTAATGGTCCTCCAGAATTTCCAGGATTGATTGCTGCATCAGTTTGTATCATATCTTGAAAAACTTTTCCTGATTGTTGCATACCAAAATCCATATTTGTTGCACTGACAATACCTATACTCGCTGAAGGTTGATTATTTAACTGAAATAGTTTGAATGGGTTTCCTAATGCAATGACCCATTCCCCAATTATTAAATCATCTGAATCATCCAATTCTGCATATGGAAAGCCTGTTCCCGTAAGCTTTAGCAATGCAAGATCAGACATCTTATCGGAACCAATAATATCTGCTTGGTATTCGTTGCCTCCAGACAATGTTACTGTAACCTTGTCTGCGTTTTCAATTACATGGTGATTTGTCAGCAAAAATCCATCTGGACTAATGATTACACCACTTCCTGAAGTTTTCATTGGAAAAATTTCTCTTGAAGGGATAATAAAACCAAAAAAAGGGTCAAATGATACTGTCTTTTTATTTTGTTCAACATTTATACTAGCTACGGCAGGGCCTACTTTTTGAATTGCTCTAGTAATAGAATTATGCCTAGAAGTAGCAATCTTATCTGCAGTTACAACAGAAATACTTGATACAGTTAAAATTAATTGAAATAGCTTTAATTTATTCACCATAACTAACCCTACTTAGAATTAAACCTTGCGGGGGGGCTTTGAATATTCTTACATTTTTTTTAGGGCTATTAAGTAACAACTGAAAATCAATTTCTTTTAACCTGCTTTCACAGACAGCCACCATTGTACCTACTAAATATCGAATCATATGGTGAAGAAATCTATTCGCACTAATTTTAAAAATAATCATATTGTTATCAATTAACCACTTACTAACGAATATTGTACATTTAGTTTCTTTTACATCTTCACGATATTTGCAAAATGATAAAAAATCATGAGTCCCAATCAATTGAGATGCCAGATGATTCAGTAACTGAATGTCAAACTTATTGATCGTCCAGCATTGATTTCTAAATAATATCGATTCCCCATTATAACACTGATATTTATAAGATCTTATTTTTGCATCAAATCTTGAATGAAAATCCCTTTCTGTTTTAAAAAGGTCAATGATTTTACAATCTTTTGGTAGGTTTGCATTTAAGGCATTTTTTATATTTTCAACTTTTAATTTTGTATCAAAGTCAAAATGTGCAACTTGTCCTTGTGCATGCACTCCGGCATCTGTCCTGCCGGCCCCATTTACAATAATTCGTTCTCCCTGACCCGATATTATTTTTATGGCACTTTCAATAGTTCCTTGTACAGTTCTCTCTGTATTTTGAATTTGCCAGCCAGAGAATTTAGTTCCATCGTATGCAATGGTTAATTTGTATCTAGAAATAATAATGAATTCCCAAAATACTGAATAAGACCAGAAACAAAACTACAAGATCATATACATGTAATTCCACGAAAGGATAAATACTCCTTCTTGGATTACTTCCATATCCACGCATGGTCATATTCTCAATAATATTATCAGTACGTTGTAGATTTATAATAATAAAATCAGGTATGAATATTGCAATATATAAAATTTGAGCTCTCATTGTTCTATTTTTTACAAATGATAGAGCTTTTTGTGATCTTTGAGTTTCATTCCAATCTTTTTGCATAAGTGGAAAAAACCTTAAAGTCATTTCCATAAATAGAATCATTTTATCAACCCAAAATGAATTTGAACTTGTTGAGTACCACATGCTCCTAAGTGCAATGAATATATTTTGAGATTTAGAATCAATTACATAAAGCGTCATTAGACTAATAATCATTGATAAACGAACAGTTGCGAACATTACATCTACTATTATATCAGAAATGGTTCTTGTCGAAATTATAAAAGAGATTAATATAAAAATAAGACCAGATAATGGTATGTAGATCCAATACAACTTTATACTTTTCCATAGTTCAAGCCACAATGCTCTCTTTAAAACAAAAAAAACAAGAAGCATAAAAATATGAAAAAGTAAAAGACTTTCATTTTTTGATATCAAAATAGAAATTGAAAAAAGAAGGAAAATAGATAATCGAGTTATGGGGTTCACTTTTAGATTAGAATCTGATATTTAGACTCATTTCATTTATACCATTATTGATTCTTGGTAAAAAAGTAATGTTTTCCAATCTTAGCAAGTATAATGCATCAATTCCTGAAATAAGGTGATTGAGGACTATTGCACCAATAATGTACTCGCCAGTTTTTGAATAATAATCACTTCGAATACGCATGTCTTCGAACTTTTTCATATTCTTTCTATTATTCCAAGACCATTTAGCACTTTCATCATACAACTCATCAAAATATCTCCACCTTAAATGCTCGTCATTATGGGCATCAATATCAATATAGTTTCCAATATCAACCCAATATTTCTTATCCCTCCCAGCAGATGAAATACCTGCATGCTCAACAGCAAATGATTTGTACTTTAGCATTTGGTGATATGAGAAAGTATAGGAGCTCATGCATACTGTCCATAGAGTTATTTCAATATTTGAGAATAGTCTTGATCGCTTAGAATTGTCTAGAGCTTTTTCACCCCATCCAGGCATAATCAAAGATTTGACCACCGGACTTATAGTATAGTTATTTCCCATTGTAAATGAAATGAAAAATGATATAATTATGATTATTTTTTTATACATGAAACAACCAAACTTAGGAATGTAAAAATTACAAAACATATAGACGAAAATAAATCTCCATATTTAGAATACATACTTCCTGGCTCACCTAAAACTATAGATTCTTTGAATACAGATTGCCTTCCTAAGGTTACTTTTTTCTTGATCTTGCCATTTGGTAATATCACACCAGAAATACCTGTATTACCAGACCTAATAACTGTTACACGATTTTCAATTGCCCTCAACCTTGCATGCTCAAAATGTTGATAAGGTCCTGAAGATTTACCTAACCACCCATCATTTGCTTGAATCATTAAAAATTCAGCACCATTTTTTATAAATCTTCTCGCATAGTGAGGCAAAGTAGATTCATAACAAATTAGGTTTGAGAAACCGACCCCATTATAATTAAATATTGTATAGTTTTCACCAGGCATAAAAACACCTCTATCAATATTTAGATTTAATTCACCTAGGGGATGTAATAAGGAAGGCATTAAATCATATTCTGCAAATGGTACCAAGTGTATTTTATCATACATAAGATAATCTTTGTTAGGGCAAATAAACATAGAACTATTGTAAAATAATTTTTTCCCTTTATTGTCAAATCGCCTGTCAACCGTACCAATCAAAATTGGAATATTTGATTGATCAACAATATTTTGTAATCGATTTCTCACTTTGTTATTGATTCTTAGATATGCTGGTAATGCGGTCTCTGGAAATAGTATAATATCTGGATCGAGACCAATTGCTTTTCTATGTAACGAATCCATGATATTGATTGTTAACTCTCTAGTTGATTTATCCCATTTTTCATTGGGATCTAGATTAGGCTGTATCACTGCTATGCTTAATTCAGTGGTATTTTCTTGGTTTCGTGAAGTATGAATTTTAGTCCAACCAAAACCAATAATTAATATTGTTGTAATAAATATTAGTTTTAATTCTTGTTTTGAGAAATTATGAATAAATAAGTGATAATAAATCAATACATTAACTAATATAATCCAAAATGCTATTATATAAGTACCTGCATATTCTAGATATTGAAGCAATGGCAAGAAATCCATTTGAGTAATAGCTAGATTTCCCATAGAAAAGCCTAGGGGTCCAAAACTTCTAATCCACTCTATAGTTACAATTAGAAAGGGCAATATCAATAAACGATAACTAGGTTTTTCTATGAATCCAATAGCTGCGCCAGCTAATGCCCAAAATATTGACAAATATATTGTTGCAGCCAGTAAAGAAAATATAACAACAATAGATTCAGCACCTGAATTAGTAGCCATCCAATAATTTGAAATAAGATTATAAACAAATCCAAAAAGATAACCTGAAACCATATTTTTCTTTGATTTATTGATGAACCATGAGTGAAATATTGGGAGAAAACCAAAATAAACTAAAAAACCCAAATGTATAGGGTGATAACTAATTCCAATTAATATTCCTGATGTAATAGCAAGTTGCCAATTATTCAATCTAGAAATATATCTTTTCATTAAAATGAATTAGTATCTATGAATTGCTGTAAAAATATTGCTGCTGCGGTCGAATCAATCANATGTTTATTATGACCAGTTTTTACTTTTTGNTTAATTAATGATTTTTTTGCNCTTANNGAAGAAAGTCTTTCATCTTGCATGTGAATGGGGANTTTNAAACATTTTAAAANTTTTGANAAATTTCTTACTTTATCAGTCTGCTTTGTATCTNTGCCTTTCATGCTAACTGGGAGACCAANTACAATTACTTCAATATCGTTATCTATNATTATAACTNTAAGTTNGTCTATAAGTNGTTCNATACCTTNATTNTTAATAGTTTTAAAAGGCGAGGCTATTATTTTATTTAAATCAGATATTGCTAAACCGATGCGACTATCACCATAGTCCANACCTAAAATTCTTCCCATANCNTAAATTGGTTTACGNAATTTTTCCTTAATAAATTTACCAGGCTTNAATCTAGTTTTTTTATGAGCTGGAACATATATCTCTTCATTAGTCCTTGGNTTACGNGCTCTTGGTTTTGCTTTTGTAGGCTTTGATTCAAATACTCCAAAATTTCTAATTTCAATTCTTGTGTAAGGTTCATCTTCTGTGAGATATTCNCTNAGTATACTAAAAAAGTCATCTACCATTGAAAGNGAATATCTTACACTCTTACTTTGNCGCTTTGCTAATTCATTTGCTATATCTTTTTTTGTATANGTTTTGATTTGCATTATCTACCTGTCCTTTCAACATAATCAATATGTTTTAATTTAGTCATCTTTTTCATTAATCTATTTAACTGACGNTTGTTATTGACCTGAACTATAAAGTTTGCCTCTGCGATNCTATCGGTTACTTTTATATCTACACTCGCAATATTTATGTTTTGTTTTGAAATACACTCTGACATNTCTTTAAGCCAACCTTTGTAATCTTGGCCCACAGTCTTNAATAAAACATTAAAATAATCTGAAGATTTAACATTCCAGTNAACAGGNACCAATCTATCAGATTCATTATTTAATAATGGCAAACTCTTACATGCGCTCCTATGTACTGTTATTCCCCGGCCTCGAGTAACAAAGCCAATAAGTTCATCACCTGGTATAGGGTTACAGCATTTACCAAAATTCGTTAGAAGGTTATCAATACCATCAAGTTCAATACCTNTAGATGTATTAGCGGAAAAGTCAAAAAAACCATTGGAATNATNCGTAANATNATTCTTTTCTTCAATATCTTCCTTTGGCTTTANTTTTTTAAACATATCCCGGACAGTCAATATTCCAGTACCTATACCCATCAAAAGTGCATTTGAATCAGCATACCCAAANCGGTTATAGCTATTTTTAAATNCATTNATTTCGCTTGACATTTTCAACCTTCTNAACGTTTTTGTNAGGATTTCTANTCCTAATTTNATACTCTCATCATCACGTATTTTTCTTAAATAACGATTTACTTGATTTCGCGCTTTTGTTGTTACTATAAACTTTTGCCATCCNTAACTAGGCATTTGCTTCTTACTAGTAATAATCTCAACCATATCACTATTCTGAAGTTTTGTATTTAAAGGTACAACCTTGTGATTAACTTTTGCACCCATGCANNGCATCCCTACNTGAGTATGNACATGGAATGCAAAATCAACAGGTGTTGAATTAATTGGTAANTGTACTAAATCNCCTGCAGGAGTGAAGACAAATATTTCTTCATTATAGAGGTCAATTTTTAATAGGTCCATAAACTCTTTTGGGTCAGTAGATTCATTTTGTAANATTTCCAATAATTCTCTAAGCCATTTTACATTAGTATCNATACCATTTGANTTAGTNCCTTTATAAANCCAATGAGCAGCTACNCCAATTTCGGCGGTTTCNTCCATNTCACTTGTCCGAATTTGNATTTCAATTTTTTGACCATTTGGACCAATNACTGTTGTATGAATTGACTGNTATCCATTTGATTTNGGNGTAGCNATAAAGTCTTTAAATCTATCTTGNACAGGCAGNTANATATTGTGAACNATTCCTAATGCTAAATAACAATTTTCAANTTTTTCTACAATTATACGAATNGCGTACAAATCATAGATTTCATCNAAANTNTTNTTTCGGTTCATCATNTTTCCATAGATGGACGCATANGATTTAGCTCTGCCATAAATTGATGGGGTAATCTNAAATTTTTTCAACTCATTTTCTATTGGNGATATAACTTTNCTTATAAACTTCTGTCTCTGCTTTTCACTGGATTTTATCATAGANTCCATTTTTTGATAACCAGTTGGGTTTAAAACGGTAAAGACCANATCTTCTAATTGNGATTTGACAGATGACATACCCAANCGATGAGCCAGAGGTACATATATATCTCTAGTTTCAACAGCAATTCTNTGNCTTTTAATTTGTGTCATATGTCTNAATGTTTCCATATTATGTANTCGATCAGCAAACTTTATGATAATTACTCTCATATCCTGAGCNACNGAAAGNAGCATTTTCATNAAATTNCCAGCTTGTTTTTCTTTTCTGGAAGAATATGAAATCTCACTTATTTTTGTCAAGCCATCTACTAGGCCAGCTAGNTCTTCNCCAAAATTTTCAGTAATCTGTTCTATTGTTGCATCNGTATCTTCAACAGTNTCNTGTAATAATCCTGCAANNACNGTCGNGGTATCCATCTTCCAACTTGCTAAAGTATTCGCNACTGCTAAACAATGAGAAAAATATGGTTTCCCNGATAATCTTTTCTGCCCATCATGATANCGANANCCAAACTCGTATGCTTTCCAAAGAGTTTTGNNTTGTTCCTCGCTATCTTGCCCCGGTGATAAAGNGATATTNTCAATTAACTTGATAAATGGNTTAGGATATTNTCCAAATAATTGGGGGACTAACTTTACTANTGGATTCTCCATTAAAAAGGAGTTTGCTCATCGGATAAATTTTCAAATCGAGCNTATTGTTTAATGAAT
The DNA here is from genome assembly GCA_002698235.1 of Fidelibacterota bacterium. Classification (GTDB taxonomy): domain Bacteria; phylum Fidelibacterota; class Marinisomatia; order Marinisomatales; family UBA1611; genus NZWG01. The sequence continues at coordinate 17,045 of NZWG01000068.1, read as the reverse complement.
GTTGCATCAACTTTCCCNGTCGGNCCATTACGCTGTTTTGCAACAATAATCTCTGCTTTACCTTCATCTTCATCTTCTTGACTATATACCCATGGCCTGTAAAGAAATATTACCACATCTGCATCTTGTTCAATAGCACCACTTTCACGTAAATCGGATAATTGAGGTTTCCGATCTTGTCTCTGCTCTACTGCTCGTGACAATTGAGAAAGTGCGACCACTGGAATGTCAATTTCTTTTGCNAGTGCCTTTAAAGATCTAGAAATAACAGAAATTTCTTGTTGACGATTNTCCACTCCCCTTGGGCCTTGCATTAATTGAAGATAGTCNACAACAATCATACTAATCTGTTTCTCAGCTACNAGACGTCTAGCCTTNGCTCTTAATTCACGAACTGTTATTGCCGGCGTNTCATCAAGATAAATAGGNGCTTCTTCCATGTCNCCAGCTGCTATNCCTAAGTTTTTCCATAATTTTGAAGGAAGCTTACCAGTACGTACAAAATGCATATTAACTCTTGCCTCAGCGCAAAGTAGTCGCATAGCTAGTTGTTGATTACCCATCTCNAAACTAAACATCCCTATTCCTACATCAGCTTCTAATGCTGCATTACGCATCATGGACAATGCTAATGCAGTTTTACCCATTCCAGGTCTTCCTGCAATAATTATTAAATCACCTTTTTGAAAGCCTGAAGTAAGGTCATCTAAATCTAATAATCCTGAGGGTATGCCAGTTACAGTACCACCTTTATTCCTTTTTTCTTCAAGGTCGTCTAATGCACTAATAATAAGGGGATTAATTTGCTTAAATCCNCCTTTTAACTGATTTTGTGTAATTTTAAACATCGATTGCTCAACAGTTTCTAAAATATCAGTAATGTCTTGACTATCATCATATGCTTCTTTGGCGATATTGTGAGAAAGTGATATTAAGTTCCTAAGCAAAGCTTTCTCCACAACAATTTTTGCATATTTTTCTACATGAGCAGCAGTTGGGACCATTTCGACCAAACCAGTAAGAAAATATATACCACCAATAATATCTAACTCATTATTCTTTTTTAAATATTCAGAAACAGACAAAGTGTCAATAGGCTCGGCCTGGTCAAATAAAACTCTCATGGCTGAAAAAATTTTATTATGTATATCTTTATAGAAATGTTCCGGTTTTAACCACTGGATTGATTTACTAACTGCTTCTTTTGATGATAGCATAGACCCAAGCACTGCTAATTCAGCCTCATCAGAATGTGGTTGTACATTTAATGATTTATTATTTTTATTCATAAACTATCTTGCTAGATAATCTCTTGCCCATTGAAAATCTTCCCAAGCAAATTTTTTAAAATCAGGGTTTCTAAGTAGAGTATCAGGATGATAAGTAACTCTAAGTGGGGTACCATAATAATCGTAAACAGTACTCCGCATTTTATCTATGGGAATCTCTTTTTTAAGTAATATTTTTGCTGAAACTTTACCAAGAGCCATTATAAGCTTGGGTTTTATCATTTCAATTTGCTTTAACAGGTAAGGCTCGCATTTATCAACCTCCAAAGAAAGGGGGTCCCTATTATCAGGCGGTCTGCATTTAAGGATATTTGCCAGATATACACCTTCTAATCTATTCTTATTGATTGCAGCTAATATTTTATTTAACAACTTGCCCGCTCTTCCAACAAAGGGTTCACCCTCCATGTCTTCTTCCTTCCTTGGTGCTTCACCGATTAACATTAATTCAGCATTAGAATCTCCAACTCCAAAAACAAAGTTATTTCTTTTTGCGCCAAGAGAACATTCTTGACAAAGAGATATCGACTTAGAATATTGATTTAATCCATCTAATGAGTTTTGAACGTGAGATAATAAGTCTGGATTAACTTGGTTTGTAGAAAGAGAAAACAACTCATTACCAAACAGGCTCTTTTGTTGATTCAAAAAGTTATATATTTTTCTTCTTTCAATCATTAATGAATTAGAAGATTACTTTCTCCATTTAACATCACCATTTACAAATTTTTCAATTGCAATGGTAGTCACCTTTTCTTGCTCCTCATAATTTTCTGGTGATATTTCTTCAACCTCATCAAAAACATCAATTTCTTCTTCTTGATGGCTCAAAATTGCTCTATTTACAATTCTCTCTTGAAGTTCTAGTTTTGCTTGACTAGACATAGCAGATACAGCTTCATACATATTTTCAGCCTTTTCCTCTATCTCTCTGAATGGTATTGTTTTAAGCCCCATTGGTCTCTCCTTGTTTTAGTTTACGTACTTTATTTTGCAATTCAATCTTTGCAGATTCTAGATTTTCATTTACCATGACATAATCAAATTTATTTTGAAATTCCATTTCTTCTTGAAACCTCTTTAGTCTTACTTCAATCCTCACTGCTGAATCTGTACCACGGTTTTTAAGTCTATCTCTGAGGTGTTCAATGCTAGGAGGTATTATGAATATAGAAAATGTTTTTTCAGGATACAATTTTTTGATATTCATTGAGCCCTTAACATCCATCTCAAGTAATAGCATTTTATTTTCGTGAATTGCATTATTTAAACTTTTAAAAGATGTCCCGTAATAATAGCCATGGACGTTTTCCCATTCAACAAAAAACCCATTAATGATAAAATCCTCAAATTTATCAGATGAAATAAAATAATAATCTATACCATCTTCTTCGATGTCTCTTTTTTCCCTTGTGGTATAAGAAATAGACCACTGAATATCTGGCTCAACAACTTGTAGTGCCTTACATAATGTTGTTTTTCCTGAACCAGATGGAGCGGAAATTGTAATGAAGTTTACCATTAAATTAAATTTTGTAACTGCTCACGTAACTTTTCAAGCTCACTTTTCATCTCAACTACGAGCATCGTAACATCCGTTTGAGGGCTCTTGGACCCTATTGTATTAACCTCACGATTTATTTCTTGTAATAAAAAGTTTAATCTTTTCCCAACTGGCTCATTCATATTAATAAAATTATCAACTTGTTTTATGTGGCTTCTACAACGAACTAATTCTTCAGTTACATCAGAACGCTCAGAATAGTAAGCAACTTCTTGTATAAGTCGTGATTCATCTAATTTTTTATCATTCAATAACTCTGAAATCTTATTTTTTAAATCTAATTGCTTTTCTATTTTTAACTTTTCAGCAATTTTTTCTGACTGGACCAAGGTTTTTTCTAAAAATTCGATTCTATTTTTAATATCTGCATAAATTATTTCACCTTCTCTTTCTCTCATCTCATTAAGCTGCTCAATCGCATTATTTGCAGCCTCTAAAACCAAAGCTTGATCGATTGATTTGCTATCTTCAATCTTCAACAAGTCATTAGTAGTAATTACATCACTAAGATTTAAACGCTGTCCATAAGAAACATATATATTTTTCAAAATGCCTTGCAAGGATTCATATCGTTCTCTATTGAAACTAATAGAAGGTAAATCATGATTGTTATTTAATTCAATTCTTACATAAATGGAGCCTCGTTGAACATCTTTTTCGATAATTTTCCTTAGTTCTTGCTCTACCTGAGCCTGAATAGGAAATCCCCTCAATTTAATTTCTAAATAACGAGAATTAACTGCTCGAATTTCTATATCAATTCTATTTTTTCCTTGACCGGAAAAACCACGGCCAAAACCTGTCATACTTTTTATCATATTTTTTTGTATAAAGCCGGCAAAATTAGTTACTTAGAAGATATATATCAAACAATCAACAATATATTCGAAAATAAAAAACTTTGAATTATTTCATTAATAGTCTTGAAATAATCCAATTAGATGAAACTATTAAAGAAATAAGATGGTGGTTGCCCATAACACTACTATTCAATGCATTTATGAAAGCATAATCTACACCAAAATAGTTCCACCTTAAGCCAATACCACCAGTAAAATCATTCACAGAATTTTTACCAATTCGCAACATGGTCTTTTTATCATAAACAATCTCGAAACCATATGCACCATCAATTGAAATGTCACCATAACGTAGATAAGAATCCAAATTAGTACTAGTTAATGAAAAGTCCGTTCTAATCAGTGTATTTATTACTATAGATAATTTATTCAGATAATCAATTGGATGATGTAACCCGATTGACATCGAGGGTTTTGTCCCCTCCACTGTACCATTATCCCAAATTAATCCAGATGCTGGTATATTTCTAATTACAAACCCAATTGAAGATTTTTTAATTTTTTTATTATATCCAATATCTATACCAATGCCCATAGCATAATGGTCACTAAGGGAATAACTAAGGATTTTATATCCTAGGCCTATAGGGTTACCCATAAAGCTTGTTATAAATGCACCATACATACCCAATTGATATTGATTGAAATACTTTAATTTCTGCTCATCCAATCTTTCTCCTTCATCTAAAATACCATTCCCTTCGCCTAAATCATTAGTGCCAAACTGACCATCTTGCCCCCAATCTAATAGCATTTCTCTAGTGTCTGGAATATTGGATATACCCTGATATAATATATTCAAATTCATCGGATTTGAATTATTCTTTAATTGTACTCCAATTAAGTCATTGTTAATCATTCCTGCAAAACGAGACTGGTGAGTTATTGAAATATTATCATTTGAAACTATGAGTATAGGATTTATCATAGATGAATGAATCGAACCAAGATTATAAGCTATTCCCGCATTTCCTAAAGAAGCTGACCTCGCATCAATATTATAATCAAATAGTTCCCAACCATATTTTATCCATACCCCATCACTAAATAAAGTTGGAATATTAAGACCAAGGATAAATATTTTAAAGATTATACTCTTTCTTAAGCTCATCTAGGTATTTAATCGCCTCAATTGGCGTCATTGAATCAAGATTAATTTTTTTCAATTTTTTTATTATTTTACTATCTTGTCCATTAAAAAGAGTCAATTGATCGTACGATTCAATAGACACAGTTCTTTTATCATTTAGGTTAGCATCTATATGATGCGCTAGAATGTGTTCTGCCCTCTGAATTACAATTTTGGGAAGTCCTGCCATTTTAGCCACTTGTATTCCATAACTTTTATCACCAGGGCCTTTTTCAATTGTTCTCATAAATATTATGGAATCTCTAAATTCTTTTACTTCAACGTGATGATTCTCCAAACGTTCCAGTGAATTTTCAAGAACGGTTAATTCATGATAATGAGTGGCAAATATAGTACGTGCTTTCATTCCCTCTGTATTATGTAGATATTCTGTAATTGCCCAAGCTAATGACAGCCCATCATAAGTGCTGGTACCTCTTCCGACTTCATCTAAAAGAATTAAGCTCTTATCTGTAGCATTATTTAGTATGTTTGAGGCTTCATTCATTTCAACTAGGAATGTACTCTCACCACCTGCAAGATTATCACTAGCTCCTACCCTTGTGAATAATTTATCTGTTACACCTAAAGTGGCACTTTTAGCTGGTACAAAACAACCTATTTGAGCCATAATTACTATGAGACCTAATTGCCTCAAATAAGTTGATTTACCTGCCATATTTGGCCCCGTAAGGAGATGAATCTGATTAACATCCGCATGCATCGTTATATCATTTGGAATAAATTTTTCAGTCGAAGGGAGCAATCTTTCAACAACAGGATGCCTGCCCTTTTTTATTTTTAATACTTTATCATTAGTTAATATTGGTTTAACATAGTTATTTTTTACAGAAAGAGTTGCAAATGAAGTAAAAAGATCTAATCTACTAATTGCTAAAGCATTCATTTGAATCATATTTTTTTCAGATAAAATAAAATTACAGAGTTCTATAAGTATATTAGATTCTATCTCAAAAATCTTTTCTTCAGCATTTAAAATCTTTTCTTCATACATTTTTAAATCATCAGTTATGTATCTTTCTGAATTAACTAAAGTTTGCTTTCTAATAAATGTATCAGGAATTTTATTTTGATGTGTTTTAGTAACTTCTATATAGTAACCAAATACCTTATTAAAACCAACTTTAAGTTTAGGTATATGTAAATCTGCTCTTAGGTGATCCTGAAAATTGTTCACCCAATCTTTTCCGCTCTTTAATAAAATTCTTAATTCATCAAGCTCAGTATCTACTCCGCCATTGATTACATTACCTTGGCTAAGATGTATTGGGGCATTTTCATTTATAATATTCTTAATTCTACCTACAATATTCTTTGGTTCAATAAATGATTTTGATATTTTCAGTAAAAATTGATTTTTTGTCTTTGATAGTTCATTCTGCCATTCAGGTATTTTGCCCATTGTATCTGCTAGTGATAATAACTCTCGTGGAGTACTTTTCCCTTGATTAACCTTACCTAGTATTCGCTGTATATCAGAGCAGTTGGAAAGAGAACTTACAATTAGCTTAAGCAGGTTTTTTTCTTTAGTAAATACCTCTACAGTATTATGACGTAGTTCAATTTTATTTAAATCAGTTGATGGATTAATCAACCATTGCCTTAATAGCCTACCACCACTGGATGTTTGAGTAATATCTAAGCAATCAATTAAAGTACCATGAACACCCTGAGCAGAAAGTGATTGAAAAATTTCTAAATTTTTGACAGTAAAAGCATCTAAACCCATAATACCATCTTTGCTTACAGGTATCAATTTCGAGACATGGTCGAGTGAGGAAGATAAGTCAGACTTAATATGGTTAACTAACGCTCCTGATGCACAAACCCCTAATGTCATATTACCACAGCCATATCCCTTTAAATTTTTAACTTCAAAATGTTTAGTGAGAGTATTATGAGAGGTGTCATAATCAAACATCCAACCAGAAACACGTGACATAAAAGGCTGGAATTCCATATACCATTTTGATGTAGAATATTTTTCCTCTTCTGAGACTATAATCTCATGTGGGCGAAATTTTAAAAATAAATTATTCAGTACATTAGTATGACACTCACCTATATAAAATTCTCCTGTTGATGAATCCAGAAAAGAAAAACCTGAATTTTCCTTTGATGAACATATTGAGCCTATAAACCTATTAGCCCTATCATTCAATGCTTGATCTCCTGTTAATGTTCCAGGAGTGATAACCTCTACAACCTCCCTTTTGACAATTCCTTTTGCTAGTTTTGGATCTTCAACTTGTTCACAAATCGCAACACGATGACCAGCTTTTACTAATTTAGGTAGATAATTATCTAAGGCATGGTGTGGAAAGCCAGCAAGATCNACATNCGCTGCTTTTCCATTNGCTCTTTTTGTGAGAACTATTCCTAGTATCTTTGANGTGATAATGGCATCATNTAAAAATGTCTCATAAAAATCTCCCATCCTAAATAATATGATTGAATCTTTATATTTATTTTTTACNTCAAGAAATTGNTTCATTACNGGTGTNTTAANTTCTATATCTTTACCCATNTCTNTTTGTTCCTNCAATTCTAATATTACCGTTGCGATGAGTGTATTCATGTNTATCTAAATATTCAAGNACAGGTATTGCGGTTTTTCTAGNTAAGCCAGTTAANNTTTTAAANTCGGCTATTGTCAGTGTTGAACTATTCATAAAGTGCTTTNCAACAATAGTTTTTAAATAAGTTANTTGTTCAAAATGNANNTAAAGATCNGGGGCGATTGCTTGGATNTTTTCTTGTTGAATTAANATATGGACAAGATCACCTACTCGCTTTGGATTTTGAGTTGCAGTATCTATTATNTTATTNATGNTCGTGGGTTCATGGCCTTTTTTAATTANTATTGATTCTATGGNATCAATATCTTTTTTATCATGGTCAGATAAATCTATTTTATAATTANTTAAGCAAAAACCACCNTGAGATTGNGCAATTGNATTTAATGAAATCATTTGCNTNGNAATNATATTAAACCAGATATCNGATATATCTAAAAAGTTCTTTATNGAATCTGCACTAATGATTTTTCTAAATGGATTNTTATTATAAGAATCCAAAAAANAGTTANTGACTTGCTNTATTGNTTTTTTTTGGGCTTCTTTTGAGAATAATATACCTTCNTNNGNTAAACATAATTCATCATCATTTGAAATNTTGATCTTAAAATTAGAATTGAAAAATTTCTTTTTCCAAAACTCAAGNNTACTTGGTCTNCNCCAATTCAATTNAACTAAAAATTTGAATCTCATATNNGGANCAATAGGCATTTTAANNACTAGANCTTTNATTTTTGACCAAGANAAATTNATNTTTGTCTCTANNACTAATCCTCCCGCAATAGTATTCATNGGAGAGTACGATCTAATTATGAATTTATCATCTAATGCAATTGCTACCGGTGATTCTAANTCAAGAACCGCANTAGNATNANNACCATTTTTTAGATTTTTTGAATCAAAAATCGNAATTCTCCCTAANACTTCTGATGTACCAAAATGAAATCTAAGCCTNTGATTATTNTTTATTTNCCAATTAGTNGATTTAATCATTTTAATGTTAACAATAATNTTTTGAGTTGGTTTNAGGATTCCTNTAGAGCAAATGGAATNCCCACGANTAATTTCACTTNAACTAATATTTNAAAGGTTTAATGCTGCCCNAGANCCNGAAGAAACCTTATNTACACTTTNTCCGTGAGATTGTATACCTCTTATTTTANCNTTAATAGNAGATGGCAAAATTTCAATTTCACTTCCTTNCTTNACNTCCCCATTGAGNACAGTACCNGTAGCNACTGTTCCAAAACCAGNTTTACTAAAAACCCNATCAATATTCATTCGNAAAAATTTAGANATAGNATCNAGTGATTTTANATNCGCNATNCTTGCGATATCTTTTTTTAATTTATCTGTACTANTACTATTTAAATTATTAACACGNTTCNTNGACAGTGCATGAAACCCNCTAGCAGTAAGACGCTCTTGAATATCTAACTCTACAAGATCTATCCATTCTGTATCTTTAATAACATCGGTTTTGGTGATTGCTACCCATCCTTTATTTACCCCTAGAAGTGTGAGAATATCGAGATGTTCAATTGTTTGAGGCATTACCCCATCATCAGCAGCCACGACTATTAATCCATAATGTATATTAGCTGCCCCTGCTGCCATATTTCGAATAAACTTCTCATGCCCCGGAACATCAATAATTGTTATGCTCTCATTNAGATATGCAAATCCGAGNTCAATGGTTAGTCCTCTTTCCTTTTCCTCNACTANTTGATCTGTATCGAACCCTGTTAAAGCTTTAACCAAAGAGGTCTTACCATGGTCTATATGCCCTGCAGTTCCAACTACAATTTGTTGCATTTTAGANTTCTNTTATTGCCTTTGCTAATTTGAGTACTTGGCCCGGTAACACTGCTTTAAGATCTATATANAACTTATTTGAATTTATGTANCCTACCACGGGAATATTGCCTANGCGAAATCTTTTAGCNAGNTCNTTTGGNTGAAAANTTTTGCTTGAAAATGAAATTGCAANNCTATCNATCANTTCTTCAGGCAATGANCCACTNCCNGCTTCAACTTTTGAATTTTCAAGTTTTATACCAAAATCTNTATTTTTTTTCTTAGTTTGAAAATCAAGAATTTTTTCACCTCGTTTTAAAAGNGTACTNNNTGAAGTTGTAAGCATTTTNANAGCAATATTATNTTCTGTGAATGAATTAGAGCGATAAGACCTTAATACTTCTTCAAGAATACCTATAGTTATCTTGTCACAACGCAATACTCTATATAACGGGTTTTCTTTCAATTTATTAATCCATTTTTTATTCCCTACCAAAAGTCCAGATTGAGGGCCGCCAATTAGTTTATCACCAGAAAATGTAATGATATCTGGTTTATCCTTCATAATTGATCTAATAGGAATTTCATTTGCTAAACCAAGCTTTTTCATATCAAGCATAGCGCCACTACCCCAGTCTACCATCACTGGAATACGGTTTTTCTTGCCTAAGGCAATTAAATCAGAAAGTGGTACAGAATGAGTAAATCCTTTTACAACATAATTACTTGTATGGACCCAAAGTATTAATTTGGTCTTTTTTGTTATGGCTTTTTTATAATCACTTAGGTGCGTCCTATTTGTTGTCCCAATTTCTCTTAAAATTGCACCACTTTTTTCAATAATATCAGGTATTCTAAATGACCCCCCTATCTCTACTAATTGCCCCCTAGATACAATAACCTCACCACCATTAGCCATTTCATTAAGTGCTAACATGACTGCTGATGCATTATTATTTACGCACAAAGATGATTCACTACCACATATGGAACTAATATGATTTTGAATATGTAATTGTCTATCTCCACGTTTACCTGAATCAAGATCAAATTCTAAATTAACATATCCTTCCATACGATTAGCAATGTTTTTCAAAAACTTAGATTGAAAAGGGGCTCTTCCAAATCCTGTATGCAATACTATTCCTGTACCGTTTATCAGATTAACAAGGCTATGCGATGATTTTACTTTGACCTTATCAATAATTAAGTTCAACAGTTCTTGTGGTCTTTTTGATAATTGGCCTTTTTTTATCTTATATCTATAAATATCTATTGCTTCATTAACTAAGAATTTCAAATATTTATCATGGATTTCTAAAGAGCCATTTAAACCAATCAGAACTTGACTTACAGACGGTAAATCTTTTAATGTGCTTTTTTTCATATTTTCATAAAATTTTTAATATTTGACTATTTCTCAATGGATTTTGATATTATTTCATCAATCAATTGAAGAGGAGATAAAGAAATAAGCTTATATGCTAAATTATTTGGATAGAAAAATATCATCTTTCATATGAACTAAATTACTTTGCTTTCTACGTCAGTTAAAAATAGCAATTTATGCATCATAAACTAAAAAAGCCTCTGCCAAAATTGAAATCATAGCAGAGGCTTTTAAATATTATTGAGGTTACTTTATCGTTTCTCTTCTATACGAGCTGCTTTTGCNCCTGTNACATTTTTAAGATAATTTAGTTTTGCACGACGTACTTTACCNCGTCGTTTAACNTTAANAGANGAGATNGTTGGCGAATGNANNGGGAANATTCTNTCAACNCCNACCCCATTGGTNACNTTNCTTACAGTAAAAGATGCATCAAGACCTTNTCCGCCTTTTTTACTAATGACNACACCTTCATACTTNTGTATACGCTCTTTATTTCCTTCTCGAACTCGAACACTAACTGAAATCGTATCACCTGAGCCAAACTCTGGTATATCACTTTTTAAGTAATCTTTTGTTAATTCATGAAGCTTATTCATAATTCTTCTCCGATTTGCTAATTTTTTTATATTTTTTCCAAAGATCTGGTCTTTTATCTTTAGTACGCATTATTCTTTGTTCTTCTCTCCAAACCTTTATTTTATCGTGGTGACCACTAACTAAGACCTCTGGTACTTCTTTATCGTCAATTATACGGGGCTGAGTATAATGCGGGTAATCCAATAAGCCCAATGAAAATGTATCTGTTAAAGCGGAGTCTATGTTATTTAGTGTACCTGGTACTAACCTTAAAATACTATCCAACATTATCATGGAAGGTAGCTCACCATTTGTTAAAACATAATCCCCTATAGAATATTGATCTGTCACATATTTATCTATCACTCTCTCATCTATACCTTTATAGTGGCCACAAATGAAAATCATATTGTCATAACAACTAAATTNTTCTGCGGATTCCTGATTCCATAACTTTCCTTGAGGAGANGGATAAANGATTCTGAGACTATTCGAACGCCCTACGAAATCCANAGAACTTTCAATAGCACTTATCAATGGTTTNGCCATCATTACCATCCCACCACCACCACCAAATGGAGNATCATCCACTTGTCTATAANTACCNANGCCATGGTCTCTGAGGTTAATTACTTCAATTTGAGCAACCTCATTATNGATAGATTTTCTAATTATACTATTTTCAATTAAGGTNTTAACTACNTCNGGTACAGGAGTAATTATTGCAATCTTTTTCAATCCAGTAGGCCATCCATCGGTGAAATTATTATTCTTTCATGATTGTGCTCNATTCTTTTTATTACTTCAGGTATGATGGGAATCAAATATTCTTTTTTTTGNTTTTGAATTACATATGCATCATTACTTGGTAACCACATNACGTCTTTGAGTTTACCTACAAATGANCCACTATCAGTCAAAACATTATAACCNAGAAGATCTTTACTTATAAGGTTTATACTATCTTCAGCATCTGCTTGTGCAAAAAGTGTTTTTCCTACAATCANTTTTGCATCCTGCAATGAATTAATCCCAATAAATTTAAANCGACGNGTTTTACCAAGCCCAGAAATNAATTCAAGANGTACAATTTCAGAATCTTTAGATGTAATGCCCAACATAAGTCTATCTAGCTCNATATANTCATCAAAGTATCTNGATAATGGACGNAGCTTTACATCACCAATNAATCCNGANGCCNTAGTTATTTTTGCTATGGGATGAATACANATNTTCATTTAGTCGATAACATCAAGNCTNGCTCGCTTCCCACCTTCCTTNGCATTAATAGCNAAAACNAGTGTACGNATTGCAGAAATATTCCNCCCNCCTTTACCTATGACCTTTCCATAGTCACCATCACCTACGGTTAATTCATAAATAATACGTTGCTCTGTTTCCACAATGTCAACTTTAACTTCATCTGGTTTATCNACCAGNAGTTTNATTGCCTGTTNAATNAACTCTAACATAGCNTCCTCCNTTTTTCTAACTGACTAAAAAANATTAGTANTATTCTTCTTCCTGCGATGANTTATCNTCTTGAGCTTCATCCTGGTCTGAACCTTTATNNTTATCAGAATTNCCCTCAGTATCATTNNNCACCTCTTCGCTTNCTTGNTCAGAAAGAACCGNTGNTTCATTTTCTTTTGAAACTTCTTTAGCTTTCTTTTCATCTTTTTCANCACGNTTCTTNAGGACATCCTCTCGATTNAGTTCCCANTTTTTCATTTCTTTTTCTANATCAGAGCCTTCTAATCCTTGCTGCATAAGATGCCATTGATGACTNAGTCCAGCACGACGAAGTAATTTTTTTGCAGCATCTGTAGGTTCNGCACCTTCACCNAGCCAATGTAAAATTCTTTCATNTTNTAAATNATATGAATGATTTNTATCGATNGGATTATACCACCCTAACTCNTCNATAGCNGCGCCATCACGACGATTTCTTGANTCCATCGCTACCATTCTATAGAATGGCCTATTTCTTCTTCCAATACGTTTCAATCTTATTTTAGTCGCCAATTTATTACTCCCTTAATTAAAATTTTCTAAAACTAGCCNTATTCGGCAATTTAAGTTTGTCCAAGTTTTTNACTTTTTTCATNATTTTTTTCATNTGATGAAATTGTTTCAGCAGTGAGTTAACCTCTTGCACNGATCTACCACTACCNTTTGATATNCGTAATCTACGGCTTCCATTTATATTTTCAGGGTATTTCCTTTCATAATTTGTCATTGAATTTATTATTGCCTCNGTCCAATTAATCTGACGATCGTCCATTTTAAGATTTTTCATCATTTTTGAGNTCATTCCTGGCATTAGACCTAANACTTGATTCATGGGCCCCATTTTTTTCANCTGGNTTAATTGATCTCTANAATCATNCAAATCAAATGAATTATTCATTATNTTTTTCTTAATNATTTTNGATTNTTTTTCATCANATACNGTCTGTGCTTTTTCCACNAGTGATACAATATCTCCAAAACCTAAGATTCGATCAGCTATCCTCTNTGGCTCAAATNCTTGAAAACCGTCAAGGGATTCNGAATTTCCAATAAACTTTATTGGTACACCTGTTGCTTCTCTTANTGATACTGCTGCACCACCTCTGGTATCTCCATCCATTTTTGTTAGAATCACGCCGCTTAAAGCTAATAAATCATTGAATGCAATCGATGACCTAACTGCATCTTGACCTGTCATACCATCAACAACAAATAATATCTCATCANGAGAAAGATGTTCTGATATATCACTTACTTCTTTCATCATTTCATCATCTACATGCAACCTGCCTGCGCTATCAATAATAACTAAATCAATATTTGATTCTCTTGCCTTCGATACCGCATTTTTGCATATCTCTAATGGATTTTTACTATCAGATTCAAAGACCGAAACATTTATACTGTTGCCCAATGTGGATAATTGTTCTACAGCTGCAGGTCTACGTGTATCTGCTGGTACTAATAATACAGACTTACCAGAATTTTTTTGCATAAGTGCNAGCTTTCCAGCGGAGGTGGTTTTTCCAGCACCTTGNAAACCTGCCAATAAAATTATTGATGGCTTGTTATTTATNATCAAGTCATTTTTTTNAGANCCNAGTAAAATCGTCAACTCATCACGAATNATCTTGATGAATTGTTCTCCGGGCTTAATTGAATTTAGTACCTTGGTACCGATTACCTTTTTTTCTACTTTAGANACAAAAGATTTTACTACTTTAAAATTAACATCAGCATCAATGAGTGTTCTGCGTATACTTCTNACCGTNTCATTTATATTTGANTCTGATATTTTTCCAAGACCACGAAGATTTTTAAAAACTGATTGAAACTGTTCTGTTATTTGGCCAAACATATTTAATTGAAATGNNTATTATCAGTATTATTNAAAAANTTACAATCAAAAAGTTTANTTGTAAAAATAATNAACTTACAATTCATACGTTANACTNANACCAAATTGTCGGGGATCTGCATANCTTTTGAATAACTGGTCTNTATAATNTGGNGGCACAAGTCCAAAGTAAAATCCCCGCGTTGAATATCTCTCGTCAAATATATTTCTGCCCCATATTNTAAATATGAGATTTTTTCCAATATCTTTTGAAATTGATAAATCGGTTNCAGAATGTGCATCNGACTTATTGTTGTGACTATCTGAATAATAATATTCACTTTTAAAACTTGTTGTAAGAATACTCTTTAACCCCCATTTACCTAAGTATTGAACATTAAGNGAACCACTTAATTTTGGAGCTGTAGCTGCTTCTCTGTTTCCTCCTGACATTTGANCATTATCAGCTATGTTATAGGTGAATTCATCAATCCAAGTATCTAAGTAGGAAGCAGATAANTTTAGAGAAGTNTTTTGACTAAGNTCTATTTTGCTTTCGAATTCAATTCCACTNATACTTCCAGANCCTGCATTAGTTGNGTAAAAAATAAAACTATTTGGGTCACCCTCNACNTGCTGACTTGAAATAGATATTTGCTGATNTTCTCTAATTCCATAAAATAANTTAAAATTTATATTTATNGGGTTGGTGAAATACTTCATACCAATTTCTAAAGTATGNAANGCTTCTGGTCCNTAATTACGNTTTATATCATTTATATATGGTTGCTGATTTACTCCNCCAGATTTNTATCCTTTTGCAATGCTTCCAAAGTAGTTNATGGCTTGNNTCTTTTTAANNAGTAACGATANTCTATANCCATTCATNTCATAACTANTACTATGTTGTACGTCAGGTAATTCNNTTGGTTCATAGTAATAATTCATGCCAGTTGAGTTACCTACATAATCAATATTATTTTTTTCTAAACGGATGCTAGTTGAGAGTTTGACTTTTCGATAAATTTCTCTGCTGTATTTAAAGTAACCAGAATAGACCTCAAAATCATATTTACTATTAGCCTTAGTAGCTAATCCTCCAAACAAATATCCGTTAGCTAAATCAGATTCAACTAAGTTCTTGTAATAAGCTCCTAGAATGAAATTATTATATGAAACACGAATATCTTGAGATATACTGTTTCGTTCTCTATCATTTTTATCATAAAAATTGTAGGACCATCCTTCAACCTGTGAATCAAATCCATGATTATCATACCAGTAATTATCATTTGCCCAATCGCCATCATATGAATGAATCAAATCTGTTTGAGTCGCTGATAATATACTAGTAAGCTTCATTCTATTAGTAGTTTTTAAATTAAATCGAATCGAGCCTCCCAAAGTTTTCTGGCTATCCTCGCCAAGATCATCAGAATAAGTATTATATTTTTTATTATTATCTGGAGCCCAAGCATCATAGCCATTATTCATATCAGCATAAATGAGAGAACCTAAAATGTTAAATTTTTTCGATGACTCGTATTTTAACTTAATTCTATAAAATTGCTCATCTCTTTTATTAGAATCATTTAATTTTCTATATTCATTATTTCTAAAACCATCTGAATAATTATAAGAGCCCACAATGCGAATTCTAAGTTTACTACCTAGTGGAAGATTTAACATACTGCTAACTAGCGAATAATTATCCATTCCTAGGCTAAAGGAAGATTTCATCTCAAGACTCTCACTGGGATCATTAGACCTAAGACTAATTAGACCCGCTAAGGAATTTGAACCGAATATAGAGGACATTGGTCCTCTAAAAACCTCAATTTGATTTAAATCAAATAAACTTCCAAGCATTCCTAGACCACTTAATTCCATATTGTCTAAAATAAATCCTATTGAAAAATTAGGAGCTCCTTCTCCAAAATATTGACTTCTCTCTCCAATTCCACGAATTTGGAAATATCTTGGTCTACTTGTCCCACCTACCCAATTCAAATTAGTAATTTGATTTGTTAAGCTTTGGAAATGATCATATTGTGTTCTCTTAAGTTCACTGCTTCCAATAATTGATACATTATGGCTTGTTTTTTGAATAGATTCTTCAATTAAGCCACTGTAAACAACTATCTCTTTAGCATTAATAAACTTAGGAATAAGACGAATCACCATAGCGTTTTCAGCCTTTATTGAAGTGCTCTCATAACCTATATGAGAGAACTTAAGAAAAGCCTCAAATGGTACGTCAATACTAAAATTACCAAATTCATCTGTTGAGACCCCTTTGCCATCAGCAACCACATTGACCAATGCAATTGGTTCGTTAGTTTTAGCATCAATTACGTTTCCGTTTATATCTGCGTATGCTGATGAAATAAAAAAAGAAAACAGAAATGCTATAACAATTATAGATTTATTTAACATTATCAACTCCCTACGCTGGCATTATCCAGATCAGGTCAATGGGTTTATTCTCAGC
>NZWG01000067.1 GCA_002698235.1 Fidelibacterota bacterium | reverse complement strand
TAGATTGAGTGAATTGACCGCAAAAGATAAGACTGGAATTCTCCCAAAGTACTTTAGTAGACAATTGACAGCATTTGATTTTACTCTCGACCTCTTATTGAGAAACAATAAGGCTGAGGTATTGGCAGATTCTAGACTCACAACTATTAATGGTAGACCGGCCAATATAAAGCTAGTTGACATCGTACCTTATATTCTTAGCTCGGGTGGCGTTGGTGGCCAGGTCCAGGTACAAAAAGAGGAAGTCGGTATCAAGCTAGATGTTCTGCCTACGGTCAACACAGACGGTTACATCACTGTGAAGGTTGAACCAGAGGTCTCAACAATATTTGAGTTTATTGGCCCAGATGCAAATATACCTAGAGTTAAAAAGAGAGCTTCATCTAGCACTATAAGAGTAAGAGATGGTGAGTCAATTATCATTGGTGGCCTGTTAAGTAATGATAAAAAGCAAACAACCTACAAATTCCCATTGTTGCATAAGCTGCCTTACATTGGAGAAAAGATATTTACATCAAGGGGCGTCATAGAGCGTAAGACAGACCTTGTCATTCAGATCACACCCAAGATCATTGAGGATGCCTACACCGGAATTGAAAAATCAAAAGAAGTGGCAGATTATGAAAAATATGTCATTGATAGACAATACCCTGAAAGGAATATTCAAAATTCAAACCCTGTTAATGAGGTAGAACCTCAATTTGAGGAAGAAGGAGAGTAATATGAAATTAATCAAAGCTTTAAGCGGTTTCAGTATAGCAGCTACCCTGCTATTCATGCTATCTTGTGATGATCGTCTACCTTCTGAATCTGTGGCAGCAGTAGAAACTGGTTCATTAGAACTGGCATATGTTTTCATTCATGGGTCCAATGAAGATCCAACAATTGTAGGAGAGGTATTGTCAGAGTCAGAAACGATAACTACTGCTGTTGTGGTCATAGCTAGGCTATTGGATGGCGAGGGTAACGGGGTCAATGGTAAATCACTTCAATTCAAGACAGATCCTGAAAAACCAAATACCTATGTTAAGGGAAGTTTTGATACGGATGATCCATCAACAAAATACGTGCCCAATTTCAAGGAATTTGGTTTTCCTGATATGGGAGGCAATGGCTATGCTATTTCCAGGTTCACACCTGATGCCGGTGAAGAGAAGATCGAGACCGCTGCATCTTCTGGAGCCATCATAACTGTTGAATATACTTCTGAAATTATTGACAATGTTGAATTCTCTGTGTTTAGTAGTAAGGATCAGGTATGGCCCTACACCATGAACATTACAGCCAGTTCTCAGATAGATCTGGGTGAAAGTAGTGATTATGAAGTTCTGCTGCAAAATGCATATGGGCATGAGCTTTCAGGTGTATTGTTAAACATTGAGTCTGCCAATGGCAGCATTCTCTGCGCGGATACATGTTACACAGATGCTACTGGAAGGATCAACACTACGTTTGAATCGTATAGCTTCAGTGAGAATGTTGGCCCTGGCTTGGTGAATGCATCCTTCTTTCATCCTGCGATAAAAGATACCGTAGTAGTCCAAAAACAGATTGTAATTGGTACTGAGAGTGCAGTTGGCTCGTGTGCCTACATTGAGATTCCATCCTCCAATCCTAGTGAGGTTGTTGTACAAGATGGTGGAGGTATTGAATCAACGGATATTAAGGCAGAAGTGTATGATAATAATGGTAACCTTCTTACCACGCCAGTTACAGTTCAATTCACGCTTGAACCGGTTCTTTCAGGGACCTATCTCAATTCACCAGGGCAAACAACTGTCAACGTTGAAACGGTGAATGGGATAGCTACAGTATCGCTCAACAGTGGCTCAGAGCCTGGGCCAGTGAGGATTATTGCTACCACCAATACAGTCGAGACCTCAGTATGTGATAGTTTGAACGATGCACTTGAGAGTGTCACGGTACCTGTTGTCATAGCTTCAGGAGCGCCTTATTACATTGAGGCTGAATACGATCCAAATAGCACAGAGGCAATAGGCGGTGGTTTTTATCAAACAGAATGCGCAGCAATCGTCTATGATAGATGGTACAATCCTGTTGAGGATTCTACCTATGTTTACTGGAATATTAATCCGCTCCCGCCGGACACCTTGATTGATGCATTTGTTGAGGGTGTCAGCTACACCAACAATGAAGGGGTGCTAAGTAGTACAGCTACTCCAGGAGTTGCAAGATCACACATTGTTTACTCAACTGATGCAATCGGCGATATAGGGCAGGTTCGAGCGTTAACGTTTGGTGCAAATGGCGACTCGGTTGCATCTTTAATCAATGAGGGTGAGGGCGATGCGACACTATTCTTTTTACCTGGACAGGTAACAATGTTGTCCAGTGCATCCTATTGGGATTTTAGCCTTCAAGGTAGCCCTGCGCAGGTGACAATTAGTGCGCTTGTGATTGATTTTTATGGTAATCCTGTTGTTGATGCGCCTGTTGCGTTCGGTGGTACCGGAGTTAGTAGTTGGCTTGAGCTTCAATATGAGACCGATGGCTGGACAGATGAGGGTATTGATGGCGTTGGTGCCGGAGATGGATGTTTTTCTTGGCGTGATTATGGCCTTGATAACGATCCTGAAACATTAGACATGGGTACTTTTAATCAAAACCATGATTCTTTTGATACCGACGGAGATGGATTGCCTGATACTGCAGAAGTATCAGAGGCTTTTAATGATTTTGGTCTTGATAATACTCCAGGAACATTTGACGAAGGTGAGGGNAATGGTTTNTGGGATGGATANTCAATGATCAATTGTGAACCAGTTGTTAGNACAGATGAGGATGGTTATGCAAGGATNATTGTCAACTTTGTTCAAGATATTTGNATNCTGGCAAATGTTGATGACACTCAAAATCCAAATATTTGTTCTTATGACGATTTTACAGCAAGCCTCTCAGCTACACTATTGATTCCAGAGATCACAACAAGCGACCCATTGGATATNCTNCTTGTTAGGTCACCNGCTGCATGTGACTAGAAATTGAAAACNATTTAAATAGGAATTAAAAAATGAATCAAGCATTTAATCCACAATTCGCAAAGATAGGTGAGATACTTGTCAATAATGGAAAAGCTACGGAGAGTGGTATAAATGAGGCATTGGCTCATCAAAAGACAACGAATGAGAAAATTGGNNTTACGCTTGTTGAGATGGGGCTAATTGAGGAAGATGATTTCACNACTGCNTATAGNCAACAGTTAGGATATAAAAAAGCTGATAACTTTATTCTTTTAGAGGCAGACTCTCAGGTAGCAGCACTCATACCTGAAGATTTTGCNAGAGAAAATAGGGTTTTAGGAATTAGTAGTAATGAAACAACGATTGTCGTTGCCATGGAGGATCCTGATGATGTGGTATCCGTTGACTCTATNAAGAGACTNACCAATCTAAATCCAGATATAATCGTTTCTGGACCTTCGTTACTTGAAAGTGCCTTAGACAAGGTCTATGGTGAGATACAAAAGACCGCAGAAGTGGCTGAGACAATTGATAGTATTACGGTTATTTCTGGTGAAGAGGGTTCCCAAGAAGAGGTTGATCTTTCACCAGACAAGGCATCAGAGGAAGATGCACCTATCGTTAAATTGGTGAATCTGATATTTCAAGAATCGATCAAGGAACGTGCTACAGATATTCATATAGAACCAATGGAGAATCAGGTATATGTCCGTATTAGAATTGATGGTGTTCTTCAAACTATTATGACCCCACCAATCACATCTTTGAGTGGCCTAGTAACCAGGATTAAGATTCTCTCTAATTTAAATATTGCAGAAAAACGGTTGCCTCAAGATGGTAGATTCTCAGTGAAATCCCCNAGCAAGGATATTGATATCCGTGTTTCGATTTTACCAACAGTCTATGGTGAGAAGGTTGTGATGCGTCTTCTTGATAAAACGGGATTTGATTTCAATCTAACNTCNNTNGGTTTTCCAAAGCAGAATNTNGGTACTTTTAANAAGGTTATAAANCAGCCNTATGGTATGGTNGTGGTCTCTGGGCCNACGGGTTCTGGTAAATCAACATCACTCTANGCNGCNCTGAAAGAGATNAAAAGTGAGAAAACAAACATAACAACAGTNGAAGANCCTGTCGAATATCAATTAGATGGTGTTAATCAGGTACAGGTCTTNGAGGATATAGGTCTNACCTTTGGTTCAACGCTTCGCTCAATACTAAGGCAAGACCCTGACGTATTANTGATTGGTGANATTCGAGATGGTGAGACGGCTGATATTGCGGTAAAATTTGCANTAACGGGTCACCTTGTCTTTTCTACGGTACATGCTAANGATGCACCTGGNACCATTACTAGATTGCTCGATATAGGTATAGCNCCATTTCTGGTTGGGTCATGTCTTAACTTGGTTATGGCTCAAAGACTNGTAAGGAGGCTCTGTCCTNANTGCAAAGAGGAGTATACACCTACAAAAGANGAACTAGGNATTGTGGGTCTTGAACAGGAACAANTAAAAGGACCATTGTATANNGCTAAAGGTTGTGCAGAATGTCGAAATACTGGTTATAAAGGTAGNTTNGCTATTTTTGANATGATNCCAATGGCNCGAGANNTNAGAAAGCTTGTNTTTGATAATGCNAATGAGGATGAGATCAGNCANTCTGCANTNAATAATGGNATGANNACTTTGAGAGATGCNGGTNTNTCAAGAGTTNTAGANGGCACAACATCGGTTGAGGANATAATGAGGTCAACAGTTGAAGANTTGTAATGGCAATATTTAATTATCTAACAAAAGACTCTGAAGGAAAGAGAAAAGAGGGTGAGATTCGCGCTGACTCCNTAGATACAGCCATCCAGAAACTCTCGGCTAATGGTCAAATGGTAATATCTCTAAAGGAGACAGATGATACGTTTGATTTCCTAGGACCATTTATTGATGAAATTCAACTTTCGATAGAGAAAGCAAAAAATCGTATTCCACTATCTAACATTGTTTTTTTCACCCGCCAATTAGCGACCATGTTTTCTGCAGGGCTTACCCTTGAACGAGCTATACAGAGCTTGGGCGCTGAAGAGAAGCACAGAAAATTCAAAAAGATCCTTAGTACAGTCAGTGAGAATATTCGCAAAGGTTTGAACTTATCAGAGTCTCTTTCTAGACATCCTGGTGTTTTCAATAATCTATTTGTTGCAATGGTCAAGGCAGGAGAGGTGAGTGGTAATTTGAATGAGATCTTGGAGCAGCTTTCGTCCTATCTTGAAAATCTTGATGATACTCGAAGGAAAGTGAAGTCTGCAATGAATTATCCTATCTTTATGATTCTTTTTCTTATAGGTATGCTGATGGTCATGTTGCTGGTCATTATTCCTAAGTTTTCTCAGGTTTATTCTCAGTTGGGTGCTGGCCTTCCGGCAGCAACCAGACAGATGATCGATTTTAGTAATTGGTTTGGTAACAATGTTGGATTTCTGGGATTTGTGACATTCACTGTGGTTGCAATCATTTGGCTCATATCAAAAACACAGAGAGGAGGATATGCGCTTGACTCATTCATACTTAAGATACCTGTTTTTGGTACTCTGACTGAGCAGTCCATATTAAATAAGTTCTGTAAGACCTTTGGTATCCTCATAGGTGCAGGTGTTCCAGTCCTCGAAACGACAGCATTATTACGAAAGGTTGTAGATAATAAGGTTTACGAAAGAGCGATAGATAATGCATCTGACCTTATTCGCGATGGGTATAATATTTCCACTGCTTTAAGAAGAACTGAAGTTTTCCCTTCAATACTTCTGCAATTGGCCTCTACAGGAGAAGATACTGGTGAGTTAGATGACCTGCTTGATAGGGCAGCTGATTATTATCAAAAACAAGTGGATGCATTGGTAGAGCGTATGACAACTCTAATTGAGCCTTTGCTCATTCTCTTGGTTGGCGGGGTAATCGCCCTTATGGTAGTCCTCACATACCTACCTGTATTTCATCTTGGTTCAGCCTTACAGTCAGGACTCTAGAATGAAAATTGGATTACTAATAGCCACTGGGATGATTCTAGGATATGTTGTCAAACGAATGGTGAATTGGCTTAGCATTGACAGCTATGTAATGAATAGCAAAAACTTTTTTCTTGAGGCGGTTGGTGCAAGTTTGATCACTTGGAGCGCACTTAATTTAGATGCTCCTGAGGCTGTCATTTTTTCAATCGTTGCAATGTCACTTGCTGGTATTTCCATAATTGATTTTCACACCTTTCAAATTCCATTGATCTTTATAATCATTGGACTTGCTGCCTCTTTTGCCGGTATCCTTTTTAAGATAATATTCCTTTCCTCTGCATTGTGGGGTATTTTTGTGGGAGCATTCATTCCGCTCGCAATAATGCTGATACTTTGGAGTATTACTAAGCGGCAGGGTATGGGCTACGGAGACATACAAATGGGGTTAGTATTAGGAGCTTGGTTGGGGCCAATGAGAATGGCTTTAACTCTGTTTGGTGCATCCTTACTGAGTTTATTGGCCTGGATAGGCGTTTCTTTAATTAAGGGATTTGACAAGGATAGAGCAATCCCATTGGGGCCGTTTTTATCAGTTGCAGGAATAGGGTCATATATTGGTAGTTTATACTACCCTAAATTCTTTCATTTATTGATGTTACATTAGAGGAAAACATGAAAATAGTACGAGATTGGCTATGGATAATCACATTACTGAGCAATTTGGTTGCATCGGATGGTAGCAATCAGGCTACATTTAGTGGATTCGAATATAAAACCCAAAATGAGAAATTAAGTTTTACCAATCCTGGCTATGAGCTTAGTCAAATTATAAAAGACGGTGTGCCATATATAAAGCCTGAGATGGAAGGAGCTGGTTCAAGATCTGAACCGGGTCAGCCACATCTTCCAACTATCTCGACCTACTACATTGTCGAACCCGGAAAAACTTTCACTATAAATGTCTCGGTTAAAGAGTCTGAGACCATTGAGAATGTTGAAATCGCTCCATTTGAGACATGGGATCCTCAACCAACAGGTATGGCAATTAAGGGCAGTGTGTATTATGAATCTAGAACCTACCCACCTGAGATAGCAACCGTCTCAGAGCCTATGGTCTTTAGAGACATTGTGATGGTCCAGGTATCGCTAACTCCATTTCAATATAACCCAGTTTCAAAGACAATGACGATTATTAACGATGCAGAATTAGAATTAGTGGAATCTGGTCAAATAGAGATGCCATATATCCCTCAGAAAAGGTCTCGTGAATTTGAGAAATTGTACAGGTCTTTGGTCGTTAACTATCCTGAATCAAACAGAGACGGGGAAACGGAATATCAAAGACCTTCGATCTTGTATGTATTACCAAATAATATTGGGAACCTTCTTAGCACAGTTGAAGAATTAATGAACTGGAAAAAAAGAGTTGGTTTTGATGTTCAATATGTTTCATCCTCAGGAGTTGTCAATAATAGAAATAATCTCAAGAATTATATTGAGAATGCCTATGAAAACTGGGAGAATCCTCCAGTGCATGTTACCATAGTTGGTGATGTGACAGGTAGTTATGATATCCCTA
Source organism: Fidelibacterota bacterium (assembly GCA_002698235.1). Lineage (GTDB taxonomy): Bacteria > Fidelibacterota > Marinisomatia > Marinisomatales > UBA1611 > NZWG01. The sequence goes on along the minus strand of NZWG01000067.1, from coordinate 3,074 downwards.
CTTGGACGGAGTCTTACAGCGGATATAGCGGTGAAGGTGACCAGCCATACACTACCCTTGAGGGAAATGACGTTTATCCTGAAGTTTTTATTGGACGGATGTCGTTCTCAACTAGTTCTCATTTGAATACCATCATTAGCAAGACACTTAATTATGAGTCAAATCCGTACATGAATGAGAATTGGTTTCAGCGTGCATGCCTTGTTGGTGATCCAAGTACTTCCGGAATTTCTTGTGTTATAACAAATGAGGCCATCAATGAAATTTTAGATATCTCCGGCATCGGAGAGGTCAATACTGTTTACGATGGTTCTTTCCCAAGCCAAATGGTTGCAGGATTAAATGAAGGAGTTGGGTTCTTTAATTATCGAGGATACTATGGTGTAAGTGGATTTGGTTCGGGCGATGTCAATAGCACCTCTAATGGTTTTATGCTGCCAGTTGCTACGGTGATCACATGTGGAACAGGTTCATTTGGTTCAAGCAGTGGTGAGTCATTGATCGAATCGTTCATAAGAGCAGGAACCCCATCCAATCCAAAGGGCTCTGTTGTCTGTATAGGAACTGCAACGCTTGGTACTCATACCATGTTTAATAATCTTGTGGATATGGGTTTCTACTATGGTGCGCTTATTGAGGGGCTTGAGACACCAGGGTCTGCCTTAATGTATGGAAAGATGATGCTTTACAAAAATTATCCGTCCAACCCCAATGATTACTGCCACATTTTTACTCATTGGAATAATTTAATGGGCGAATCATCTTTGCAGATGTGGACCGCTTATCCAGAAATGATAAATGTGACGCATTCTTATAGTATAAGCAAAGGAACAAACTACATAGATATTACTGTTGAAAAACAAAATGGGGGGCATGTTGAGGATGCCTGGGTTACTATTTTAATGGATGATGAGATATTCGAATCAAGACATACTAACTCTGAGGGATTTGTTAGATTACCAATTAATTCATTAGAAACTGGCGAGGTGCTCGTTACCGTAACTAAGAAAAACCATTATCCATACACTAGCTCTTTCCAGCTATATGATTCAGGAGTAGCAGTAGGTCTTGTAGATTCGCCATTGACAATTGATGATGATGCTGAAGGTAATTCAAACGGTAATGGTGATTTCATTGCAAATGGTGGAGAGACTCTAGAGGTCGATGTCACCATTAAAAATTATGGCACAGAGGATGCGGTGGGTACCGTTGGTTATCTGTCATCAAATAATGGAAGCGTATCCATTGACCCTTCAACAAATCCAATGGATTTTGGAGATATGTCTCCTGGAGAATCTGCTACAAGTTTCTCTCCATTCATCATTACTCTAGAAGATGGCCTTCCTGATGCAACTGATTTGCAGTTAACCCTGAGTTTTACTAATTCAGAAGAAAGCCCTTTCGGAAGTGGTTCATTGAACATTGTTTCATCTGGAAATGCATTGAGCGCAGTTGGTATGGATGTTATGGGTGTTTTAGGCAGTAATGTTTTAGAACCTGGTGAAACCTCAGATATCAAGATAGAATTAAATAATAGTGGGACAACAGATGCATTATCCGTTTCAGGTACCATTACATGTGCAAGTCCTTTTGTCGAAATTGAAGATGCTTCAGGTACCTGGACAATTGTTAATTCTGGTGGATCGTCCATGAATGGCGATGACCATTTTCAAATAAGTACCCTTGAAGAGACTATACCAGGTGCGATTGCACATTTGATAGTTAGTTTGGAAACAGAAGATGGATATGTATCGAACTCGATTTTAGAAGTTCAGATCGGTACACCGACCGTTAACGATCCAGTAGGGCCAGATTCTCACGGTTATTACATCTACGATAATGAGGACATTGACTATCTTCTTGCACCAACATATGAATGGGTTGAGATCGATGCTAGAGAGGGTGGTCCAGGACAACATTTAAGTTCTTTGACAGATAGCGGTAACAACCAAGATGATGTGGAGACTATCAGTTTACCTTTTACATTTAGATTTTATGGTGAGGATTACGATGAAATAAGCATCTCATCCAATGGCTGGATAGCAATGGGTGAAACTGAATTAGAGTCTTTTAGAAATTATGAGATGCCTGGTGTTGGAGGTCCTGCAAAAATGATCGCAGTTTTCTGGGATGATCTAAAACTCTCAAATGGTGGCAGGGTATACACTTGGTACGATGAGGTAGATAAGAAATTTTACGTTGAATGGTCAAGAGCAAGGACCTATCAGAATAATTCGCTTGAGACATTCCAGGCCGTCTTGTATGACCCAAGTTATTACGTGACTCCTACTGGAGATGGAGAGATACTCATGCAGTATGAGACATTTAATAATACTTCTTATGGGTCTTACAGTTGGGATCAGATCCATGGTGCCTATTGCTCTGTGGGAATTGAGGATCATACTATGACAAGAGGTCTTCAATATACATTTAATAATACTTATCACCCTGCTGCAATGCCATTAAATGATGAAAAAGCCTTGCTTATCACAACAAGAGGTTCTCAAATGAGATTGGAGGGTGACCTGAATTACGATGAGAAAGTTGACATATATGATCTAATGCTCCTGGTAGATTTTAATCTAGGTTTTGAAGGAGAGGTCAATCCATACTTTGGTGATATTAATGGTGATGGTATGGTTAACGTAATGGATCTCATAGCACTTATACGGAGTATAATGGGATACGGAGAATAGTACCTAGATTCATTTAAAATGTAATGCTAACTACTCCTATTATTGTATTAGGCACCCTTGCTTTATTTCTTTGCATCGCTGGAGTCTTGGAATTTCAGAATCACCAGCTATCTCTAAATACTATACCCCTAAGGATACACGTTAATGGCACTAGAGGAAAATCTAGTGTAACACGTTTGATAGCTGCAGGTCTTCGTGAAGGGGGTCTAAGGACCTTTGCAAAGACAACAGGAACTGCACCTCGGGTAATTGATGCAGATGGAAAAGACAGAATAATCCACAGACTTGGGTTGCCTTCAATAGGCGAACAGGTTCGTTTGTTAAAATATTTTGCATCAGAAAAACCAGATGTTGTTGTAATGGAATGCATGGCAGTTC
>NZWG01000066.1 GCA_002698235.1 Fidelibacterota bacterium | reverse complement strand
CGTTGAATGGTAGACACCAGGACAGCATAAAGATACTAGGGGGCAACTACGGCGCCGTTACAAAGACCCAAGAGGGACTCGCGGTATTTTCCGAATTTATAACCGGGTGCATTGACGTAAGCAGGATGAGAAGGGTCATGGACCGGGTGGAGGCCATACAGATGTCAATAGATGGAGCTGATTTTATTCAGGTCTATCGATTCTTTCTTGAAAGATCCAGGCTTAAGACAGAAGCGTTTGAGAATGCCAGACGAATATTTCGGGGTGGTGTCATGACCGGAGGATATCCATTTACCAAGGACATCGTCTATCTAGATGGTCTGGTCAGAATACATAACTTTATTAGGGCCGTTGTCTCAAGAGGTAGGAACGATGTTCTGGAGCTATTGTTTGCTGGAAAGATAGAGCTCGATGACATGCCGACCATGCTTGAGCTTAAGGAAGAGGGAATGTTAAGACCTCCAAGGTATCTCCCTCACTGGGTGGTGGATAAGGACTACCTTGTTAGTTATTTTTCTTTATCCATTTTCATCGGTGAAATGGACCACCAAAAAACAGACGAATACTATCAGAGTCTGTTCTAGGCTAACCCAGGCCATTCTATCTTCGATCGTTTTGGTGCTATATTAATTTAGTCATTTTATCAAATCAGGAGCCATTTGCATGAAATTTCGATTTATATTCATCTGCAGATCTGATATTCACAAGTGGAAGCACTTTTATGACCAGGCCCATGATGAATCAGGAGGAGAATGGGCCACTTGTCTTTTCAACAGGAAGAGAGGGGCGTTATCTCAATCAAGTAGATGTATCTCTGATCGATGAAAGTGGTCGCATGGTCAATCGTTCATACTACGAGGCAAAAATAAACTACTTAACAAAACGCATCGATAGATATCAGGATAAAGATCCAACGATGCCTCTAAAAGAACTGTATGCTGACAGTCCAAGTATTCTTATGAATATTGAATCCAATAGAGAGAGCATCAAGCAAATGGAGGAAATATTGAGTTTGGAGACCAATAGCATTAGTTTTCAGAATGTGGCAATGGAATCAAAGATCAAGGATGATCCAGAAATGCTTAAGCATGTGAACCAGGCATTAAAAAAATGTGAAGATCTAATGGTGAGTCAATAAGTTGGACCTCAGGAACAAAATTCATTCTATGGTGTTATAATTATAAAGAGTATATTTTCTAACAAGAAATTTATTGAGGTCATTATGTATAAGAATATTTTACTACCAATTATTGCAACGGTCATGTTCTTTGGATGTGCAGGATCCAAAACAAAGCCCCTTAACAATAAGGACCTACCTGACTGGTACCTGAATCCCCCAAAGTTTGAANATAAATTTGTTGGAGTAGGAGATGCACTTAGACCTCAGTTCAATCTATCTAAGCAAGTGGCAACTGANAGGGCAAGAGTNGAGGTNGCTAGGGCTGTTGAGACNACGGTGACNTCAGCATTGAATGATCACATGCANGCATCCGGAATGGGTGCAGANGCNAGTGCNACCGAGTTNACGGAGTCTGTTTCAAAGTCCCTTGTCAANACAGCGCTNAAAGGATGTACCATAGAAAAGACAGAGATATTTAAGGACAGGGTCTTTGTNATGGTNACCTATGACGCAAACAAAGCAAGAGAAGAGGCAAAGGCNACNGCTAGATTAGAGGCAAAGAAAGAAGAAGCTCTTTACAATGAGTTCAAGGCCCGTCAGGCATTTGATGCATTAGATCAGGCTATGGATAGGATGAAAGGNGCCTCAAGCGTAGCAAACCCTGAGTAGTCTTTCATAGAAGAGACTTTATTTTTTCAAGCATTTCCTGATACTCTTTTTCTTCAAATAATCTGGTCAAAAATACGATCTTGCCATCTTGGTCAATGACCACGTTGCGGGTCACACCAGCGTTCTTATCAGCAAATAGTCCAAATATGTTAGCATCAGGGTCCAANGCTAGAGGATAGGTCGTTCCAATTTCTTTTTGAAAGTTTAGGACCGTCTCAAGTGGTTCGTCTCTATCCACTCCAATAATAACAACTCCTTCATCCTTGAATGCTTGCCAGACATCTTTTTCAAGATGAGGCATTTCCTTTCGGCAAACGGAACACCAACTGGCAGTAAACTGAAGAACCACAACCTGACCTCTTAGTTCTGAAAGTTTGACCTTTTTTCCTGAGGTGTATTGCATCGTAAAGTCTGGAGCCATTTCACCCACGTTCACCAAATAGCCTCTCTCATCCGCCCCTCTTTTGTTGACCATATCAATGAATGGCTGGCTACCTTGTCTAAGGTTTCGATCTTGAGTTTCGGGGTCTACTTCATAGAGTCCAAATTTCATGCTGTAGCCTTCAGCCCATTCAAAATTATCCATGAGGCTCCAATAGAAATACCCTCGAATATCGATCCTCTCTTTTAGGGCCTGGTTCATAGCATAGAGGTATCTCTCAATAAAAAGAGGTCTGATGTTATCGGTATCATCCGCTAAGCCATTTTCTGTTACATAGATCGGAACTTCTAGTTTACTGATGGTCTTGAGTGCTCTGTAGAATCCCTCTGCATACAATGGATATCCCATGTCAGTCATGATATCCTGTTCTCGGGTATCAAAAACAAAAGGCTCTGCTGGGTTGACCCTACCCTTGACATGCATCCTAGAGTAGTAGTTCAGTCCAATAAAATCAAGAGTCCCTGGTGCTTCAGAGTTTGACATTTCATTGTCGACCATGCCAGGCATATAGAACGATGAATTTCCAGTTTTCAAGAATTCCAATGGTGCATTGGTGTAGACATCGTTCAGTATCTTGCTGAACACCCAGTCTAGTAGGTGCCACCGTCGATGAGGGTCAAACTGGAAGATATTTTTTACAAGTCCAATTTGGTTTTCTTCAGACCCTGGAATGGACTTTAGCTTACGATAGGTGCTGACATGGGCATTGAGCATATTTTCTAAAACAGTTCCAGCAAGAACGGGGTCTTTCTTTCCCGGTGGGAAGATCCCATTGAAATAGCCTTGGGCAACGAAAACAGAAGGCTCGTTGAATGTGCACCAGATCGGAACAATATCCATGAGTTCTTTAAAAACAAGTTCTGAGAACCTGACAAAATGTTCGATATTCTCGTCTTTTTCAAATGCTCCCATTTCTTCAAACCAGATGGGATGGGTAAAATGGTGGAGTGTGGCTACTGGTGTAATTCCAGCAGCAATCAAAGCTTCGCACATCTTTCGATAATGAGACAAGGCAATTGGGTCATAGTAACCTTTTTGAGGCTCAATTCGAGACCATTCGATTGAGAATCTGTAGTGGTTGACACCCAACTCCGTCATGAGACTAATATCCTCAGGGTATCGGTTCCAATGGTCCGCAGCTATACCAGAAGTGTCATTCTCATGTATTCTGGAGATTCCTTTTTCATCAACAGACCTCTCCCACACATGCCAATTATTATTTGTATTGTTTCCTTCTACCTGGTGGGCTGCTGTTGCGGTTCCCCAGGCAAAGCTAGATGGAAAGTGAATATTGCTCGTATTGATGGCGTTCCAATCCCATTCAATATCAGGATTGGTTTGGGATAAATAGGCAACGACCACTAGCCAGCCTGCAAGAAAAGTACCTAAAGTAATGGTGAGGATTTTTAAAAGGGGTCTCAGATCTTATATCCCTGGTCTTTCATCCACTGGTCATTTGGAAACTTGGTCATGTAGTTTCTGATTCCATCAGGGAGAACCACTAAGCATTTCTGGTTTTTTTCTAATTTGGAGGCACTTTTTAAAGCTGCAACCATGGCAGACCCGCATGAGCCTCCGCACATTAACCCTTCTTCTTTGACTAGTCTACGTGCCATGACAAAGGATTCTTCGTCCTCTGTTTTTATGTATTCATCTACCAAGGAATTATCAAGAACATCAGGAAAGAAATCGTATCCTATTCCCTCGACCTGGTAGGTCTTAACCTCAGACCCTCCACCTAAGATAGATCCAACAGGGTCAGCTCCAACAATGATGATATCAGGGATCTCTTCTTTTAGACGCTTGGCCACACCTGTGATCGTTCCTCCAGTCCCTACACCCATGACCACCATATGAAGGTCCGTGCCAAAATCATCTAAGATCTCTTGTGCGGTCCCATCGTAGTGAGCCTGAGGGTTTGATGGGTTAGCATATTGGTCTAAAATATGAGAGTTGGGTATCTCACTTTGTAGCTTTTTTGCAACTCCGATATGGCTCTCAGGATCATCAAATGCTGCTTCAGTGGGGGTACGTATGATCTCCGCACCCAATGCCTCCAACGCGATCTGCTTTTCCTTGCTCATCTTTTCTGGTAAAGTGATGATGCATTTGTATCCTTTGACCGCTGCTGCTAGTGCTATGCCTTGACCAGTATTGCCTGAAGTTGGTTCAATAAGTGTGTCCCCAGGTTTTATTCTTCCAGATCGTTCTGCGTCTTCAACCATTTTCCAACCTATTCGGTCTTTAATAGAGCCTGCAGGGTTTAGGAATTCACATTTTGAGAACAAATTGCACTGTAGGTCACTTCCTATTTGATTCATTTTGACAACAGGAGTGTTTCCTATAGTGGTTAATATGTTTTCGTGTATCATATTAGGTAAAAAATATCTTTTTGATTAAAACGTTATTATAAATTATAGGAGTTCAATCAATCTTAAAATGGAAAACATCATTGATTAATGAGTCTAAAAAATTGGTAGGTCCCTTCTTGATCGATCTCAAGAATAGATTTAAAGANATAGCAGGTAGTGACCAACTCATTGACAAGCAAGAGTTCCGCAATGGCTTGAGGATATCCAATGAGAATATCNCTGATAGACTNTTTGAGATCTTTGATCAAGATAATAGTGGGTCTATTGACTANGGTGAGTTCATGAANACTATTCAGTCNATGGTAGATGGTAGTGATAAGGATAAGGTCANATTTGCCTTNNAGCTACACGATCTCGATAACAATGGNTNCATAGANCGNAGNGAGCTAAANATACTTATTCAACAGAGTTTTCTGGAGAACCATCTAGANTATGACGAGTTTCAATTGGACCTTTTGGTNGATGNNTTCTTTGAACGAGCTGATAANGATCTGAGNGGGACCATCGATTTTGGTGAATTTCTTGATGTTGCAAATGATTATCCTGATTTCATGGAAGGATTTGCTGTAAATCCGTTGCATTGGTTGATACCCGATCGCTACCAAGACAATTTGTCAGGGGCAATGGAAAATAAAAAAGGACCTTTTAAGTCTAAGGCACAGGTACAAGACATAGGTCTTTTTCAATGGCTNATGATTCCNANATTGATCTTTTTGTANAATGTCCTTANGAACAGGAAAAAGAATAGAACAANNGTTCAGCTTAGGTCAATTAGACTTCTTCCATCAAAGGTATTGGAGTTGACCATCTCGTCTCCTAGAGGATTTGAGTTTGACCCTGGAGATTATCTTTACATCAATTGCAAAGAGATATCTTCATCTGAGTGGTATCCATTCAATATTATCAATCAGACAGGTGGAGGAGACCTTGTGCTTCATGTAAAATCAAATAATCAATGGTCTGATAGGTTATATGACTCTACTCTAGAGGTAGTAGGAAAGGANAAAACTCTAGATTGGTCGATNAGAATGGACGGTCCATANGGNTCTTCAAGTCANGACATANTAGAAACCAAGCATGCTATTTTGGTNGGTGCTGGACATGGTATATCGAAGATCGCTCCTATTCTTCAAGATATTGTGATCAGGTTGCAGGATGNTTCAGNAGTGGGAAGTTTGGAAAAAGTAGACCTCTATTGGTTAATAGAGGACAAGACCTATTTTGAATGGTTTACTAAGATGCTCAAGGACATTGAGAGAGATGGCTCGACACAAGTTTTTAACTATCATATTTACTTTCTTGAGAGATCACCGGATGAAATCTCTAGGAAGATGATGTACATTACTACAGACGTTGCTGAAAATGAGACCAGTATTTCCTTAGTTGATAACCTTTGGAGTAGGTCTAAATTTGGAATTCCAAATTGGGAACAGGAGCTGGAGCTTACAGGCTCGGGTCAGGTTGATAGAAAGGTATTTTATAGTGGTCCAGGGAAATTATCGAGATCTTTAAAGAGAGAATGTAAGAAGAAGGGTATCAAATTCAATAAAGGGTCCTTTTAGAACCCTATTAATTTTTAATGAAGGGGCATTGCTGCCCCTTCATTAGTTGCCTGCTTTTAGCTGATCTTTATTTTTCTAGATCTAGGTTCCACGGGTTCTGTCTTAGGCAGATCAATGGTTAGAATGCCATCTTTGAAGGCGGCCGCTATCTTCTTTTCATTTACAGAATCGGGCAGATGAAAAGATCTAGCAAACGTTCCACGTGTTCTCTCTCTGTAGTGATAGAGGTCCGATTTAGTTTCTTTCTCTTGGGCCCTGTCTCCTGATATGGATAGAATACCATCGGAAACATCAAGGTGGATGTCTTTTTTTACAAGTCCTGGTATATCAGCAGTTATACAGTATGACTCTTCAGTCTCTTTAATGTCTACGGCTGGAGACCAGCTTGATCTCTCATTGGTAGACCTATTCCAATCATTGTTAAAGACTGCATTGATCATATTATCCATTCCATCAAACATGGTCATTGATCTTGGTTTCCATTTTACTAGTGTCATCTTTTACTCCTTTAGTGGGGTTGGTTAATTTTCAAACATATACACGCAATTAGAGTGCCAATGCTATAAAGTGGTAATTTATTGCATGCAGAATGCATAAATGGCAGTAATTAACGTACTCGTTTTATTTTTTCATGCCATAATGGCAATTTATAGATTATTATTTCTGTTTTATTTATTATAATGTTCTATTTGTGTCTTTGGATAATTAGAAGATAAATAATTAATTTACGCCGCTTATATATTCAATATAAATTGTCCCTTTATGCAATAATTCGGAGTGAGACCAAATGAAGTTAAACATTGAAATAAAAGAACTTTTGAGTGCCATTGATGTACCTGCCGATTGGGCTGGTATCAGGGAGGTTTATGAGGCCCACACCCCAAGGATGATTCGTGATGGTGTTCCCGTTGCGAATGCGAGATCATCAACCCATGGTCTTATGGTAGAGGTCCTTGTTGATGGGCAATTTGGTTATTATGGTACTCCAGATATGACTCAAGAGGGTGTTTCTCAAGCCGCAAAGAAGGCATATCAGCAGGCAAAGATCGCTTCAAAGAATTCTCTTTATAAGTTTGATGAATCTGCAAGGCCATCCCACAAGGGTGAATATAGATCTCCATTTACTAAGGACAGAGGGTCATTATCCGCCGGGAATCTGAATGGACTTCTCATGGAGGCCTATGAGAACTTGAAGGTATCAGACAAGATCGTCAGTGCCTCATCGTTATGTCAATTGATAGAGACATCCTTTAAGTACGCAAGTTCAAATGGTAGTGAAATATATCAGGAATTTTTGATGTTAGAGTTTGATCTAAGTGCAACGGCAGTTGATGGTCCAAATCAGCAGACAAGGACATTCGGAGGAATGCGAGGAACCTGCAGGCAAATGGGTCTAGAATACTTCGATAAATATGAGATCATGGCAAATGCAAATCGAATAGGAGAGCAAGCAATCGAGCTTTTGGACGCAGAAGACTGTCCAACCGGTGACATGGACGTTGTCATTGCGCCAGATCAGATGATGTTACAAATCCATGAAAGCATAGGTCATGCTCTAGAGGTAGATAGAATATTAGGGGATGAGAGGAACTACGCAGGATGGAGTTTTGTCAAGCTTGAAGATTTTGGTAGTCTCCAGTATGGATCCAAACTCATGAACATTACCTTTGACCCAACACTAGAATCTGAGTTTGCATCCTATGCTTACGATGACGGTGGACTAAAAGCCACAAAAGAATATCTCATCAAAGAGGGACTATTGGTAAGAGGCCTTGGTGGTAAGGAGAGCCAGATCCGCTCAGGTCTTGATGGTGTTGCTAACTTTAGATCGAGTGGGTGGAACAGAGCACCTATCGACCGAATGGCCAACATAAATTTAGAGCCAGGAGACTCAAGTTTTGATGAACTAATTGGTCAGGTAGAGAGTGGAGTATACATGGAAAGTAATAAGTCTTGGTCTATTGATGATTACAGGAACAAGTTTCAATTTGGATGTGAATATGGCAAACTGATTGAGAACGGAAAGCTTACAAAAACCGTTAAAAATCCAAACTATCGTGGGATATCGACTCCTTTCTGGAATAGTCTAAAGGGAGTAGGCAACCTTGATACATTTGGTATCTATGGGACGCCAAATTGTGGGAAAGGCGAGCCCAATCAGGTCATACGTGTGGGGCATGCCTCGCCTGCATGTCTCTTTGATAATGTATCAGTCTTTGGAGGAGTCTAAGATGGAAAAAACATTTAATACATTATGTGATTCTTTATTTTCTGGACTGGGTGCTGGAGAAGACCTAGTTCTGTCCTTGAATGGAGAGAATAGTCAATTTGTACGATTCAATAATGCATTTGTTCGTCAAACTGGCCTGGTCGATGATGCAGATCTCGGTTTAAAGTTTATTTCTAACGGTCGAACGTGCAATGGTGGATTTACAATTTCAGGCCATGGAGATCTTGATTTGAAAAGAGGACTTGATGAAATAGAGAGAATGCGATCAGAATCAAAAGAGATTCCAGAAGATCCGTTCTTGGTAATGCCAACTGATTCAAGATCTAGTCGTGAAATAAAGAAAGCCGATGGTTTACCATTTGAAGATGCTGTTGATGCTATCTTGCCTGCAATGGAGGGCACTGATTTTGTGGGTATCTTAGCCAATGGAAAGATGTATCGTGGAAGCGCAAATAATTTAGGTCAAAAACATTGGTTTGAAACCGAATCATTTTGTTTGGATTATTCGTTAGTGACTCCTGAACATCAAATGGTTAAGGGGTGCTATGCTGGAAGCGATTGGATTCAAAATGAATATGAAAATTATGTAAGCCAGAGTAGAAAAAAGCTTTCTCTCATGGAAAAAAAACCAATGAAGATCGATACGGGTGAGTATAGAACCTGGTTCGAGGCAGCAGCGGTTGCTGATTTCTTGGGGATGTTCTCATGGAATGGAATAAGTGAAGCTTCTCTCAGACAAGGGTGTAGCGGCTTTGGTAGGATGAGGAATGAGGATATAAGACTATCCCCAAAATTCTCAATTGTTGAGGACTTCTCACCAGGGTTTTGTCCTAAATTCAATTCAAACGGAGAGGTTTCGCCAGAATCTATTTCTCTGATCGAGAATGGCACTCTCAAAAATACGCTTGTCAGTTCAAGGTCAGCCAAAGAATATGGGGTAGCTTCAAATTTTGCTGAGGGAGGTGAATACCTTCGCTCTCCACGTATGGCTCCTGGTAACATCAATCAGGATAACGTGACCAAAAAGTTGGATAAAGGATTGTATCTCTCAAACATTCATTATCTCAACTGGAGTGATAATGCAGGAGGAAGGATCACTGGTTTGACAAGATATGCATGCTTTTGGGTGGAAGGTGGTGAGATAGTCGCTCCAATAGAGACCATGAGGTTCGATGACTCATTCTACCGTTTCTTTGGAGAACAGTTACTAGATGTAGAGGATAAACTAACAGTTGTGCCTGAGGTTTCTACATATGGACAACGTTCATTAGGCGCCACAACATGCCCTGGCATCTTGGTCGACTCTTTTGCACTTACCCTCTAGATAATGGATCTAACTGGAATCATCCTTTTTGTTGTTGGATTCATCCTTGGTGGTGGATCCATATGGTTTATACGCCAAAGAGGTGTGGATTCGATGCAGAAGAATCAAGATGACCTTAAACAGGAGTTTGAAAATATATCAAATAAAGTATTTATCGATAATCAAAACCAGTTTCTTAGTTTGGCTAAAACTGAGTTTGAGCAACTGAATAAGGATTCCGCCAAGGAATTAGATGGTAAAAAAGAACTAATCGATTCAACTTTAAAAGAAATGAAGCAAAATCTAGATAATCTGTCCAAAAATACGATTGCACTTGAAGGTCAGATGAAAGAGTCAAAGGAGAGTGTTGGTAAATTAACAGACACCACTTCTCAGCTACGTCAGATCCTATCGAGCTCTCAAGCTCGAGGTCAATGGGGTGAACGCATGGTCAAGGATATTCTAGACTTCATTGGTTTAGTTGAAGGAATTAATTATACCCAGCAGTCCCAAATGTCAGATGGGCGAGACCGACCAGATTTCACCTTTTTATTGCCTGATGAAAAAGTAATAAACATGGATGTGAAGTTTCCGCTTGCGCATTATGAGAAATATGTTGCTGCTGAAAGTGACGCCCAAAAAGAGTCAGAAAAAAAAGCTTTTCTATCCGATGTTCGAAATCGCGTCAATGAAGTCTCAAAGCGAGGATACATTGATCCCAAAGGAAGCACAGTTGACTATGTTCTCCTGTTCATTCCCAATGAAGGGATCTATGCATTCTTGAATCAAGAAGATCACGACCTTATAGATTTCTCATTGGGTAAAAAGATCTTATTATGTTCACCGGTAACACTATATGCCATCTTATCGCTGATTCGTCAGGCGGTATCCAATTTTGCTATGGAGAAAAAGGCAGGTGAGATGCAAGAGTTAGTAGGAGTCTTTAAAAAACAGTGGGACATGTTTACTGGTAAGGTTGAATCTATGGGGAAATCTCTCAATGCACTTTCAAACCATTATGAAGATCTTAGAGGTCCTCGGCTTCGAGAGCTCGAAAAACCAATGGACAAAATTTCTGAACTTCAATTAGGTCAAAGTAAAGCTAATGCGAAGGAGTTAAATTGAAACATATTACAACCTATACGGCTCTTACAATAATCGCAATCTTTATTGGATGTGTCGGTCCTCCTGATTATGATGATGGTCTCCTAGAAAATGTTCCTGCGGTTGTTAACG
>NZWG01000065.1 GCA_002698235.1 Fidelibacterota bacterium | reverse complement strand
ATTAAGTGCTGGAGACATTTTAATATCCTTGATACTTACTGCATCAACACTAGCACCAACTGTCATGTATGACTCTCTTATCTTTGAGGGGGCAAAAATAGTTTGTTTTGATATATCAGAAAGACTTTTGTCAAGTTCATGACCAGTGACATTTACCTGGCGCAATGCTACGGCATCAGGTTCCAACTTAAAAATCACATCTGAAAATTTTTCACCATATGATATGTTATCCTCATCTATATCTTGAAGACCTAATTTATCAAGATAATTTTGATTATCTTCATCAGAGGTGATGACGTAGGTCATAGTAATACGTTTATATCCAATATAACTAATATTTATTGTATATGAGCCAGGATACAGACCATCAATTGAGAAACTTCCCTCCATGTCCGTCATTGCGCCAGTATTTGTTTCTTTTAAGTAAATATTTGCTCCAGCAAGAGGCTCTGATAATTCAGATAAGACGGTTCCACTGATATGCCCGTTTTGAGCATGCAGTAAAATATTCAGGAAGATGATTATTGCTAATTGCTTCATTATTGCTGCTCCTCCACAGTAATCAGAATTTTATAATCGATACTTGTCAAAAAATTAATAAAATTATTTTGTCTCTAAAATCTATTTTACTAGCAACATCTTTTTACTTTGCCTATGGTTACTCGTTTTTACTGTATATATGTATAAACCAGCTGATACTTGATTACCACTGTTGTTCGTGGCATTCCATGTTATAGAATTTTGACCAGAACTCTGTTTTTCATTCACTAGGGTTTTAATCAATTTGCCCATCATATCATAAATAATCACTTCCACTTTTCCATCCTCAGGCAATTGATACGAGAGGGATGTGGTAGGATTGAATGGGTTTGGATAATTTTGATAGACTTCAAAGCTAAATGGTAAGGATGGATTATTTTCGATATCTAATGATTCCAACATTACAGATGAGGTATTTGAGTAGTCAGTATAGTAACCAACGTTTGCAGATACTCTGTAAAAGTATTCTGTATCCCATTCTAGATCAGTGTCTGTAAATATATTGTTAGTTAAGAAGTTCTCTACCACATTTTCGGTAAACATGTCGTTCGTTGATCTTTCAAGTCTGTAATACTGAAGATCCTGCTCAACTGGATTCCATGCGAGTAGAATTGTTGAATCTTGAGTGTGAGCTTGAAGATTTTCTGGTGCTGCTATCATCCACTCATAGGCTCCAAGGTCAGGTGCAGAACCTATATAAAAAAGACCCTCATCTTCAAAACCATCTCCATCTAGATCAGACGTTCCAGCATCAATGCAGGGAGAAGTGAGCTGCAGTCTGAAGTCAAAGCTCTCTGCATCTGCAAATAGAGGGTCCTCTGTTATGTTTCCATCACCAGCCCAGTTTTCAGTTGTCCTTGTATAATTGATTTCAAAAGGGCTGTTTGGTGTACCGTCATGGACCGAGACTGGATAATTGTCATAAAATAGAGAATTCAAAATATTTACTTCTGCATTAGCATGCACAGCTAATCCTCCACCTGACCAACCGACATCGTTTGCTTCATTTCCGACAAAAGTACAATGAGTAATATTAAAATCAGCAGTGTTCCAGATAAATATACCACCACCACCAATTTGAGCGTAATTGTTCACAAAAGTCAAGTGACTTAATGATCCTGGAACACGTGATACAGTATCAGCAATTGATTCATTACTCACAAATAGACCACCACCACTTTGACCTTGACTTTGATTGTTTTCAATTACACTATTGGTAAAGTTTATATGTCCGGGTCTTAAAAAACACAATCCACCACCATAACCACCTGATACGTTATTTGCTACTATTAAATCGTTCAGTATTACTTCTGTTCCATGATAACCCACTATTGCACCACCTGGAGCTGCTGGGGAATTATTAATTGTAAAAGTTGTGCTTGTAATAGTTAAAGTATCTGCAAACTCTTGATAAATTGCTCCACCACCTCCGAAAGTTGGGAATTCAGGGTCGCTAGCAGTGTCAAATTGAGTTGCTGTATTTTGATTAAAAAATGAGTTGGATATCTCCAGTTTACCAAGTCCAACTGTAGAAATCGCGCCACCCCAAGAAGCTCCATTATTTAAAAAGTTTGAGTTATCTATGGTTACAACACTTGCTGAATCCATATAAACAGCGCCTCCTTTATCTGAACTGTTATTACTTAAATCTGTCCTTGATAATTCTAACTTTGAATTTTTAACATAGATTGCCCCACCCAGCGAATCACATGAGTTAAGATAAATTCTGGAATCTTTTAAAAACATTTCGGATTGGTCCAATAGAATAGCTCCACCGTTCAAGCCCATATTATTTGACAAGTCAAGATTTTTGACGACCACTATTGAATTGGATACATGTAGAGCTGAACCACCTAATTCTGCATTACCACGTTTAATCTTTAAATTTTCAACTCTAACTGTGTCAGAGTTATTTGAAATGGATATGTTAGGTACNGTAATTGCAATATTCAATTTGGTNTCATCCATTGATTCTCCCATTAGGGTAATTTGCTTATTATCTATGGTCACACCACCTTGCCAGATACCATTCATNACTAAAACGGTATCCATGGAAGATGCTTCATCAATTCCTTTCTGAATTGTTAAATATGGATTATTAGCAGAACCATCACCCGATTCATCACTTCCTGATGTAGATATGTGCAGGGTGCTAGCTTTTGGTATTGAAAAAATAAATATCAATGCTATGAATAAACTTTTCATTTGATCTCCTTTTGTAACTCTATATTTGATATACTCTTATAATTAAAATTTTAATGCGATTGCTTCTCAATAAAATACTAATATCTTAATTAATTATTAATAAAAAAATTCAATTTATTTGTAAAATAAATTGAATTTTTGCTTTATGAATAAACTTGTTAAAACAACACTCAATCTTGTAGTTTACATGAGAATATCATATGGAAATCACCGTCGTTGCCACTAATAGAAAAGCCTTTCATGAATATATTATTCTTGACCAATTTGAGGCAGGCATTCAGCTTAAAGGCAGTGAGGTCAAGAGCATAAGAGAGGGGAAAGCTAGTCTAAAGCAGGCATATATTTTTATACGTAAGGGTGAAGCATGGTTGAAAGGGTCACACATTGCTAGCTATAGTCATACAGGTTTTGAGGGTCATGAGCCTGTTCGAGATAGAAAATTACTTCTTCATAAGAAAGAGATTCAGAAAATAAATTCAAAGTTAGCTGAAAAAGGATTAACCGCTGTACCAACAAAATTATATTTTAAAGGTGGATTTATAAAGCTGGAATTTGGTCTTGCAAAAGGTAAAAAATTATATGATAAACGAGATACCAAAAAGAAAAGGGATGTTGAGAGAGACATCAAAAGGGCACTAAAAGCTAGATGACTTATGCACCTATAAATGAGCAAATGGATCTTATAAAAAGAGGGGTAGAGGAGATCTTACCTGAGGAGGANCTTGTTAAGAAGTTAGAGANNTCAATATCTACAAGCTTGCCTCTAATAATAAAATTAGGNTGTGACCCAAGTCGACCTGATCTNCATATNGGTCATGGTGTAGTACTTAGAAAGTTAAGNCANTTNCAAGANCTTGGTCANACNGCTGTNCTTGTTATTGGAGATTTTACAGCTATGATTGGAGATCCTACNGGTAGAAATAAAACAAGNCCACAACTAACNCTTCAAGAAGCTAGGTCCAATGCGGAAAGNTATGTAGAGCAANCTAAAGTAATACTTGATATGAAATNAGCTAAANTTAAATATAATTCAGANTGGNTNAGNAANATGAANTTTAATGATGTTGTAAGACTANCNAGCTCATATACNGTTTCAAGAATGCTTGAAAGNGATGATTTTACAAAAAGATTTCAATCTGAGGTTCCAATATCCATACACGAATTCCTATATCCTTTGGCACAGGCACAGGATTCTGTAGAACTAAATTCAGATGTGGAGCTGGGTGGTACAGATCAAAAATTCAATCTCTTGGTAGGTAGAGATCTCCAAAAACAGAACNNTCAAGAGCCGCAATGTATTATTACTACCCCGTTAATTGAGGGAACAGATGGAATTGAAAAAATGTCTAAATCTTATGGCAATCACATAAGCCTCCAAGAAAGTCCAGAANANATGTACGGCAAAACGTTATCNATATCAGATGACATGATATTAAAATGGCTCNTATTGGCAGCAGACGCAGGCTCAGATGTNATTGNATATGCAAAAAAGCAGCTTACAGACTCAAAAGTTAATCCAATGGAAGTTAAGCGTGANCTAGCTCGCAGAGTTGTAACCCTNTACCATGATGANAAATCAGCTAAAAAAGCAGAAAAACACTTCAATGATGTNGTGGTTGGTAAAGGTATGCCNGATGACATTCCTATTTATGTTCTTAAATCAGAAGANTTGGTCGTAAATATCATTTTTGAATCTGGATTATTAAANAGNAAGGGAGAGGNNCGTAGGATGATAAAGCAAGGTGCTGTAANGTTAGATCAGAANAAAGTNAACGATATACANGCCAAGATCAAACCAGGCGATGACCANNTCTTAAAAATAGGAAAGAGACGATTTCTAAAGGTTTGTGNATGAACAAATTAGCNTTNGGGCTGGTCTGTTCAGCNGCTCTTAANNTTTTTACCTGTACGGGAGCTCCTACTACACCGCCAAAGCTAGTGNTATTGTTAGTTGTGGACCAGATGCGNCCTGATCTCCTTACTAGATTNAATGATCTATANAGAGGNGGTTTTCGATGGTTAATNGATCAAGGTATCTGGTTTACCAANACNCANCATGAACATAGTTATACCGCAACTGGACCAGGGCATACTGCAATAGGATTTGGTCAATATCCAGGAAAAGTGGGTATCATAGGAAATAGTTATTATGATCGTTCTCTCAAAAAAAATGTTAACTGTGTAGAAGATACNAAAGCAAAAGTTGTGGGCTCAAATAGGGGCCTCGCACGTTCGGCTTCTAGGTACGATGCTAGAGGANTNGGNGATTGGATCAAATCCAAANATCCAACCTCTAAGGTTATCTCTTTAGGTGGGAAGGACAGGGCTGCATGTTTATTAGGGGGTAAAAACCCTGANCAAGCAATCTATTATAATCAGTTGGGAGAATTTATTTCCTCTGACTANTATGTCNANCAATTACCCTCNTGGGCCAGCAAATTCAATGGAGAATTAAAAAGTAGATCCTATGGAGACTCATTATGGCAAAAATCGCTTCATGATGCTCTTTATTTAGAATATTCNAGAGAGGATCATTATTATGGNGAAGAAGATAATTATTTAAATGAAGAATANTCTCCTGTTTTTCCAATAGGCACTAATCCTGGAGAAGACCCACTTTCTATTTTAATGGGTAAACCCTGGTTTGAACGTGAGATACTTCAATTNGCCAAGTATGCNATTTTAGGCGATTCCCTNGGNCAAGATAATGNACCAGACCTNCTATCCATAGGTCTGTCAGCGATGGACTGGATAATACATAGCTATGGACCANACTCGCAGGAAACCATGGATGCTTGCATTAAATTAGATCNTTANCTGGGGAATTTCATAGAATTNTTAGATGGTAAGGTAGGNCTNGATAATGTACTNTTTGTTTTGACAGCAGATCATGGTGGGCTTCCACTTCCGGANTATTTAAAGGAAAAAGGTCAAAACGCTGGCAGGATCAATAATGAACATATGCAAGAAGCNCTATCTTGGATCGATGAAGAATCTGANGAGTTATTTGGNAAAGGAATTTATCATCGTGAGGGCGGGAACTTTTTTCTTGATATGGAAAAGATAAAAAAAGAAAAAATAGATCAAAATCGAATTTATGATATAATCGATAAGTATTTAACTCGAGTTAAGGGAATAGATAGAACAGCAATAAAAGAACATGTGCTTAGTGGAAAAGATACAACCAAACTTTCTTTTCGTTTGAAGAACATGATTCATCCAGAAATGACGCCTGAGGTATTTCCCATAGTTACTTATGGGTACCTCTACAGGGGGCCATATGGTACATCCCATGGAACACCTTATAACTACGATACCCACGTTCCTCTCATATTTTCTAGGAAGGGGATCAGAGAGAGAAAAAATTCCAGTCCCCAAGCAACGGTTGACATCGCACCCACTATAGCAAAATATCTAGGTGTGGAGATACCCATCGATTGTGATGGTAAAGGGATCGATATCTAGTATGCTTATTTTAGAAGGTCTTAGGAAACAATTTGATGGAGCCTACGCTGTTAACAATGTGTCTTTTAAAGTTGAAAAAGGTGATGTGTACGGCTTTTTAGGGCCAAATGGTGCTGGTAAAACAACAACAATACGAATGATCATGGGAATCATTCACCCTGATAATGGATCGATTAATCTTAACGGAAATGATATCAATGCTTTAGGACGCCAAAATTTGGGATATTTACCAGAAGATAGAGGTCTCTATCAGAAGCAGAGGATTGAAGAAATATTATATTATTTTGGATCATTACGCGGTCTTCAGAAACTAGATGCAAAGAAAAAGTCTTCCATGTGGTTAGATCGCTTTGGTCTCTTAGATCAAGGCGGTAGGAAAGTTGAGGAGCTATCCAAAGGAAACCAACAGAAGATACAGTTCATACTATCACTTTTACATGACCCTGATCTTATTATTCTTGACGAGCCTTTCACTGGTCTAGATCCCTTGAATCAGATTCTATTAAAGGAAATTATTCAGGAAAAACAAGACGAGGGTAAGACAATTATATTTTCAACTCATCAGATGGAGCAAGTTGAAAGATTATGTAATAATATATGTCTAATTGATAGTGGGAGCATAGTTGTTGAGGGTGCATTAAAAGAAATTCGAAAAAAACATTCTAGTGACGCAGTTGAGGTTCGTTACTCAGGTGAAATTGATNAGAANGAGNTTNCTAATTACTTTAAAGAATTAGANATAAAAGAAAATACTATTTCTGGNGTATTGAGCANNAACCCAAATCAATTTTTNNAATGGATNAATGCTAAAGTNGATGTACTNTCTTTTCAATTAAAAATACCAACTCTNGAGCANATCTTTNTNGAAGAGGTAGGTANTAAGTAATGAACCAGNTCTTAAANATCATGAAGTGGGAATTCATCAANCGTGTAAAAACNAAGCTATTTTTAATAACGACATTCGCCTTNCCNTTTCTTATGGGAGCAGCTATGTATCTACCGACAATNNTGATGGATCTAGAGCCAGAGGATAAATCAAAAATAGGATTGGTTTTTGACAAAGAAGTAGAATCTCTTGTANANAGATTTCAGGAACGTTGNGATGCAGTGCTTNTAACCCAAGACGGGAGCCCTCAATTTTTATTTATTGAATTAGATTCAGANAAAGAATCACTTGATAGCGTCCTCAGTGATNATATTGAAGGATATATGGTAATACCTAGNACAATAATAGACACNGGACAGGTNAGGTATTTTAGNCAGTCTTTGAGCAATATTAAGATATATACAAGCCTAAGNAGAATTCTAAATCAACTGGTTATNGAGCAACGAATGCTAGACCANAATATTGATATCTCGCTTGTAGGTCAATTAAGTAAAAAAATAGAATTTGAAACATACGAGATCGATGAATTGGGCGANNCATCNGAAGGCGATGAACTCTCNAGCTTTCTTGTCCCATATTTATTTTTAACTATATTGTTTATGACGGTTTTTATGAGTGGGCAGCTGCTTTTGCGCTCNGTTATGGAAGAAAGAACAAGTAGGACCATTGAAATNTTGTTGTCTAGCGTAACGCCAGATGAAATAATGAAAGGTAAGATTTTAGGTTTAGGTGCATTAGGAATGTTACAAATGGTATTTTACCTAATAGTTGGGCTTTCCATAACGCATTATAAGGGATGGGCATCCATAGAGGTTTTAGATATTCCTTATTATCTAATATTCTTTATCACTGGCTACCTTTTTTATGCTGCCATTTATGCTGCAATGGGTACGTTTTTCACTTCTGAACAGGAAGCTCAACAATCTTCAGGTATAATTAGCATTGTAGCTGTTTTACCTATGGTNTTTGCATCTTACTTTATTACTAACCCCGNATCNACTTTTACTGTTGGAATAACATATTTNCCNCCTCTTACACCATTTATGATGATAATACGTTTNGGCACAGGTACNGTTGAATTGAATGAGATCATCTATTCAACTACCTTGATGGTAGTTTCGTGCTGGTTCATGTTAAAATTATCTGGTAAAATATTTCGNACTGCAATCCTGCTTTACGGGAAAAAAATAACACCCAAGGAANTTATTAAATGGGTTCGTGCATAGTGTTTTTATNTCTAAATTATAATTAATGACAGCATTACTTACTTATTTTCTGACAGCATTACTCGTCTCATTTCTTTGTTCTCTACTTGAATCTGTTTTGCTCAGTCTATCNATAGCTCATGTTTCCGTTATCGAAAAAGAGGGNGGAACATCAGGAAAATTAATGGCTGAATTAAAAGAAAATATTAACAAACCACTTGCCGCTATCCTNACNGTGAATACNGTTGCAAATACCATCGGCGCAGCAGGTGTTGGTGCTCAGACNTTAATGATNTTTGGAAATGAGTGGGTTGCAATATCTTCTGGGNTATTAACACTATGTATTCTGATATTTTCCGAGATCATACCAAAGACTATAGGAGCNATATANAGCAAATCACTAGTNCCATTTTCTGNTTACACNATCCGCATTCTAATGTTNATTGCATGGCCNTTTGTTCTTCTATCTGAAACGATGTCTAAATTCATTCATAAAGGTGAAAATGGTGGAGAATCAAANGCCTCAAGAGAAGAACTATTGGCTATGGCTGAGATAAGTGAGGATGAAGGTTCTATTGATGAGCAAGAAGGGGATATAATTGAGAATTTAATGAAACTCGATGACATGCCNGTTGAGGATATAATGACACCACGTTCAGTGATATTTGCATTGAAAGNAANNGATACAGTTGGTACTGTNGTTGAGGAACATTCTCCCATTGCTTTTTCTCGCATACCTATATTTNAAANAGATNTAGANGATATAGTTGGNATTGTNAATAGATATGANCTTGTTAATAAACAGGCAGAAGATCAATTNAATATNAAAATGAANNAGATCATGAAGCCAATTGAGTCAGTTTTAGAAAAAGCATCAGTTTCTGATGTTTTAGATCTTTTTGTTAANCGTCGCCAACAAATGTTTNTAGTGAAAGATGAATTTGGTACAACAACAGGACTTATAACTCTTGAAGATGCAATAGAGACACTNCTCGGTGTGGAGATNGTAGATGAGCATGATAATGTTGTNGANATGCGCAAATTAGCAACTGCAAAAATGATGGAGAAGGCGAAGTAAAATTAAATACNTCTTAATTCGTTGAGTTTAGATTATTTGATTTATAAATTCGCCGGCTTATTTCTTAGGAGAAAAAATAGCAATGGCAAAAAAACAAAAAAGTTTCGCAGATAAGGCCGCTGGAAATACTAGTGGNGATTCAGTATATGTAAAGCATGTAAAAAGTGTTCAATCNGAACAGACTGGTCGTTGGAGATTCAATGAGCAAATGGTNCGTATGAATAAAGGTGAACAACTTGATGCTGCACTTAAAAGAATGGATGAAGCAGCNAATCTTGTTGATATTGATCTTAGTGAGTTTGTTTCTTCANCAGATACTGAANCTGATAATGNNCAAGACCANGTATCTTTAGCTTCNGATGATGTTTCNTCTGNTGAGGAATCAGGAGATAATGAAAAAGTCGTTTCAAAATCTCCAGAATCAGATAACCTAAATAATGATTCATCAGAAGAAGAATAGTAAAGTTCCCTATTTAAAACTTTGGAGAGGTGGCCGAGTGGCTGAAGGCGCACGCTTGGAAAGCGTGTTTGCGTTAATAGCGTAACGTGGGTTCGAATCCCACTCTCTCCGCATCAATCTATCGACAATAAAAGCCCCAAATCACTGGGGCTTTTATATGGTGTAGTAGGGATGTGATTTTCTACTATTTATAAATTAGTTAGTGAATAAGTCGCGATTTATTTTTAGGATGATGGGTAAATTTGCTAGATATATCTTAAATTTCATGCAATAAACTGGGACGTATTGAATGGCTATATCAAATGAAACATTATTTATTACCTGTAAAGTATTTCTAGCAGTCTCCCTCTTTTACGTTTGGGTCGTTAGATATGAAAATATAAAAAGAGAATTTGTTGAATATAAATTGCCAACATGGTTAAGAGATCTGGTAGGCATTCTAAAGCTTTCATTTTCAGTAATGATTGTATCTAGTGATAAAAGCTTGGTATGGATAGGTAGTATGGGGATAGTAGTTCTTATGATAGGAGCCCTTGGAACGCATTTTAGAGTAAAAAATCCATTGCAAAAAATGATACCCGCAATAGCTCTGTCCTCCTTGTGTTTATTGATAATTTATTTTAATAACATACTTTAATCAATTTCCAGTTTGAAAAGAATAAATTATTATAAGGAATCAAAATTTTTATAAAATAATTTGAAATTAAAGTCTTTTAAAAAACCCCATAAAAGTGGGGTTTTTTTATTTTAGGTCGCAATCTGGTTACTATTGCCAGTATCTTTTTGCGGCATGAATCATAGATTAATGTATGAATATGATTATATCCATCTCATATCTTTATTGATGTTATCGCACATTGTTGGAGAAAACTTCTCACAAAGTAGTTTCCCTGGTGGTTATTTAAGTATTGGACCTCAAATAGGTAAGACTCAAGAAAAAACTCGATACATTGATATTCAAATTAGTCCATCAATTGTATTAATTGGTCCATACAAGCAAGATTTATAAGGTTATTTATTTTTTGGTACTTCAATAGGTAAGAGATTTAGTAAAGGAGATTCATTTATGTATTTTGATATGAATTTAAACTTTTGGAACGTACTATTTACATTGGGAACTGGCAGAGGGGTTTTTTTGGATAAAGATAAAAAATATCCAAGAAATAAATATTGGGGTGGTCTAGGTTTTATACCTATCATATTATGCACTGATAATTATTTTATCAATGAATATAAACAGAAGCAAATTGGGATTATGACCACTTTACCATTACCTATATTTGGAAATAACTTTTATCCATAGATAGGATAGTTATACCTATAGGTAGATAGTAGAATCATTGCAAAAAATTAAATGGAAATTAAGTCACTAATTATCCTATCATTCGTCTGTGCTATGGGTGCTATATCACCAGGTCCTAGTTTAGCAGTAGTGATAAGAAATACCATCTCTGGCGGAAGATTTCAAGGCGTTATGACTGGTGTTGGTCATGGTATTGGTCTAGGGATATATGCATTTATCGCAGTTATGGGCCTGTCATCCATTCTTTTAAGTAATGAAAATATTTTTATTATACTTCAGTGGGTAGGTGCACTTTTACTAATATGGATAGCTTTTAATATGATTAAGAGTACTCCATCACAATCATCTGAAACATATAATAATGGCGGGAGAAGGGGTTTTTTTGAAGGTTTTATGATAGCGTTTTTTAATCCAAAGATCCTTGTCTTTTTTGTAGCTATTTTTGCACAATTCATCAACAATCAGATCGGTAATTTTGATCGTATGGTAATTGCAGTTTTGGCTGGTGTTATTGATACTATTTGGTACGTGTCAGTTGCCCTTGTACTAGCAGGAACTCCGCTCATTGATAGAATAAGAATTAATGCGAATCTTATTGATCGAATAATTGGAATAATTTTAATCTTGATTGCTACATCATTAATCATAAAAACACTTGGTCTCAATCTGCAATAATGACAATGATGATATATATAATTAATATCCAAAATTGCGATGTATTTTTTCTACATATATCTGCATATTGGAATTATAAATAGTTTAGAGAACATGGAATATTTAAATATTGAAATAGTTGGCTGGTTGGGTTTTCTACTAATTTTATTTGGCTATTACTTTAATGCAAAAAAAAAGCTGTATTGTTTTTATATATGGGGTTTTGGGAATGTTGTATATATAGTTTATGGATATATCATTAATGCTACTCCCATCATGGCTATGAGTGTATTCGTATTAATGATGAATGTCTATGGCTATTACAATTGGGAAAAGGAAAGCCAAAGATGAATACTTCTAAGTCAATTAAGACCTATTAATCCTAAATCGGTCATTTATTAATTAAAGATTAAACAGAACGGTTCTTACTAGGAATCATCACTATCCTTTAAATTTCGAGTTAACATGTTACTTAATTTTATAAAAAATCAATTCCAAGAAATAAACCCTCTGGAAAATATTAAATCTCTGAATAGAAATATTAGAGGTGATATTTTATCAGGAATAACTGTAGCTATCATTGCATTGCCACTAGCTCTAGCATTTGGAGAAATTTCCAAGTTAGGTCCAATTGCGGGTATTTGGGGAGCAATTGCTGGTGGAATCTTTGGTGGATTATTTGGTGGCTGTTTAGTGGGAGTTAGTGGTCCAACTGCACCAAAAGCTGCCCAAATAGCTTCCTTTATGGGGTTCTTTATTATAGGGACATCAAATCAACCTGATCTAGTTGCAGCTTTTTCAATAATTTTTTTAAGTGGTTTGATCTTAGTGGCTATTTCTTTTTTTAGAATATCTAGATTTATTCATTTTACGCCATATCCCGTTGTAGCAGGTTTCATGTGTGGTATAGGTGTTATAGTGATCATTACTCAAATAAATGCATTTGTTGGACTAATGGTTAGTAAGGATATACATGAGGTTCTTGGCAATTTAAGTTATACCATTCAAAACGTTAACTCTGAGGCTTTGTATGTCTCGATACCCTCTCTTAGTATATTATTTTTATGGCCACGCTTAGGAAAAAAGATTAACCTACTATTGAAAATCCCAGCACCTCTCATTGCTCTAATAATAGGTACTTGTACAGCTCATCTCATGGAATTAGAGATACCATATATTGGAGATAAAATGGGTGATTCTTCGGGAATGAATATCTTCACTCTATATATCCCTGACCTAAGTCGAACACTAGATTTTATTGGTCCAGCCTTTGCTCTAGCGGTATTGGCAGTTTTAGATAGTCTTTTAAGTTGTAAGGTGGCTGATAATATTACTGGTATACGTCACAGTAGTGACAGAGAGACTTTCGGGCAAGGAATGGCAAATATGGCTGCTGGTTTAATGGGAGGTGTTACAACAGCAACAGCAACCATGCGTACCGTTGCAAATATTAAATTTGGAGGAGAAACCCCTCTAGCATCCATTATTCATGGAATAGTATTATTAGCAATATTATCTGGTCTTGGTTTTATTGTGGCGGCGATACCAAATGCTTGTCTAGCGGCTATCTTGTTTAAGGTTGGAATTGATATACTGGATTATCGAATTCTACCAGTTTTGAAGAAAATTCCAATTCTAGACCTTATAGTCTTTATAGTAGTTTTATTTGTCACTGTATATGAAGATCTAATGATAGCGATTGGAATTGGTATAGCCATCTCGATGATTGGACATGCTAAACATTTCAAAATACTTTTCACATCAAAAGTATTTCATAAGATCGTTCCTATCTCTGAAACAGAATTTTATTCTTCAGAGCAAGATCTTGAAAATCTTGGTGAATTAAAAATAAGCGTTTTGGTACCAAAGGGACCCATATTTTTCGGTTCGGTAGAAGGCTTATTAGGCTTTTATATTAATGCAGCTAAACATCAAATACTGATAGTAGATATGAGCGAGGTAGAAATAATGGACCTCA
>NZWG01000064.1 GCA_002698235.1 Fidelibacterota bacterium | reverse complement strand
AAGTAATTCCGACAACCTTGTGTTAAATATCATGTCCATCAATCCGAAAGAAGTATCTGTTGCATATCGATAACTTTGTGATTGGTTTAGATATAGTCTTGTATTTATAGCTCTTATAAGATAACTCAATTCAAAACCAGTTGAATAAGGAATAGTATTTTTTAGTTTCTTACCTTCGCTATCAAACTCATCTCTCAAATTGAGGTTGAACTTCAATGTCAGGCTATTACTACGAACAAAGTCTGCATATAGCTCAACTCCTTGATAAGTGGCATTAGATATATTGTTGTAGGTAAAAACTGTTGGAGAAGAGCCAGAATCACCTACCTGCTCCGTAAGAATTTTATCAGAAAAGTAATTATAATATAACAGTCCATTTAAACGAATATCTTTTTCATTTGAGTATTCAATATTGAAACTCGAACCTATTGACTTTTCAGGTCTTAATCTCGAGTTTCCCTTTACAATATATCCTTGATCTACATTATGAAAATTAATAAATGTTTCTTGTACAGACGGTGCTCTAAAGCCTTTACCTAAAGAGAATCTCGCTTTATAATTATCTTTTGGTATATACATTAACGCAAGTCTAGGATTAAAACTGTATTCTTCAGCGTACCTTTCAGCCCTTAAACCATATACAATTTTCAACCCCTCATTTTGGGAATACTCGTTTTGGACATATATGCCACTCTTTTGCATTACGTGGCTAGAGTCAATCAATCTTTTACTTCGATGGGAAGGGCTATTTGAGTTGAAGCCAAGCAATATATTATTTTTATTTAAACTAAATTGCAGTTTTGCATCAAAATCAATCAGAGATTCAGTTGCAATATTATTAATAGTGAAAGAATCATCAATTCCTGTTTGGCGATACTCTCTTTCATAATCAGACTTGTTCAAGCTTTGGTTAAAACGAAGTCTTTCGGACAAAATCCATTCGTGGGTAAGTGTAGTAGACATGCGACTAATATCTGTGGTGTTTGAAGATAATTCGTAGCCAGTACTCAATAAATCTCTACCAATATCGTTCTGCCCAAAATAATCAAGCATCAAACCAAATTGGTCCTTCTCACTTTTGGATACCCAATGTAACTCAGTGTTTAAATTTAATTTTCTTATTTCATCCTTATTCAAGGGGGTAATCGATGACTGGTTTAATAAATCCTGTAATTGTCCAGAAGAACCCCAACTAAATTTTCCAAACTTTTTAGATATATTAAATGACGCAATGTTTCCTGATGAGTTATTTCTACTATTATCAGTGCCTATATCAAACATTGTTCTTCTATATTTTAAACTCAATCTAGAATCTTCTGGCGTTTCTGCGGTTATAATATTTATTACCCCTCCAATTGCATCTGATCCATGGAGCGAGGAACCAGGACCTTTGATTATTTCAATCTTATCAACATTGCTAACTAATATTTGATCAAGGTCAATCATATTTTGAAATTTGCCAGTGATAGGTTTACCATTCCTCATTACCAAGATATATTTTGATTCCAAACCCATCAAATTGTAATCAAACATGCCATGGGCATCATATGCCTTTGAAATACCTAATTGCTGTTCAAGAACTTCAGCAATGGAAACACTTCCTGCCTCAACTATTTTACTTTTCCCAATTACTTCGGAGTACACAGGAACATTAGATAATGCATATTCACATTTCATGCTTGAAACAATTACATCATCCAACATCAAAAAAACTTCTTTCATTTTTACATCTATTAAATTTCCTGGTACTGTTTTGATCAATGTGTTTTCATAGGCTATGTGGCTAAACTCAATGGAATATGAAGAATCCTCTTCAAGCAATAGTTCAAAGTTTCCAGAAGCATCTGACGTTGTGCCTCTTTTTTGATTTTTTACATAGATATTTACATTTTGAATTGGCTTGTTGCTTTTAGTACTTATTACTCTACCATTTATTTTAGTATCAGATAATAAATAGCTACTTATTACAAAAGGTAAAAAGACGAGAGGACTTAGCTTTTTGGTTCTCATTTTCAAATTGATACCTATAGTTCGAAGCTTCTATACTCTTTTGCAAGGTCGATCAGCATATCTTTGAACTTTTTCATTGTAAAACATGGCTCACTAAATTGGATAAAATGTAAACCCTTTTTGGAATCAATATAATAACCGTCAATACTAATAAATGCCATTCTTGCACTTTTATCTTTTATCCCATGCTGAGCATGAAGCGCTGAAAAAATGGTGTTGCCATGATCTTCATTCATGTGATTTATGATTTTTCTTTCCCCGCCATGCCAATCAGGAGTTTCATGAGACCAGTTTTCTTTATCTAACCACGCAATTTTTCCAAAACCCCCAATCCATCTCACGTGTTTAATCTTTAACTCGTAAAACTTAAAATCATGCATTTCAGAGTATTTTTCACTTTCTGGAAGTATTGAATGAAATCTCATTTTACAATCAGCTAGGTCTTTTTCAATTACAACTCCTAAATCACCTACTAATGTTAGTCTTTCACTATTTTGAATATCTCCAGAATTATTTGGCTTAGAGATGGTTATGCTGGACTTAGAATTATAGTGTAAATTTTCTGTGTGTTCCGCAAGGTCACTTAGGTATAAATAAGCTGTCCTACATTTCGAAGGTACATATGTTACAAAGCTACCAAATGGATAATCATTATGCTCCTTTGAAACGGTGGAAAGGATACCATGTAATCTATTGCGATACAATTTTGTAGCATTATAATCCATTTTAGTTAAAATCTTTTTCATTTTAAAATCCTACTTATTAATAATATCTTATTCTGCCGATATCTTTGTCGAAATAAACTGGCACCTCATAAATTTCGGAAAGTATTTCATCATTGAAAACATCATTTGGATCTCCCATTTTACTAATTTTACCATTCTTGATTAATACAATCCTATCTGAGAAATTATAGGCAAGATTCAGATCGTGAAGTACAATGAAGATACCATATCCTTCTTTTGCTCTTTTTCTAATTACATTTAAAATATTTAATTCTCTCTTAATATCTAGATTTGCTGTAGGCTCGTCAAAAAAAATATACTTTTGCAAATTTTCCTGTAATCCATTTGACTGTAATAAGGTTCTTGCAAAATGAACCATGCGTTGTTCGCCTCCAGAAAGACTATTGAACTTTCTTTTTAATAAATGATCTATACCACATTCATTACTGATAAATTTAATTGTTTTTTCAAAATGACCGTTTGGTTTATCAATTGAAGATTCAATCCAGCCCATTTCAATGATTTCTTTCACATCAAAATCATAAACTATATTTTGAGTCTGAGACATCATGCTGCGTACTATGGCTCGTGATGATATTTCAATATCATTTAGATTCTTGCCATTTATTATTACTGAACCACTACTTGGGATTACGTCTCCTGCCAAAACTTTCATTAGAGTTGATTTTCCAGAGCCATTAGGACCTATGATACTTAATATTTCTCCACCCCTAATTTCTAGAGAAATATCCCTCAAAATAGAAAAATTATTGATTTCATAGGATACTCTATCTACTTCGATAGTCATGATTTTCTGATCCTAAAAATAAGCCAAAGAAAAAAAGGAGAACCAATTGCACTAGTGATAAGTCCAACGGGCAATTCAGCAGGTTTTATCATTGTTCGAGCAAGTAAATCAGCAAGGACCATCAGAATAGCCCCCATAAGAGCAGAACTTGGCAAAAGAAAACTATGATTAACCCCACCAAGTATCCTTGCAAGGTGTGGAACAACAAGACCAACAAATCCAATCATCCCGGATAAAGACACGCTAATACCAACAATAATTGCTGAAGAAACAATAACACTAAATCTCAATTTTTTTATATCTATACCTAATCGGTAGGCTTCAGATTCGCCAAGCTGTAAAATATCTAACTTTCTAGCTTCTTTGATAATCCAAATAAACGAAAAAATTATAAAAAGTATTGCAGGTCCGATCATCGATATGGTGGCTCCACCAAAACTGCCCATGGTCCAAAAAGTAAGGCCTCTAAGTTCAGAGTCATCACTGATGTATGTTAGAATACCTATCCCCACACCAGCAAAGGCATTTACAGCTATTCCCGCAAGCAGTAAATATGTGATGCCTTCTTTTCCAAACCCTCTGGTAATAAAAAATAATGCAGATATAACAAATGCTGAACCGCAGATAGATGAAAGGGGTAAAAGATAAGGATTTGTTACCGAACTATGGACAAAGCCTGAACCTAATACAATGAATGAGGTTGCACCGAGTGCTGCACCAGCGGAAACCCCAATGAGACCTGGATCTGCTAGAGGATTTCTAAAAAGCCCTTGAAGGCAAGCTCCTGATGTGGCCAATGAGGCACCTACAAAGGCAGATAGTAAGACTCTTGGGAAACGAATTTTAGTAAAAACAGATTCCTGAATTTTGCTCATATCGCTGTAAAGATAATCGATAAATGTCACTTTATAGCTTCCAAATGATAAAGCAAGCCCTAGAACAATAAGTAAAATAAATATAGAGAAATAAATTATAAAAATTTGATATGAGTTAACATATTTCATGTTCTATCATGGGTTCAATCTTATTGATACATTTTTTTTGCAACTTTTAGTGCGGTAATTATTGTTCTAGGTCCAAACCCTAACATTGCCATTGAATCTTCAAAAATAAAATTTTCTTTGGATCCAGCTTTTGTATTTTTAAAAATAGGATTAGACGTTAACGACTTAACATCGGAGTTTTTATGCATGTCTCTACTAGGTATTATAAAATAGTCCGGGTCACTTTCTATTATTGCTTCCTCTGATACGGGCTTCCAACCTTTGAAAGATTCAAAAACATTAATTGCGCCAGTCATTTTAATAAAACCATCGCCTGATGTTCCTAACCCTGCAACGATTGGTGAGGTTCCTTGCATGCTAAGAATGAGCATGACTCGCTTTTTTTCAAAAATTTTATCTCCCTGAAATCTCTCAAGATCTTTTACTATTGGCATAAGTTCACCTTTTATCTTTTCTTGGGCTCTATCCTGGCTCCCAATGATAGACGCTATACAGGATATTTTATCAATTATACCCATGGCAGTTTGTTCTTCAGGAATTATCCTTAAATCTACTCCAACTTCATTTATTTGATCTAATACTAATGGAGGTCCCATATCATTTTCGCCTAAAATCAACTTCGGGTTTAGTGAAAGTATGCCCTCCGTTGACAAATTTCTAACATAACCAATAGATGGCAATTTTTTTGTTTGCTTTGGGAAGTTTGAAGTAACGTCTATACCAAGAATCCTGTCTTCTTCATTTAGGAAGTATAATATTTCAGTTATCGATCCACCTGCGACCACAATACCAGATGTATTGTCTGCAATATTACAAACTCGTTTAGAGGGCTTGTTCGCTGATGATATATCAGTGAAAATAACAAATAAGAATATTATGATTTTGGTATGCATCTTTTAAAAATAGAACACTGCTTATTGGCATAAATATATTGAGACTCAGTCTCATTTAAAAGTACTTTACGATGTCATAAGGTTAAATAGATGGACTAGCTTTCAGAGTTATGGGTTTGTGATATAATATCGGTCAATCATCAAGATTGCCTAAACGACGGTACTTTTCTTTATATTTCTTCCATAGATCTTTCTGACGATCTGATAAATCTAGTTCTCTACCCTGGATAAAGGCCTTTGTTGGATTGGTGGTTTGTGTTAGAGGTTCGCTCTCAGCGATGAAGAATGTTGCATCTTTCCCAGGTTCAAGTGAACCAATTCTATCATCCACTCCCAGTATTTCTGCTGCAGATAGGGTAATGGACCTTAGCGCGTGATCTTTAGATAGACCCCAAGATGCAGCTCGCATTGCTTCATCTGGAAGTGTTCGTACATGTCCATCCATTGGATATCCTGGATCTAATGAGATGCAAAAATGAACACCAGCCTCATGCAATAGTGAGGGAAGTTTATACGAAATATGTATGGGCTCAAATCTTCTCCAAGGAGTTACTTGAACTCCAAGTAGAATTACAGGGATATTATTTTCAACTAATATTTTTGGGTTGATCCAGGAGTCTCTTCCACCAACAATGATAATATTCAGGTCTTGTTCATTCGCCCACTTTACCGCTGCTTCGATCTGCCTAATATCATCTGCTTTTACATGAATGGGTTCTTTATAGATCACAAATGGTATCATTGATTCTAAGCGAAGATCAGTTTTTTGTTTGTGTTCTGCCTTTCTNTCTTTGGCACTTCGTCGTTTATGATATGCTCGAACATTCTGAATCAATTGATTCAAATCTCTGACCTGCTGTTTATATTCATCTTTTTGAATTTTATCATTCTTTTTTCGGTTTTTATCATAGTTGACATACATGTATGGCCAATTGATATTTAATGCTGCAGGATGCTTTAGAGTTGCATCTTCCCATGTCCATCCATCTAATAGCATTACAGATGATTGTCCAGATATTCTTCCTGATGAAGGTGCAGAGTTGACAGTAAGTATTCCATTAGACCGTGTCACTGGTATTAGATCCGAGTCAGGATTGTAGGCAACGTTTGCTCTTACATTTGGATTGATATCTCCTATTTCAGAATGGTCATTGGTCTGTTTGACCGCAGAGATCTCAGTCAGTCCTATACGAGTGTATCCGGCAACGTATCCAGGAACAACATGTTTTCCATATATCTCATAGATATCCGTATCGGGAGATGGCTGTATTTGCTCATCTATTGTAATGATCTTACCCTCAGCAAATAAAAGATCATGCTCTTTTAAAATATCCCCAGATACTGTATGCAGAGTACCACCCCGTAGGAGGATAGGCCTCTTTTGTTCATTACCAGGAATTTGATTATTTGAGTATAAAGTTGAAGCAATCAATAGTAAGGATAAGTATCTCATTCGTATTGCCCCGTTCCCATTAGTTCGAGGTCATCTATTTCACAATTGTGAATATGACGTGGAGTTACGCTATTTGGCTTCATGGTCTTTCCAGATGAAGTAGTGCTATATGAAAGAATTTTTTGGATCAATTTTTCTCTTTCGACCTTATCTCTTTCTTCTAATTGATCGTTTTCATCTACGGACCAATATCTTGTTCCCTCGATCCATGTCTCCAAGACTTTTGAGTAAATCGACAGTGGAGCACCATCCCAGATGACAAAATCTGCATCTTTTCCTTCTTCTAGNGAACCGACCCATTTATCTATCTTTAATTGTTTTGCTGGATTGATCGTTACAAAATTCAGTGCNTCTTCTTCAGACANGCCTCCATACTTGACCGCTTTCATGGCTTCGGTATTCATTCTNCGTGCAAGTTCACTATCATCAGAATTAAATGAAACTAAAACATTATTCTTTGCCATTAGTGTCCCGTTATGTGGAATAGCATCAATGACCTCATATTTATATTGCCACCAGTCTGAGAATGTGGATGCTCCTGCTCCATGTTCTGCCAGTCGCTCAGCTACTTTGTACCCCTCAAGAACATGCTGAAATGTTGCTATCTTGAAGCCAAAATCCTCTGCAATTCTAGTGAGCATCCATATTTCATCTTGCCTGTAAGAGTGACAGTGGAGTAANCTTTTTCCTTCTAATATCTCAGCTAAAGCCTCTAATTCTAGATCTATTCTTGGTGGCGTGGTCTTTCTCTTTGCTTTTGAACTTCGATCGTAGGTCTTATGACGATGTCTGTAATCCTGGGCAGCTCTGAATGCATCTCGGATCACCTGTTCAACACCCATCCTTGTTTGTGGATATCTGCCATTACCTGACCAGTTAGCCTGTTTAACATTCTCTCCTAAGGCAAATTTGATACCCTCTGGAGCATTCTTAAAAAGAAGGTCATCTGGACCTGAACCCCATCTAAGTTTTATGACAGCATTTTGGCCTCCAATTGGATTGGCAGAACCATGTAGGATATTGGCAGTCGTAAGTCCTCCACCTAGTTGTCTGTAGATATTCACATCATCCGCAAATAGGACATCTCGTATTCTTACCTCAGCTGTTACTGCCTGTGCACCTTCATTTATAGATGATGCTGCTGAGTGGCTGTGACAATCAATNAGTCCAGGTGTTACGTATTTACCNGTTCCATCAATCACNAGNGCNCTTCCCATTGGAACGCTGATGTCGGGAGCGATCTTATCGATCTTTCCATTGACAAATAGGATATCCCAATCCTCTACTATCCCTTTCGGACCACAGGTCCATATCGTTGCATTATCAATTAATATCGCATTAGGAGATAGGAGTTCTTTATCTAGNCCATAAGCACCTTCGGGAAAGAATAGTTCGGATTCACTCATTGTTTCCTTTTCCCTTGTAACCTTTTTGCTCGATAAAGTACGCTTAGCTTTAAACTCATTTTCCATGGAGCCATCGAAAACCATACCTACGATACGGTCTTTCTTTATTTCACCTTTAAATGCAAGAGTCGCATCTATATCTAGGAGGGTGCCTTTCAACTTAAAATCGATTCCACTGCCATCAATTTTTAAGTCGATCAAATTAAAGGATTCATCATTTGAAATAACTTTACCCTCTAACTGGTTATTTGCTAAAGCCATTTGATTTTTATCTTTATCTTTTTTAAGTCTACTAGGAACATCAAACTCAAGTTTGAGAGTCTTATTTTGNATGATAAGGTCCCACTTTCCAGCTAATCGTGTTTTATGTCTATCAGCAATATACTTTTCTTTTCCAGAAAGCCAGACAGACGTAACCCTTGACCTAGGGTCAAAATAATTTCCATCTGTAACAACTAGGTTTGCCATGAAACCAGGCTGAACTTTTCCAAGAGTTTTTTCCAACCCCATTGCTTCTGCGGGGTAGGTTGTTAACGCTGCAAGCGTTACATCTTCCGAGATGCCACGCTCAATGATCCTCCTTAGATTTTTTCTGAAATCCAATTTATTTTTTAAAGTCCCAGAGGTAAAGCTAAAACGCATCCCAGCGTCAAAGACCTTTTTTATGTTATCAGGGGCCATATCCCAGTGCTTTAACTGTTCATTGGAAAATTGTAGCGCAACGTATGGATCATTTACTTTTGGTTTATTAGGAAATTCAAGAGGAAATATTATGAAGGGATTNTGTTCNGCTATNTCATNTAGTCTTCTGTATTCNTANCCGCTTGCNAGAAGCCAAGGATTNAGATTGAANTCTTTNGAAATTTTNANTGATCGAAGTGCNGNATGNTCTTCTCNTGTCATNAANAGGAANGGGCTTCTNTTNCNTTTNAANNTNGCTATNTCAANCANNGAAGGGTTNAGNGNAAGNGGNTCATTCTCNTCNGGATATTTNTTTATNATNTCNANCGANCGTTGNTACCAATCTGCATCNAGCANNGTCTGTCTTATNACTGCAATGACTCCAAGNAGNGAATTNGGATAGCCATTATCAGACCATCCAGTTGTTTTGAACTCAATNAATTCNGANACATCTTTNGCAACAGATAACATTTCATCATTCAGTACAACAAGGTCTGATTTNCCCTTNAAGATACCTTTTTCAGGTACAATATGNGCAGCAGTCATACCAATTGAATGAAGAGNCTTTAGGGTTTTCTTTTTTATGTTGAGATCGTCTTTTGCACGATAGTCTGCTCTGATCTTCTCATTCCAATGATCATCAGGACTTTTGANCTGCTCATCNTTCTTAACTTGAAACCACCCATCAATGAAACCTGCATATATGTGTGAACCCTCAAGGTCGATCTCGTANGCATCTAAAGGNANTTTAATGTAGCGGCCNACTTTTTCGATCTTACCATCCCTAATAACAACTGTACCATTTTTAATGGAATCACCTGGTTCAGTATGGATCATCGCATTGGTCAATGCCCAAACTCTTGGGTCATTCCTGTGAATGTCTTTTACGGGCTCAGTTTGTGCAATTAAAACAGATACGAGAATCAGTAAATATGAAAATTGTNGNTTCAAAAGTTTGGACCTTNTAATTCGTTATTACTNAGAAAGTCTGTAACATACTGAAAAGTATCCCCAATTTCATCAGAAATATGAAATANGTCAAGATCTTCAGGTGAGATAGTTCCAATTTCTACAAGATAATCCCAATTNACNACGTTTTCCCAAAATTCTNTACCATACAAGACAATGGGCAGACGCTTCTTGATCTTCTCAGTTTGAATTAAAGTTAATAGTTCCATCAACTCATCNAGTGTCCCAAAACCACCTGGCCATACGATCAATGCTTTGGCAAGATAAAGAAACCAAAATTTTCGCATGAAAAAATAATGGAATTTCATATCNAGGTCATCTGATATCCATTTGTTTCCAGATGATTCAAAGGGTAAAGATATGGTAAGTCCAACATTTANTCCTCCTGCTTCAGAGGCACCCCTATTGGAAGCTTCCATNATNCCTGGTCCTCCTCCTGAGCATATGATNTAGCGATGNTTTGTACTTTTTAGANTTTTGCTCCATGTTGTAAATTTTTTTGCAAGTTCACGTGCATCTTCATAGTAGCGACTCATTTTTAGATCCATTTGTAATCTAGCCATGGTTTGTTTGTCTGTGCNCTCTGGNGCATNTGATAATGCTTTTTCTGCCTCTTCTTTTGATGAGGTTCTGGCTGAACCAAAGAAAACGATCGTATCCGATATGTTATTGCGCTCCAATCGCTGTAGNGGTCCGTAATANTCTGAAAGTATTCTTAGAGATCTTCCAGATGTACTTCCTAGGAAGTCACGATTATAATAAAATCTATCTTTATCATCAATTTTTGACATAATGCTCAATCCTTTTATATCNTAATTCGTAAAGTAAACCTNTTCTTTTTCAAAAAAAAGNTATGATTATAAACTATATAATTTATTGATTGGGAAAAATTAATCTTGCTAGTTTCTATTGATGAAATTCANNACTTTATTTATTGTAATATTTTTGTCATGTGCTCCACCTCCACCGGAACCAATCGTAATGCCTCTAACTAAAAGTGCNGTGGCNGAGCCATTGCANGAGACNATCTATACTCTAGGATATATGTCTGAGTATGACATATGGGAATTTTTAAAAGGTAAGCCATCTGAAATTGAAGTGATTGAAACATTNGGGTTCCCAGATTCAGTGTGGTTAGATGATGNACAATCGACAAAGTTTCTTTACTATTATATATCNATAATAANGGATTATAATACCATAGAGGTCAGTACNACNACAGATAGTGTATCTGGGTTTGAATGGGATTANTGAACAATGAATAAAAAACTTCTTAACTANAGNGACTATTTGAAATTNGAAGANCTCCTAAATAGTCAACAATTAAAGAGTGCAGAGCGNGGTACTNCAGCTCANGATGAGATGTTGTTCATTATCATNCATCANGTCTATGAGCTCTGGTTCAAACAAATNATTCATGAGTTGGATTCTGTATTANTNATNTTTGGTAAAAAAATAGTTGAAGAGTCAGATGTTAGNCTAGCAGTAACAAGGTTAGATAGGATCATTGAGATNCAAAAGATTCTCATAGACCAAGTTCGAGTNTTAGAAACCATGACAGCAATGGATTTTTTAGAATTTAGAGATGAGCTTTTNCCNTCNTCAGGGTTNCAAAGTGCNCAGTTTAGGCAATTAGAAAATAAACTTGGCTTAAAAAAAGTAAATAGGATCAAGTATGGTGGCAAAGACTANAANGCAGCNATNGTTGAAAATGAAAAAGAAAATGTAGAACGATCTGAAAGCGATCTTTCNCTTTTTCAATTGCTTGAAGTATGGTTAGAGAGAACGCCTTTCTTGCAATTTGAAGGATTTGATTTTTGGGAGCAATATAGTAANGCAGTAAGAGGTATGTTNANGAATGAAGAAAGTATCATCAGGAATAATCCNANTTATTCAACTGATGAGNTNGAATATCANATAAAAGAGCATGAGAGAGCTGTAGCTTCNTTTGAGGCAATGATAGATTCAAAAAAACATGAAAAGTTGATAGAGAACAATAAAAAACGTTTATCCCATAAGGCTACTAAAGCGGCATTGCTTATTTTTTTATANCGAGATGAGCCAATACTTCACTCGCCATTCAACTTTCTTTCACGNCTTATGGATGTNGACGAACTTTTNACTNCNTGGAGGCAGAGNCATTCGATAATGGTGAGGAGGATGATNGGTTCTAAAATTGGAACAGGAGGNTCATCCGGNCATGCATATTTAAAATCTACTGCCGATAAACATAAGGTCTTTTCTGAGCTAGCCGATCTTTCAACGTTTTTCATNCAGAGGTCGGCTCTTCCAGAATTACCTGAACATACAAAACGNAATCTNGGGTACCACTTCAAATTATGAGATTATCATTNAAAAATAAACATGCTATTGTATGTGGAAGTACTGATGGAATTGGGATGTCAACTGCAAGTTTATTAGCAGATCTAGGCTGTGGAATTACCTTAGTAGCCCGTGATAAAGAAAAATTAGAGAATGTAAGATCCTCTCTATTCGAAGATCTTGGTCAAGTTCATTATTCTATTTGTGCTGATTTCAATGACCCTAATAGTTTAAAAGATAAAGTCAATTCACATATAAGTGAATTAGGTAAAGGGGTTGATATATTAGTCAATAATTCAGGAGGCCCTCACGGAGGAGCACTGATTCAAGCTGAGGAGGAGGAATTTAGAATAGCATTTGAGCGATTGCTCATATGCAACCAGATCATGGCAAAAGCTGTTTTTCCAGGCATGAAGGATAAGGGGACTGGTAGAATTATCAATATAATCTCTACATCTGTGAATCAGGTCATTCCTGGTCTAGGAGTCTCAAATACAATTAGAGGAAGCGTTGCACAGTGGGGTAAAACTCTTGCTCTTGAATTAGGTGAGTTTGGTATATGTGTAAACAATGTTCTTCCAGGATATACATCCACTGCAAGATTAGAAGAATTAGCAAAAAGTAAAGCAGAAAGATTAGGCGTAACCATAGATAATATTTACGATCAGTGGAAAGAAAATACATCGTTGAAGCGGTTGGGTACCCCTGAGGAAATTGCAAATACGATCGCGTTCTTAGCATCCGATGAGGCTGCCTATATAACTGGACATAATTTGTCGGTTGATGGCGGTCGTTTTGGTGCTTGAAAAAAGTAGAGTTTATATCTGTCTATAGATTCAGAAAGTGGTAACTATTATTATGGAACTATTTAGTTTTAAGATCTAAAACAATCTGATCAATGGAATTAATTCAAAATTATATCTCAGGCAAATACGTTGATCCACGATCAAATAGTAAGTTGGAATTACATGAGCCTGCTACTGGAGTAGTATATGGCCAGCTTATTGATTCAAATTCTGAGGATGTACAAGAAGCTGTCAGTTCAGCTAAAAATGCTTTCCCCTCGTGGTCAGCATTAAGTTTGGTTGATAGATCAAACTATCTAATGGCAATTGCCGAAGAGATAAATAATCAAGCAGATAATTTTTCTAAGTTTGAATCAAGAGACACAGGAAAGCCACTTTCTCTTGCTAGATCTTTGGACATTCCAAGGGCGATATCGAATTTTAAATTCTTTGCTGAACATGCCAAGGATTTCAAATTTGAATGGGATCTAATAAGCGACGTATCCATCAATCATGTATCTAGATCACCACTTGGAGTAGTTTGTTGCATATCACCGTGGAATTTGCCACTTTACCTTTTTACTTGGAAGATCGCTCCTGCGCTAGTAACTGGAAATACTGTGGTGGCTAAGCCATCTGAGGTTACACCCTATACCGCTTATTTACTTGGTGATGTCTGTTCGAAAGTTGGGCTTCCCCCAGGTGTGTTAAATATTGTGCATGGAAAAGGCAGTACAACTGGAGAATTGCTTGTCAATAATAAAGAGATCAAGGCCATATCATTTACAGGAGGGACATCAACTGGTAAGTTAATATTCAAGAATGCTTCAGATTCATTCAAAAAACTATCATTAGAAATGGGCGGAAAGAATCCTGCCGTCATATTTGACGATTGCGATTATGATCTAATGCTAGAAACGGTTGTTAGGTCATCATTTTCAAATCAGGGACAGATATGTTTATGCAGCTCTCGTATTCTGGTACAGTCATCTATTTATGAAAAATTCAAGTCAGATTTTTGTTCAAAGGTTTCAGGGTTGGTCATAGGAGACCCAATGGATCCAATGACTCAATTTGGTGCGATATCATCAGAACAGCATTTTTTGAAGATCAAAAAATACATAGAGATAGCCATTGAGGAGGGTGCGAGTGTTTTAACTGGCGGAAATGTAGAAAAGTTAAACGGTCGTTGTTCTAAAGGTTGGTATCTCCAACCGACTATAATAGAAGGCCTAAATCATTCTTCGAGACTTAATCAGGAAGAAATATTTGGCCCTGTAGTAACCCTGCAACCTTTTTCTACAGAGCTTGATGCTGTGGAGATGGCAAACAGTACTGATTATGGTCTATCTGCGACAATATGGACCAAAGATCTCGATAAAGGGCAACGTGTTTCTTCTAGCATTGACGCTGGTATTATATGGATTAATTGTTGGCTATTACGTGATCTTAGAACACCCTTTGGTGGTATGAAGAATTCAGGACTCGGGCGAGAGGGAGGAGACGATGCTCTCAAATTCTTCACTGAACAAAAAAATATTTGCCTACCAAAATGACAAAAAAATACCAAAAACATCTTTTCATATGTGTCAATGAA
Organism: Fidelibacterota bacterium; assembly: GCA_002698235.1. Taxonomy (GTDB): domain Bacteria; phylum Fidelibacterota; class Marinisomatia; order Marinisomatales; family UBA1611; genus NZWG01. Next base: position 31,372 of record NZWG01000064.1, on the reverse strand, counting down.
CGCTCAAAAGAAAGTTCAAGAGGAGACTGTCTAAGTTGCGGTGGATTGGAGATAAGAAACAAATTTGTCCAANTGATCAATAAAAATGGNCTNAAAGGCAAGGTAAGAGCAAACAAAAGTGGTTGTTTGGATGTCTGTGAATTAGGGCCTGCTGTTGTAATTTATCCGGATAACATTTGGTATACGAAGATCAAGATCGAGGATGTTGATGAAATTTTTGAAACTTCAATATTGAGCAATGGCATAGTNGAAAGATTGTGTCTAAATAAGGATAATTANGAGGGCCTAGAATATGAANGAGAATGTAAAAACAAATAAGGCACCAGACCCTGTGGGTAAATATCCTCATGCAAGGAAAGTGGGAAACCTCCTATTCTTATCAGGTGTAGGACCAAGGAGACCAGGTACCAATGTTATCCCTGGCGTCATGATGGATGGGCAAGGTAATGCAGTCGGCCATGATATTGAGGCACAATGTCATTCTGTTTTTGAAAATGTCAGGATTATCCTTAAAGAAGCAGGAAGCAGTTGGAAAAACCTTATTGATATAACAGTATTTNTAACAAATATGAGNAGAGACTTTGATANTTTNAATAANATATATTCTGATTATTTTACCGATAATCAACCCTGTCGAACCACGGTTGAGGTTAACTCTCTTCCCACGCCAATAGCTATCGAGTTAAAGTGCATTGCAACCATTGAGGAATAATTTTGGTAAGACCCCCAATAAACTTTAAGAACTGGATAGAAAATAATCGTCATTTACTTAAGCCTCCTGTAGGAAATCAAACTGTGTATGACCAGGGNGATTTTATGNTCATGGTTGTTGGAGGCCCTAATTCAAGAAAAGACTACCACGTTGATCCTGTTGAAGAGTTCTTCTTCCAGATAGAGGGGGATATGTTGTTGAAAGTAATAGAAAATGGAAAGAGGGTTGATATCACTATAAAAGAGGGTGAAATATTTTTATTGCCAAAACATTTACCACATTCACCCCAAAGGTTTAGTAATACAGTAGGATTGGTAATAGAATACAAGAGAGAAGAAGGGGCATTGGATTTTTTCCAGTGGTATTGTGATGACTGTGATTCTCTGCTTAATGAAGTAAGTTTAGACCTTGAGGATATAGTAGCGCAACTCCCACCTCTTTTCAAAGCTTATTGGGAAGATATTGAATCAAGAACTTGTAGTGATTGTGGAGCAATTCAAGAGCCTCCCAATTAATATATTTTGAAGATTGACATACATACCCATATTCTTCCNGAGACCTGGCCAGATCTAGANAGAAAATTTGGTTANAGTGGATGGATCAGTCTNGAGCANCATACTAAAAATTCAGCTAAGATGATGAAAAATGGTAAATGTTTTAGGGTCATTGAATGTAATTGTTGGGACCCATTGACCCGTATTGAGGAATGTAGTGAAACAAANGTTGATGTTCAAGTTCTCTCAACTGTTCCTGCGATGTTCAACTATTGGGCAAAGCCTGCTGACACATTATTTGTCTCAAAATTAATTAATGACCATATTGCAATGGTCGTAGATGAGCATCCAAAGAACTTCCTTGGTCTTGGTACATTGCCAATGCAAGATGAAAAAATAGCGATCAAAGAATTAGAGCGCTGTATCAAAGATCTTGGTCTAGTTGGAATCCAAATCGGGTCAAATGTAAATGGTGTCAATTTAAATGAAAAATCTATATTTTCTATTCTTGAGGCTGCAAGAGATCTAGATGCTTCCATTTTTATTCATCCATGGGACATTATGGGCAGAGACGAAATGGAAAAATATTGGCTGCCTTGGTTGGTGGGAATGCCCGCTGAAACTAGTAGAGCTATTTGTTCTATGATATTTGGAGGTGTTTTTGAGCAATTACCAGATTTAAGAGTAGCTTTTGCTCATGGAGGAGGTTCGTTCCCTGCAACGATTGGGCGCATACAACATGGTTTTGATGTTAGACCTGATCTATGTGCTGTAGATAGTAAGATATCCCCCTTAGATCATTTGGGAAAATTTTGGGTGGATTCATTGGTCCATGACATTGACATGCTTGAGTACCTAATTGATAAAGTAGGTGATACGAAGATCATACTGGGTTCTGACTATCCATTTCCACTTGGTGAGGAGTCTCCAGGTATGATGATTGAAAACTCTGACCTGCTAACTTCAACAAAAAATAATATTCTATTTAAGAATGCCATGGATTGGTTAGGGCTATCACACGGCCATTTTTTATGAACTACGAAAACTCCTTATCGTTTGCGAGATNTCTAGATCAAAATGATCATTTAAGTTCNTATCGTAATGAGTTTCATTATCCAAAAGATGATCATGGAAATGAACTAATATATTTTTGTGGTAATTCCTTAGGATTGCAACCTAAAAGTGCTTCTAAGCAGATGGATAAAGAATTTTCTATGTGGTCAAAAATGGGAGTTTTGGGTCAGGAAGAGAGATGGATAGCATACCATGAAAAACTAACAAAGCCCTTTGCAAACTTGGTTGGTGGAAAGGATACAGAGGTTGTTGCGATGAATGCATTGACTGTCAATATTCATCTACTTCTTATTTCGTTCTATCAGCCAGAAAAAAGAAAGATCAAGATATTAATGGAAAAAGATGCATTTCCATCTGACCACTATGCCATACAAAGTCATATTGAATTTCATGGATATAAGTTAAAAGATACATTGATAGAGGTCGCCCCTCGAGTAGGTGAGAAGGTTATGCGGGACCAAGACATTATTGACTTGATTGAAAAAAATAGCGAAGAGTTAGCTTTGATCTATCTGGGTGGACTTAATTACTATACCGGGCAAGCACTTGACATAGAGGCAATAACTAGTATTGCAATTTCAAAGGGTATAAAAGTTGGTTTTAATCTGGCGCACAGCGCCGGGAATGTTCCATTGGAGTTACATGACTGGGGGGTTGATTTTGCGGCTTGGTGTACTTACAAGTATTTATGTGGTGGCCCAGGAGCACCTGCTGGTACTTTTATTCACGATCGTCATCATGATTGGAAAGGACCTAGGTTACTTGGTTGGTGGGGACACAATAAAGAATCAAGATTTGAGATGCCCTCATTATTCGATCCCATCCAAACATCTGAGGCTTGGCAAATAAGCAATGCACCTATTATGGGAATGGCACCACTTATAGCATCGATGGAAATTTTCAATCAAGTTGGAATGAGNTCNATNAGTCAAAAAGGTAAACAATTATCTTCTTTCTTNGAATACGTGTTAAAGAATACTCTTCCNGAGGTCAATATTATAACTCCAAAAAAAAGGGGTTGCCAATTATCTATNGCGGTTCCTGGCGGAAGGGATGTATTTAATTTTTTACATGATGAGGGCGTTGTTTGTGATTGGAGGAATCCTGATGTCATTCGTGTTGCTCCTCATCCACTATTCAATTCATTTGTTGAAATTTTTAGATTTGTTCAAATCCTAAAGAATGCAATTGAAAAATAAAGACCACATAACAATGATCGGCGCAGGTCTNGCGGGTCCGGTAATGGCATCATACTTNTCTGGGCAAGGCTATTCAGTTGAGATACATGAAAAGCGCGAGGATATGAGGCTAGTAAACCAATCTGCTGGCCGATCCATTAATCTGGCTCTGTCAAAAAGAGGCATAAAAGCACTTGAAGATATTGGAGTTTTAGATGAAATAAAACCGATGATGTTGCCGATGGTCGGTCGAATGATACACGATATAGAAGGTGGTGTTCATTTACAAAAATATGGTCAAAGATCTACTGAAGTAATATTTTCCATTTCCAGAGCATTTTTAAATAAGACCTTAATGGATCATGTTGAAACCAAAGGTAATGTTGATATTACTTTTAATCACACTTTAAACAAGGTGGACCTACAAAATGATAAACTTCATTTTGATGATCAGATATTGGGTTTTGATCGTTTGCTTGGTTCCGATGGTTCTTCATCTGCAATTAGAGACGCGATGGATCAATTTTCNAATATTAATTTCCGTAAAGAACCTCTTGACCATGGTTATAAAGAATTAACCATTCCAAAAGATTCTGAAGGNAATTATAGGATGGACCCTGAGGCTCTGCACATTTGGCCTAGGGGAGAATTCATGCTAATAGCNCTACCTAATATGGACCATAGTTTTACATGTACTTTATTCTTTCCGCTAGAGGGTAAGATTAGTTTTTCAACCCTAACTTCTGAAGAAAAGATAAAAGAATTCTTTGGTTCATATTTCCCAGATACTCTTGAATTAATTCCTGANCTNATAAGTGAGTATAAAGAAAATCCGATAGGAAAACTTGCAACTGTCTATTGTGATAAATTTCATTTTGAGGATAAGGCCTTGATATTTGGGGATGCAGCCCATGCTATAGTCCCATTTTTTGGACAGGGCATGAATGCATCTTTTCAGGATTGTACGGTAGTGAACAAACTGATAACAAAACATGATGGGAAATGGGGCAATGTCTTTTCGGACTTTTCAAAATACCANGTTCCAAACGGGCATGCCATTGCCAATATGGCATTAGAAAATTATATTGAGATGAGAGACTCAGTTAATGACCCTCACTTTAAAAGACGGAGAGAATTGGAGTTTGAATTAGAAGAAAAATTTAATGATCGCTTTATNCCTAGATATTCAATGGTCTCTTTTCATGATATACCATATTCAAAGGTTTATGAAAGAGGTTTGGTTCAGCTGAGTTTGATCAATAGATATCTTTCAAATGACCTATCAAAAAAGAAACTATATGAAGGTGTGTTAACTGAGCTGACTCCATTGCAATGAAATCAGAGTTAATTTCATTAAAATCAGGTGATTTTGATATTAATAATTTTAATTTCAAATNCNAAAAATGACCTCTGAATTTAAATTAGCTCCTTCAATCTTGTCTGCAGACTTTTCAGACCTTGGCTCAGCATTGAAAATTTGCGATGAGGGTGGTGCTCATTGGATTCATATAGATGTAATGGACAATCAATTTGTTCCAAATCTTACNATAGGNCCACCTGTTGTAAGATCGTTGAGGCCAAAAACAAAAAAATTCTTAGATGTGCATATGATGGTTATAGACCCTGAAGAACTGGTAGAGCCATTTGCGAGAGCAGGAGCAGATAACATAACTTTTCACATTGAGGCAACTGAAGATCCAGAGAAAATTATTGATTTGATTCGATCCTGTGGATGTAAAGTTGGGATTTCTGTTAAACCTCAAACATCTTTGAATGAGATATTCCCCTTGCTTGACAAGATCGATATTGTTCTTTTAATGAGCGTTGATCCTGGTTTTGGAGGACAAGGCTATCTACCCGGATCGAATGAGCGTATAGCTGCCATCAAGAAATTCTTATCTGATAATTGTCTTGAGCGTGTTCTCATCGAAGTCGATGGTGGAATCAAACTACATAATGCCAAAGAGGTGTTGATGGCTGGTGCAGATATCCTTGTAGCAGGCTCTGAAGTATTTGGCGCACCTCAGCCAGTTAAGATAATTAAAGATTTTTATCAATTATCAAATGGAATAAGCAATTAAAAAACCACTCACATAATTAAACTAACTGATACTAATTATATAACTTAAATATTATTATGAAATCGCATAAAGAAATTTCAAACTTTTCAACCTGGTCTAATGAAGAAAAAGACCAGTTCTCAATATCAGTCATAAAAGGCTTAGTAATGGATGCCACTCGAGAGGCAAATAGTGGACATCCAGGTGGCCCAATGTCCTGTGCTGATTTTGCATATGTCCTGTATCGTGACCATCTAAAATTTGATCCTAATGACCCAGAATGGTTTAACCGAGATAGATTCATTCTTTCAGGTGGTCACATGTCGATGCTGCAGTATTCATTATTACTATTTATTGGTTGGCTAGAGATAGATGATATAAAAAAATTCCGTCAGCTTGGTAGTCGTACCCCAGGGCACCCTGAGGTTGAGATTCCTGGTGTTGAATGCACTACTGGTCCTCTAGGTCAAGGTTTTGCGATGGGTACAGGGATGGCAAATGCAGAAGCTTACCTTCGCAATCTCTTTTCATCTACAGATAAAAATTCTTCTCAACTAGTTGACCATTATACATATGTTCTTGCCAGCGACGGAGATCTTCAAGAGCCAGTTACACTTGGTTCTGCTTCGCTAGCAGGGCACCTTGGCCTTTCAAGGTTGATCGTTTTCTATGATGCGAATTCTGCTCAGATATCTGGTGACACCGATAGGTCTGATTCAACAGACTATGCAACAGTTTTTAAAGGGTTCAAATGGCACGTGCAAGAGATTGATGGCCATGACCATGAACAGTTAAATAATGCCATTCAACAGGCAAAAAATAGTAAAGAACCAAGCATCATCATTGGGAAGACCATTATGGCCAAAGGTACCGCTAATATGGAGGGAGATCATAATACACACGGAGCTCCTTTGCCTGAAGATGAGATAAGCGCATCCAAGACCAAACTTGGGTTGCCTAATGATAAATTCTATTTCCCTGTTGAGGTTAAAACCCATTTTCAAACTAGATTTAAGAACTTGTCTGATATATCAGGCAAGTGGAAGATCTTGTGCGAGGGTCTTCGTTCATCTAACTCAATTGGGTATCTTATTTCTAGTTGTATCGATGAAAATTTGCCAAATACAAAATATCCAGAATTTGAGCCTGGAAAATCTCTTGCAACCAGAAAGGCCTTTGGTGCTGCATTGGATAATTATGCTACTTCAATTCCCAATATGATTGGTGGTTCAGCTGATCTTGAACCTTCAAACTATACTGGAAATTTTGCAAAAAAGTATTCTGACTTTAGGCTAGAAGATCAATCTGGACGTAATATACCTTTTGGAGTTAGAGAATTCCCAATGGCCGCAATGATGAATGGGATGGCTCTTCATGGAGGTGTCATACCTTTTGGTGGAACTTTTTTAGTATTTTCTGATTATGAGAGACCTGCTTTACGATTAGGTGCTATTCAAAATGTTAGAGTTTTACATGAGTTCACGCATGATTCATTTTACGTAGGAGAGGATGGACCAACTCATCAACCTATTGAACATGCGATGGCGCTAAGAACCATACCAAACTTTAATGTATTTCGACCTGCAGATGCTAAGGAAACAGCTATATGTTTTCGAATTGCTTTGGAAGAGCAAGACACGCCCAGCGCACTATTATTGACCCGCCAAGGCGTACCGGTTTTTGATCAGTCATATGATGATCTAGATATAGGCGTAAGAAAAGGTGCCTATATTGTTAAAGACTGCGATGAACATCCCGATNTGATCTTTATTGCCACAGGATCAGAGGTTTCTCTCGCCCTAAAGACCGCTGACCTTTTTAAGGATAGAAACATCCGCGTTGTTAGTATGCCTTGCATGGAGATCTTTGAGAGTCAGTCAAAAGAATATAAGAAAAAGGTTATTCCACAGCGGCGATGCTTGAAGGTCACAATAGAAGCAGGAATCACTCATGGCTGGGAAAAGTATTCAGGGCCTAATGGAATTTCTATTGGCATTGATCATTATGGCGCATCTGCACCGGGAAATCAATTAGCTGAAGAATTTGGTTTTACACCAGAAAAAGTTGAGCGAAAAATAAGGTCCCACTTGGATTCATTATTATGAAAATACATTTAGCAACTGATCATGCAGGTTTAGATCTAAAAAATTCTATTAAGGAATATCTTGTTCGCGAAGGACATGACGTGACCGATCATGGTGCTCATNAGTATGATGCGCTAGATGATTATCCTGATTTTATCTTTCCGTGTGCGCATGCCGTAGCATCTGATGTATCAAGCCGAGGTATTATATTGGGAGGNTCAGGTCAGGGTGAGGCAATGGCTGCAAATAGAATAAAGGGTGTAAGAGCTGCTGTCTTTTATANTGGGCCAATNGATATTGTAAAACTTTCTCGTGAACATAACAATGCTAACATATTATCAATTGGTGCCCGATTTATGGATGAGGGTGAGATTCTTAATGTTTTAGAAATATGGTTTGATGAACCTTTTGAGGGAGGAAGGCACCAGAGGCGTATAGATAAACTAGATCAATAGATCAATGATCGCAGAGCACGCCNTCTATAGTGTGATAATCCATTTTCGTTCTTCTTACAAGACCTTCTTCCAAATCAAAGATCTCACATTCATCGTAAGGTTTAGCATAAACATGTANACTTGTAGCAAACTCATCTGATACATTNTCTACCGAGTGAATGTCTGCTGGACCATCAAGAAAACCTGGNGAGCATTTTAACTCTTGGATCTTTTTTAAACTCAGTGGCTTTCTAGAGACNTCCTCATAATTGCATATATTAAGTTGCCCCGTTTGAACGCGAGCCCAACATTTTTCTCCCTCATGCCCATGAATAGGTGCAGAAGAATGCGGAGGCCAACAGACCAGCATTATCTCAAAATCTTGCTCTCGATGTATAAGATTCCTTGTGTAGCTATCTTGTATTTGGTGGTTAAAATTTTTTAAATCCTCAGTACGCAGGTTCAGTTTACTAAGGTAAGATGAAACAGTCTGGACATGAAANTTATCNCTTGCAAATAATCTCATGTCATTAATTAAAGTATCAATCATTTTTATTTAAAAAGTCCTTCANGCATGNTTGAATTTATAAAATGTATTTCTAATTCCGATNGATCTCTATTTCAAAGTATTTAAAATCAACTTTTAAGTTTTTCCTAAAAATTACTAATCACATATTAACTTAATCCTTGATTAAATTGTGTTGAATATATGTTTTATGTAATAATGCGATAAGTCTTTTAAAAAGTGAATCTTAATATAAAAAATATCTTATATGGTTTAATCATTTCTGCATTATTAGCGTCTATNAGCCAATCCATGAGTTCTTACCTTGGGACAACACTTTTTGGAATGGATAAAAGTCCTATATCTCCAATCTTGGTAGCATTATTATTGGGAATCATTTTAGGAAATAAGTTTGATTTTCAATCTAGCTTTGGATTGGGAATCCAATTTTCCATGAAGCATGTGCTAAGAATTGGGATCATTTTGATGGGAATTCGATTAGGCCTTGTAGAAATACTTGGTTACGGATTTAAAAGTTTATTTGTGGTTTTCCCCTGCATAGTTATTACGATCATCGTTACAAAAAAAATTGCAGATAGTTTTGGCTTAAGATCTAAAATAGCCTCATTAATTGCGGTCGGGACNAGTATATGCGGAGCCAGTGCAATTGTTGCATTTGCTCCAACTATATCTGCTAAGAAGAACGAGGTGGTATTTGCAATCGCAAATATTACTGTATTTGGAATAGTCGCCATGCTCTTTTATCCCATTATTGCGAATTTTTTATTTGCTTTAGATCCTGTCTCTGCTGGAATTTTTTTAGGTGCATCGATTCATGAGACAGCACAGGTTGCTGGCGCTGGAATGATATATTCTCAGCAATATTCTCAGCCTGAAGTTATGGAGATATCAACTCTTACAAAGCTTGTTAGAAATACAGCAATGATCTTTGTTATTCCATATATGGCATACCACAATNGTAGCAAATNAAATAGTAAATCAATTTTTTTTCAAATAAAATCAATTTTCCCATATTTTATTTTAGGATTCATTGGGCTTGGAATTCTTAGGACCTTAGGCGATATAGGAATAAATGAAACAGGCTTGGCATTTAATATTTTTGATTCTTCAAGGTGGGAGACCTATATAGGACATATTATTTCCATTTCAAAATTTTGTTTGGTAATGGCAATGTCCTCTATTGGATTATCAACTGATATTAGATCTTTTAAATCAATTGGAATTAATGTGTTTTATTATGGACTTGCGGTATCCTTTCTAGTTGGAATGTTAAGTTTAGCTTTGATCTACTTACTCATATATTGAAGTAAGTTTTTTAATTTATTATAAATCTAGACTCTAATATTGTTCCCACCATGGTATAGGTTGTGAGCTGAATATTTCTTTTGAAAGAACTTCACCTATCTCAGGAATAAAATATCTCAAACCAATTTCCTCTGCTGATCTAATTGATTCCTTTGGAGGTTCATCCCAAGGGTGCATTGCTAATGTAAATACTCCCCAATGAATTGGTAAAAAGATCTGTGTTCGTAGATCTTGTGCAGCTATAACTGCCTCAGATGGNAACATGTGTGAATATTTCCAAGCGCTATTGTATTGTCCACAATCAATCAGTGATATGTCAAAAGGTCCGTATTCATCTCCGATCTGTTTAAAATGTTTTCCATAGCCACTGTCTCCGCTAAAGTATATTTTAACTGATGGTGATTCTATTGCCCACGAACTCCATAGTGTACTATTACGATTTAGAGGGCCTCTTCCGGAAAAATGTCTTGCTGGAAGACAAGAAAATTGTAATTGTTGAATTTTATAGGATTCATTCCAATTTAGTTCAACGATATTTTCATTTNTCACTCCCCATTTTCTAAGGTGGCTGCCAATGCCATGTGGGACAATGAACATCGTTACTTTGTCTTTTATTAGCTTAATTGTTGAGTGGTCAAGGTGGTCGTAATGATCATGTGAGATAAGGACAAAATCAATTTTTTTAATAGAATCCAATTGGATAGGTAGGGTTTTATTAAATCTTTTAAGGCTTGGAAGGGGAATCGGGGCGGCGTGGCTACCAAGCATNGGGTCTAGTAAAATAATTTTCTCCGATAGATTAAGTATAAATGCCGAGTGACCAAGCCAAGCAAGCTTGTAATCATTTTGGTCATTTTTTATAAAATCATCATGGTTTATTTTTCTAGGAATAATTTNTGTTTCTGGTTTTCTAGTACTGTCATTTTTAAAAAATTCCCAAGTGGAAATCTCACCAGTCATCATTGGTGTTTCTTCGAGATTCTTAAATTCGCCTTCATTATAATTTGCTAATGACTCGTAATACGAATTCTGAACTGATGAAGGATTGGAGCCAAGCTGAGGGGCAAGATTTATAAAGCTTATGACAATAAAAGTAATAAACAAAATAGCATATGAAACATATAATAAAATGGACTTGATCATCTAAATTGTAAAGTTTGGGAATATTTAAAATTGAACTGTTAAAGTTTACTTTACCAGATAAGAATACTTAACAGTTTTTNAGTTTAGTTTTGATTTATTAAAAATTAAATACTGANAACCGATTACAGGTTAATCAGATTAGATATTAGATCTTCTTTACATCATCATANGAGAATTGATTATTTGAATGACTTTTCTCATTTGGCAAATGTTCTAGTTTTACGGAATAATTGCCTATGTTTTGAATTTCTAGAATACCATCAATATGCATCTTTTTATTTTTGAACTCATCGATTCCCTTNATCTTGTTTTTTGCTTTTTTAATATCTTCTGCAACCACAAAATAATTGGTATGCGACTCATAAAAACCATTTGAAATACTATCATCATAGTATCCAGTGTGCACCAAAAATAATTTCATTGTAGTATTCCTTTTTTTTAGTAATTCTTAATTAATAGAAATTAATAATAATTATTAAGGTACACATTCATGAGGTTTTTTGTTTGTTAAATGGTGGTTACATTTGAGAATAACTAATTAATAATTTATGAAAAACATCAAATATGATTTAATTATTATGGGAGCTACTGGTTTCACAGGTAAGCTGGTAACTGAATATCTAATAAAAAATTATGGTGCACGGAATAAAAACTTCACGTGGGCTTTAGCAGGAAGAGATTNAAAAAAATTAGAAAAACTAAAACTTTCTTTTAAAAAGNTGGACACTCTTTCAATGGATATTCCAGTTATTGTAGTCGATAGTTTAGACTCAACCTCACTGGATGGCATGACATCCTCTTGCCGTTTAGTTCTTAGCACTGTTGGTCCTTACATGAAATTTGGTATTCCACTTGTAGAATCATGTGTTAAAAATAAAACACATTATTGTGACTTAACTGGTGAGGTACCATTTATAAGGCAATCAATTGATTCATATCATTCAGAGGCANAAAAAAATGGTTGCAGAATAATCCACAGTTGTGGTTTTGATTCAATACCATCAGATATTGGTGTTTTAATTCTACAAGANGCTTCCATCAAGCGATTCGAANTGCCATGTGATGAGGTCAATCTGTATGTTAGGTCAATTCGNGGTGGCTTGAGTGGAGGCACTGTTGCAAGTATGATCAATATTTCAGAATACAGACCTACCAATCCTGAAGATCAAAAAATATTTCGAAGCCCATTTGCATTGAATCCTAGAGAGGATGCAGAAAGTGATAAACGCCAGCCTAGTCTTAAAAGTGTTAAATGGGATAAAAATATTGAAAGATGGATAAGTCCTTTCATTATGTCAGGATTCAATACGAAAGTGGTGAGACGAACCAATTCAATCATGGATTATCCTTATGGAAAGGATTTTGTATATGGAGAAGTATCTTCCTATAAAAAGGGATTGAGGGGTTATTTAAAGGCAGTATCTATGCTAATTACATTAATGGCATTACAACTTACGCTTAAGTCTCGTTTTCTATTATTACTAATGAAGAAGTTTTTCTTTCCCATTCCTGGGCAAGGGCCTGCTCGAGAAAAAAGAGAGAATGGATTTTTTAATCTGGATATTGTGGGCTCTATCAAAAAAACAAAAAAAATCAGTTTGAATGTCTATGGCAATAGTGACCCGGGATATTCGGCAACGGCCACCATGGTCGCTGAATCAGCATTGAGTATCTTGTTGAACGAAGATAAGCTCTCAAACAGGTTTGGGGTATTGACACCAGCATCTGGAATTGGTGAAGTGCTAGTAGAACGATTAAAGGATAAGGGGATTCAGTTTAATTTAAATGAATGAATTAACTTCAATAAAAACTGTAAAAAAACTCTCAGTACTAAAAAAAAATATTTATCCATTACTAATTGGAATTTCCATCATCATTATCGGTTCATCAAAAATACATTCTCAGTCCCACTTGATCATGTCGTATAATATACGATATGATAATTCTTGGGATGATTTAAACAATTGGGAAATAAGAAAAGATAAGGTTATTGAAATATTTACTGATTATGATCCAGGTATAATTGGTATTCAAGAAGGTCTTATAAATCAAATCCAATACATTGATAGTAGTCTCATAAATTATGATCATTTTGGTGTTGGACGAGATGATGGTAAAAGTAAAGGAGAGTTTTGTTCCATTTTCTACGATAGGAACAGATATATATTGAACGATCATTCCACTTTCTGGTTATCTGAAATGCCTGATCATGTATCAGTTGGATGGGATGCTGCTCTAGAAAGAATATGTACCTATGGTCTATTTAAGGATAGAAAATCTGGCGATAGTTTCTGGGTTTTTAATACACACTTTGATCATATGGGTTTGGTGGCAAGAGAAAAGTCATCCNAATTGATTCTAGATAAGATNGATAAGGTTAACCATGAGAATTTACCTANCATACTTATGGGCGATTTTAATTCAATGCCAAAAAGTCAACCCATAAAGAAAATAAAATCAAAACTATTTGATGGGCTAGATATATCAGTGAAAGAACTAAATGGGCCAATAGGGACTTACAATNCATTTAATACTGACTTGCCAATAGAAAAAAGAATCGACTATATCTTCGTAAATGATTTCAAGGTAGATGCCTACACTCACATAAATGATAGATTGAATGATAACCGTCATATCTCTGATCATTTACCTGTTCTAATTAAAGTTCAATGACCATCATTTTCTATAATTAAGGCCTCGGTTTGAATGATCAATAACTATCAAGATGTTTTTTACTTTTGAATCAAAAATCTTTAATAGAATGGTCTATCTAATACTTTTCTTTTCAAGCTTGTTATGCTGTCAAGATCTAGAAAATATAAGTTTTGGGGANGATCATTCACTTGATGTAGCAACCTGGAACATTGAATGGTTTCCTAAGAATGATCAAACAACTATNAATTATGTTACAGATATCATTGAGCACTTGGATATGGATATTCTTGCTATTCAGGAAGTAGACGATACGGTTATGTTTGATATGATGCTTGAGGATCTTCAAAATTATTCTGGATATTATGAGTCAGGTTGGTTTGCGGGTTTGGCCTACATATATAATACAGAAACAATAGAGATCAATGGTATCTATGAGATCTATACTACTTCATCTTTTTGGAATGCTTTTCCGCGATCTCCAATGGTTATGGATTTCAATTTTATGGGCNATAATTATTTTATAATTAATAATCATTTCAAATGTTGTGGAGATGGAGTGCTTGAGCTTGGAGATACTTCNGANGAAGANAATAGAAGATATACAGCAATTAATCTGCTTAAGGAATACATTGATGATAANCTGTCCGATNAAAATGTGATCGTTNTAGGNGACCTTAATGATGATATCGCTGAAGAATCAACAAATAATATCTTTCAAAATATTTTAAATGATACAGAGAACTATCATTTTTCAGATATTGATATTGCAATGGGGCCTATATCAGAATGGTCTTTTCCTAATTGGCCATCACATCTTGATCACATCTTGCTGACTAATGAATTNTNTGACGGGATGAATACCANCCAAACTCAAACCATAAAAATTGATGATCATGTTTCTGGCGGTTGGAATGAATATGATCAAAACATATCTGACCATNGACCTGTNGCNGTTAAGATNCTTAATCTTATTNCATATTANGATATTGATGGAGATGTAATCGTTAATGACGAAGACATTGATATTTTAGTATTGCATTTGATCGAANATAATGAATTAATTGATACTGCAGATTTCAATCAAGATTNTGTGGTAGATATTTTTGATCTTTTTAGGTTGATTGATTTCATTTATTNTAATTAACAAAAGTGNCNTCAGAAATATTTTATATCCTNTAATGTCCAAATATGTTTGAAATGAATTCTTAAAGTTTCGCAAATTCNNTTACGANAATNAGGATAACTCCTTTGTTTAAAAACTCAATATGTACTTTATTTCTTGTTTTCGTGTTTATTTCGTGTGAAAAAAATAAACATGTAAGAACATATCGATTGCCTAAAGAGGGTTTGAAACCAGTTCAACCCGAAGTGCAGGAAAATTCAGAATTTTCAATCAGCTGGGAAAAGCCTAAGAATTGGACCGAAGTGAAAGGACATTCTATGCGTCTTGCAAGTTTCAATGTGCCTTATTCCCAAGGAGTGGGAGACCTCTCAATTACGACATTCGGTGGNTCAAGTGGTGGAATAGGTCCAAATGTTAANAGATGGCTNGGGCAAATTGGTNTAGAGGCAATGTCGAATTCTGATATNGAATCAATTTCCATTCAGAAAGTTGGTCTACTTNGTGAATATCTATANTTTAAGTTGATCAATGATGNAGATGAAACAACTGCAATATTAGCATCTATATTCCAGCTCAAGAATAAAACGGTNTTTGTGAAATTATCCTCNACATTAATAGGATCAAAAGAGATNGAGTCTGACTTTATTNTATTTTGTAANTCAATCCGACAGGGANATTAGTTGAAAAGTAAGTTTACAAAACTCATTAGTAGCCCAAAGATATTTTCGTANACGGTTTTGTGGATGATAATTCTGGTTTTTTTTGGTACCATTGCCCAAAAGGATATTGGCCTTTATGAATCTCAAATGCGTTACTTTTCATCTTNTTACTTTTTNCTAGGCTGGTTTTATTCCTCTTCCTGGTGGTCGATTGATATTGCTTGTTATGACAATTAATCTTGCGGCAAGTTTATTTAAGAAGAATCTCTGGAAAATAAAAAAGACAGGCATNATAATCGTTCACCTNGGTGGATTGCTTCTTTTGCTTGGAGGTGGTGTGACGGCTATGTTCAGCTCTGAGGGTAANATGGTCATAGCNGAAGGAGAAACATCAAATCACGTAGATGATTATTTTGATATGGAATTAGTATTTGTAAATACATCACGTNATGATAGTCTTGAGTATACGNTATTTGATGAGCCTCTTTTGCANGAGGGTANTTCAATTGAGTATGAAAAATTTGGTATTCAANTAGATATCATCAGTTTNATAGAGAATGTGAGAATNGAGAGTAGAATATCACCNGCAGAACCTATCTATAAAGGTTTCTTAAATGAATTTGTGCTTCTTCCCAAGCATCCAGAAAAAGAAGCNACTCAAAATCGACCCGGTATTATAATTAAGCTATCTGGATTGAGCAGNGAAGAAGATGGNATATATGGTATCTTCCTTGGNCAGAGNANNCCGGATACCTTTCAGATAAATGAAAATCTTTTTTTTACGGAATTTAGACGAAAACGTACTTATCTNCCTTTCTCTATTAATCTNTTAGATTTTGAGAAAGTAATGCANCCAGGTACAAATGTTGCTAAAAGTTANAGCTCTGAGGTCAANTTAATTGANNACNCAATGCCAAGAAGGATATTGATTCAAATGAATGAGCCTCTTCGNTATCANAACTATACATTTTATCAAGCATCATTCATTGANGGACTAGATAAGGAGACAACNGTTTTAGCGACAGTTAAAAACTATGGTAGGCTTTTNCCTTANATATCGAGCATTATAATGAGNATTGGACTACTAATCCATCTTTTAATGAGTCTTCCNGCAATGCTTCAGAANAGAAAATAGCAATGNCATATTCTAAACGAAAAATNATCTTTTTATTATCCNTAATCNTTGGTTTTCAGACCTTGNCAGGGTTTGAAATTGGAGATATCCCATTGCAAGATGAGGGGAGAATAAAGCCTCTTGATACCTTTGCGCGCAATCATCTTTTAGCGTTCTACGGAAAGCGCTCTTTGAAAGAACCTGATATGGGAGCGACTGAATGGATCGTTAGTCTTATTCTTGACCCTGAAAACGGTAGAACTCAGAAAATATTTAATATAAGAAATCCAGAAGTTGCTTCAAGTTTATTCCTCGATTGGACAAATGAGCATAAGTATAGTTTTAATGATATTGTACCGGGTATGAGGGAGCAGTCATCATTACTTGAACTGATCGATCAAAAGGAAAATGGCTCTAGGACCATATTTGAGAGACAGTTATACGAGTTAAGCAAAAATATTCTCAGGTTTGAAGAAATAAGTTATCTAAAAGCTCTAAAGTTCATACCTCCAAGTGAAAATTCTGAGACTGGTGAGTGGCAATCACCTTTTGACTTAATCTTAAAAGGTATTCCAGCTAGCGAAAATCAAGGTGCAATACTTGATGCTCTTCAAATGTACCTTGCAAATCGTTTATCTGGCAATGAGTCACAGATGCAATTGGCACTAAACCGTTATGAATCTGCATTATCATCATTCTCGGGACTAGTGCTAGATATAAACAACTTAAAAAGAGAGACCTGGGTAAATCGAGTGAACTTGTTTTACATTAGTTTAGGTCTTTACTTATTTGCTTTCATTACGTTGGCATTGAGTTGGATGTCGAAACCTGCAATCTTGAACAAAATATCATATTTCTTAATGATATTTGGAACTGCATTTCACGCATACGGTATTTATCTGCGTATGCATATTATGGGTAGGCCTCCTGTTACAACTCTGTATGAATCTGTCATTTTTGTATCATTGATCATTATGATACTTGCAGTAATACTAGAATATTTTAGAAAAGATGGGCTGGGGATATTCGTTGGTTCTATCAGTGGTTCTATACTCCATTATGTTGGATTTAGTTATGCTTCAGATGGAGATACACTAGGCATGTTAGTAGCCGTCTTGAATTCAAACTTTTGGTTGGCGACGCATGTGACAACAATTACAATTGGTTATGGAGCATCTTTGATGGCTGGCTGCGTTGGTCACTTGTATCTTATACAACAAATAAGAGAAGGGAAAAATAGCGCATCCTTAAAAAGTATATTCAACAATCTTTTTGGAATTACTCTTTTAGCACTTTTCTTTACGTTGTTTGGAACTATCTTGGGCGGAATTTGGGCAGACCAGTCATGGGGAAGATTCTGGGGTTGGGACCCCAAAGAAAATGGAGCGTTACTAATTGTATTATGGCAATTAATGATGATACATATGCGACTATCAGGACTAGCTAGGCCAGCAGATTTTGCATTGGGTATGGGATTGAATAATATTATTGTTGCTCTAGCATGGTTCGGAGTTAATCTCTTGCAGGTAGGGCTTCATAGCTATGGTTTTGATGATGGGGTTGCCAGGAATCTCTTCATCTTTATAGGTATTGAGATAGCACTTTGTTTTAGTCTGTATTATTGGCCTTCTGTTCGCTTAAAGATTAGGTCCTGATTTAATATTCTAGGAATAGTCTATTTGTTTCGTCCGTGATGGATATTGATTTTTTTTAGTCTTCTACATATAAAGTATTAAAGGGATTATACATACACTTTAATATTAATTTATAAATTCTGAATACCAATGTTTGGTTTTTCAGCACGTTCCATATCAAATGTATTATTCTGGGTCACCAGAAAAAAGTGGCTGATACTATCCTTTTTACTTAGCATATCCTTTTTTTATGTACCCTCACCTGAAGGACTCTCATCTGAAGGTCATCGCACATTGATCATTGTTGGGGTTGCCCTTATTTTAATTATAAGTGAATCAATACCACTCCCTGCTGTAGCGATATTGATTCTTATTATGGAAGTAATACTTGGCGTAGATACTGCAGACGGAGTCGCATCGTCTTTCATGAGTGATGCCGTCTTTTTTATAATGGGTTCTCTCATGCTTGCGGTTGCTCTTGTTAATCAAGGATTGGATAAGAGACTGGCCTTGAGCGTTATAAATGTGACTGGTAACAAAACATGGAGAATTGTTCTCGGGTTTGTAACAATATCTGCTTTTTTATCTTCTTTCGTTGGAGAACATACNGTAGCGGCAATGATGCTACCTGTGGCATTAGCTTTAATTCGTAATGCTGGATTAAGCACTAATAAAGGAACCACTCTTTCTACATTACTCCTTTTCTCAATAGCCTATGGGTGTGCTATTGGTTCAATTGGAACGCCATCTGGTGGCGGGCGAAATGTTATAATGATAGGGTATTTAGCTGAATTTGGGATGGGAACCATATCCTATCTTGATTGGATGAAATTTGCTTATCCCATGCTTATAATTGAGATTCCAATTGTGACCTTGATACTTTGGTATACATTCACACCTGAGCAAAAGATCATGGATTCTTCAGTTCGAAAATTAAAGGTAAAAGTTGCGAAGACTGGGAAGTTAACAGCCAATCAAATATTAGCCATGGTCATCTTCCTTTTTGTTTTTTTAGGGTGGATATTTCTTAGTCCCATCATAGGTCTTGGTATAGTGGCATTAAGCGGGGTGTTTTTATATCTATCATTTGGATTGATCGAATGGCAGGAAATAAATAGAAATACCAATTGGGGTGTCATATTGCTGTTTGGATCAGCTATTTCTCTGGGAATACAAATGAAAGAGACAGGAGCGGCACTATGGGTTGCTGAACAAACTTTGTATTATTTAGATATCATTTTTAAAGATATTGCTATTGTTAGATGGTTTGTTTCCGTTGTTGTAACGGGATTATTGACTAATTTATTGAGCAATGCTGCCACCGTTGCTGTGCTTGGACCAATCATTCTTGATATGGGTGGGAATCCAATTATTATGGGAATGATGACCTCAATTGCGTCTGCATTTGCATATTTAACTGTTGTGGCGTCACCTACCTGCATGATTATACATTCTACCGGCTTAATTACTTCTGGTGATTATTTTAAGGCAGGTTGGAAACTCTTTATCATTTCCGTTCTTTTACTTTTAATTATCTCAACGTTTTATTGGCCCATAATATTATGAAAATTTTAATCGCAATTAGTAGCAAAGAATATTCAGAGCCTACCCTTAATGTAGGTATGAACATAGCGCGTGTTCTCAAGGCATCGGCGACTGTAGTGGATGTCGGGCAGAAGATAAGTGAGTTTAGTATGAAAGATGTAAATCTTGCTAATGAGCTTATGGACTCTTGGGATATCGATCGTCCAGGAGTTGATGTTCTAGAGTGGGCTTATCACTACCTCTTAAAAAATCAATTTATTGAAGAGAGGTCAACTAAGGATGGTTTTCCAAAAAACCTTCTGATTGAAAGTGACTCAGGACGATCTGAGGTTTTATTAAAAGGTCTTGCGTTAGATAACTTATCTCTTATTCTAAGGAACGGAGATATCATTAAAGAATTGAGAGATGAGGTTGATGCTTATGAATACGACCTGACAATAATTGGAGGAAGCGGGAAACGTAGTATGTCGCATGACATGATTCAATATATTAACAGTTCGATCTTTATAGCGAATAATTTTAATAAGACAACAGACTATAAAATTCTTTTAGCAGTTGATGACTCACCAGGTACATCAAAAGCAGTAAAATATGGGGTTAGAGTTGCACAGGCATTTAATATAAAAGTTGAAATTATTACCATAAGCAAGGATAAGCATTTTGATGAAGCAGCTAAAAAAGCATCTGCAAATGCAGCAAAAATGATGCGTAGATGCGGTTTAGAGTCCGAAGTGAATTTTATAATTGGACAAACAGTAGATAAAATAATTGAGAGAGCAGGCAATGATCATATCATTATAATGGGTGCATCAACACAATCACCATTAGCGAAATTTTTCATTGGTAGTAAGCCGCTTGAGGTGATGCAAAANTCNGANTGTCCNATACTNATTGTAAAATAAAAAGATATTTTAATTTTTTAACAGTTTTGATCAAGAATTTTAANTATTTAAAAATGATGAACANCATTTGTAGTTTGGTCAATCATTTTTAGATTTGTNAANAAATAAAACNAACGGAAATAATATGTCATCAAGCTCAAACCCAACTTCCCANGCATATGAAAATGCAGTAGAACAATTAGGATTAAAACCAAACATTGCTAGAGCNTTAGAGATACCAGACAGAGAACTTACGGTTGAAGTTCCGTTTAGACGGGATGATGGAGAGTTGGATAGTGTGATTGGATTTAGGGTTCAACATAATAATACAAGAGGTCCATTCAAAGGAGGTATTAGATATCATGAGCATGTGGATATTGAGGAGGTAAGGTCATTAGCAACTCTGATGACTTGGAAAACATCNTTGTTGGATATTCCCTATGGAGGTGGNAAAGGTGGTATTGGAGTTGANCCATCAAAATACAGCAAAACTGAGTTAGAAAGAATGTCAAGGAGATTTTTTCGTGCCATTGACCCCATTATAGGTGTGAATGTTGATATACCTGCCCCAGATGTAAATACGAATGCACAGGTGATGAGTTGGTTCATGGACGAGTATAGCCAGATACATGGATATTCCCCTGCAATTGTCACTGGTAAACCATTAGANCTTGGTGGCTCAGAAGGACGTGAAGCTGCTACAGGTAGNGGTACGGCCATTATAACTCGTGANACAGCAGACANATGGGGAATAGATCTAAGAGATTCAAANATAGTCATACANGGNTTTGGTAATGTCGGTTCCTANGCAGCNAAGTTTTTACATGAGTATGGATGTAAGGTTATTGCCGTGAGTGATGTNACTGGTGGTTTATACGATGCTGATGGCCTTGATATACCTGCACTCTTCGAGNATAATTATGAACATAGAACCATTGATGGTTTTGAACAGGGAAAGAAAATTACTAATGAAGAACTACTTGCNTTGGAGTGTGATTTTCTAATTCCAGCTGCATTGGGNAGTGCNATTAATNAGTCAAATGTAGATTCATTGNNNTGTANNGTNNTNGTNGAAGCNGCNAATGGNCCNGTNACTGGNGATGCNGCAANAAGNTTANNNNANCGCAAGAATTNCANTNATACCAGATATTTTNACAAATGCNGGNGGTGTTACNGTNTCNTATTTNGAATGGGTNCAAAATNTACAGCANTTCAAATGGACNGAAGATGAGGTNAANAANAAACTTGAAGATAANATGGTNCGTGCATTTGATGAGGTNTACNCNNTNAANAANGANNANNNNGTTCCNATGNGNATTGCNTCNTTNATGGTNTCAATNGANCGNGTNCANANTGCNTATNANCTAAGAGANGGATAAATTTANAATATNTTTAANTATTTGAAGTAGNTTNAGNTATATAATTTATAGGGATAAATGAGGAGAATATGGAACTAATACATCCAATNTTTAAATGGNTACANGTAATCGCTGGTATTATGTGGATAGGACTTTTNTACTTTTTTAATTTTGTAAATACCGCATTCGCTCCTACTATGGACGCAGAGACCAAGAAAAAGGTTGTGCCAGAGCTAATGCCTAGGACTTTATANTGGTTTAGATGGGGNGCAGCTTGGACATGGGCAACCGGTATGATATTACTAGGTGTAGTATATTACCACGGGGGACTAACTTTTGAGAATCCAGAATCGAGCGGTTATGGATTAGAATTCTTTTCAATGGTGGCTGTAACGTTTCTTGGTGTTTTTGCTTATGACGCATTATATAAATCACCATTAGCATCAAATGTAAGAGCTATAACAATTGTGAGTTTTATCCTTTTAACTCTNATAGTAGTTGTAATGAAGGAGTGGGCAGGGTTTAGTTACAGAAGTTACAATATGCATTTAGGTGCTCTTTTTGGAACCAATATGGCATTTAATGTCTGGTTTCGAATTTGGCCTGCTCAGCAAAAAATAATTACTGCCATTAAGAATGGTGATGCTCCTGATGGGGATCTTCTAGCACTCGCAGGTTTGAGGTCGAAACATAATACCTATATGTCCGTACCACTAATTTGGACAATGCATAATCAACATCATGTTACTGCACCTACAACGTTAGGAATTCCATCAGATTATGCATGGATTCTGCTCATGGTGATGGTTATCATAGGTTGGCATGTTGTTTTCCAGCTTTACAAAAAATCTGCTAAGATAGCTGGTTTTTAACAGAACTATTTAATAAATATTAAAAAAGCCNCCTACTCTTTGTAGGGGGCTTTTTATTTTAATANAANCTATCTAGCTCATGATCAAAGACATATTCTNNAGGAANAAGTTTGAATCGTAAAAGAGCAATANGGCTTTTAATAATGACTGGTATTATCTGGAGCACAGGTGGGTTTTTAATAAAATTGATTCCATGGTCACCCTTAGCAATCGCAGGTATAAGGAGTGGGTTTACGGCAATTATAATTTTTTTTTATAGTAGACCAAATTCTATAAAATTTGACAAGAACACATGGTATGGAGCGGTTTGCTATGCGNTGATGGTCATATCCTTTGTAATGGGTAATAAGCTGACAACTTCAGGAAATGTGATCCTTATTCAATATGCTGCTCCAGTGTATGTTGCCCTATTTGGATATTCTTTCCTTGGTGAGCGATCAACAAAAATAGATTGGACGGCAATAGCTATAATTTTAATTGGATTGAGTTGCTTTTTTTTGGAAGAACTTAGCTTTAGCGAATTATGGGGGAATGTTTTTGCGTTGTTTTCGGGTATCGGATTCGCAGGGTTAACTCTTTTCATGCGTAAACAAAAGAATGCAAAACCCATCGATTCTGTTCTGGTCGGTAATCTGATAACCTTTTTATTGTGTGCACCATTTTATGTAGGTGGAATTACTTATGATCCTATTCCTTGGATGTATATAAGTTTTCTTGGATTCTTCCAGCTTGGTCTTGCGTATGTTTTGTATAGTATTGCGATAAAACATGTTTCTGCTCTCGATGCCATTATTTATCCAGTGGTAGAGCCAATATTAAATCCAATACTTGCATTTATATTCTTAAATGAGGCAATGAGTGGCACCGCGCAATTGGGTGGTATTCTGGTTCTGCTGGGGGTTGTTGGACGCGGGCTTTTTAAAGAATCTTCATCAAAAAAAAAGTAGAACCCCTCTAGGAGGGGCTCTACAGAGTAGTTATTTAGAGATTCTCAAGTGCACTTTTTATCTCATCATAATTTGGTTCAACACCTGGGTTTGGTGATGCTTCCCAGCTGTATTTGATAGTGCCATCTTTTACAATGTAAACTGCTCTATTGGCACAGGTGTAACCTTCAATCCCACCAAGGCCTTCAAAAGTAACATCATACTTTTTAATAACGGATCTATCGAGATCTGATAAAAGATCAAATCCTAGACTATATTGTTTAGAGAAACCACCATTAGCCCATGGAGAATCAACGCTTATACCTAAAACAGTGGTGTTTAGATCATTGAAAGCTTTTAAGTTATCTTGAAGAGTGCACATTTCAGTATCACAAACACCTGTAAACGCGCCAGGGTAAAATGCCAATACTACTGCTTTGTCTCCAAAGTCAGAAAGTGAAACATCCTCTTTATCTGTGTTTTTTAAAGTGAAATCTGGTGCCGCATCATTTATACTTAACATTGCTAATTCCTTTTGATTTTAGTTTATTTAATGTGCTAAAGTTAGTCAGTAAACAGTGTTATTATTTTATAAATTTATCTAATAATAGGAACTGTTATTATTTAAATTCATCTATGCGATACAGTCAACAAAGAGAGATTATCAGAGATATTGTTTTCTCAACCAATTCACATCCTACAGCGGATTGGGTTTATGGAAAGGCAAAAAAGTCCATGCCTAATATTAGTCTTGGAACTGTATATCGTAATCTGAAACAACTCACTGATCAACATATCATAAAGACAATTTACGATGGCACCATCGCGAGATATGACTGGAACAAGGAATCCCATGACCATTTAAAGTGTGTTGATTGTGGAGAGATGGTCGACATTCAAACTAGTAATAGAGAGAGACTTAAAACAGTAGTAAACGATAAGCATAATTTTGATATAACCGATGTTGAGATAACATTCATTGGGAAATGTCACAAACACAATAAAAAAGAAAAAAAGGAGTAGTTAATGGCACTAGTTGACAAAAAGGTAAAACCTTTTGAATTAAATGCATTTAAACCAGGAGAGGAGGATTTTGTTACGGTATCAAGCGAAGATATTTCAGGCAAATGGACTGTATTTTTCTTCTACCCAGCTGATTTTACTTTTGTATGTCCTACTGAATTGGGTGACCTTGCTGACCATTATGATGAATTCCAAAGCTTAGGTGTAGACATATATTCAGTATCAACAGACACTCACTGGACGCATAAAGCATGGCATAAGTCTTCTGATGTTGTATCTAAAGTTCAATACACAATGATCAGTGATGATCAATTTAAGCTATCAAAGCAATTCAAGGTCTTGAGAAAAGGTGAAGGAAGATCTGATAGAGCGACTTTCATTGTAGATCCAAATGGTGTGATTCAAGCTTATGAAATCACCTCTGAGGGCATTGGTAGAGATGCTCAGGATCTGCTGAGAAAGGTAAAGGCTGCACAGTATGTCCATGCCAACCCAGATGAAGTTTGTCCTGCAAAGTGGCAAGAAGGAGATGATACACTAACTCCATCACTAGATCTATCAGGGAAGATATAACCACAAGGCATAAAACCTAATGAGACTAACACCTGAAATAACTCAGTCTTTGAGTGGTTATATGAAAAATTTGGAGGACGATATCACTATTGTCCTCCAAACGGGTGAGCACGATAAGCGTGATGAGTTGGTAACTTTTTTACAAGAAGTATGCGCAACCTCTGAAAAACTATTGTTCGAAGAAAAAGATCTGGGAACAGAAATAAGGAGCCCTATCACATTTTCTCTGTTGAAGGGGGGTGTTAGTTCAGGAATCAAATTTACAGGCATACCTGGTGGGCATGAGTTCAATTCATTCATTTTAGCTACTTTACAACTTGGTGGATCTGATTTAAAACTTGATTCAGGTATCAAGTCACTAATAAATGATATTGAAGATAAACTTAGATTTGAGATCTTCATTAGTCTTGATTGTCATATTTGTCCCGATGTAGTCCAGGCATTGAATAAATTTGCAATTCTTAATGAAAATATTGCCTGTGAAATGATTGATGGTGGCTTATTCCCCGAAGAGGTTGAAGAAAAAAATATTCAAGGTGTACCAACGATCTTTCTTAATGGTTCGTTCTTTTCATCTGGGAGGACAGATACCTCAAAGATAATCAATAAACTTAAAACGGTTAATTCAAATATTGGTAAGAGGACTCAAATCAATTTACCGCTACAAGACACTGTTGTTATTGGTGGAGGTCCAGCGGGTATCAGTTCAGCGATCTATCTTGCAAGAAAAGGACTAAAGGTAGCGCTTGTTTCAGAAAATATTGGTGGACAGGTCAAAGAAACACTTGGCATAGAAAATTATATATCTGTAATTGAAACGACAGGTGAGAGGTTAACAGGTGACATGCATTCACATCTTAAAGAGTATGAAGTGACTGTTAAAGAACATTTTCGGGTAGAAGGCATCGATAAAGGGAAAATAAAATCGGTCAAACTTTCATCAGGCGAAATAATTAATACTAAAACCATCATAATCGCTACAGGTGCAAACTGGAGAGAGTTAGGGGTACCTGGAGAAAAAGAAAATCTAGGCAACGGTGTGGCTTACTGTCCTCATTGTGATGGCCCATTTTTTAAGGGAAAAGATGTTTCAGTAGTGGGTGGAGGAAATTCAGGTATAGAAGCTGCACTTGACCTCTCCGGTATAGCAAAGAGTGTGACTGTTATTGAATTTATGCCAGATCTAAAAGCCGATAAGATCTTAGTAGAAAAAGCTGAAGAAAAAGAAAATATCAAGATATTAACCAATTTTGAAACAAAGAAGATTCTATCTGAAGCAGGCAAGGTAAATGGTATGGAGGTTCTTGATAGGACATCCAATGAAAAAACAACTATTTCATTGCAGGGTGTCTTTGTCCAGATAGGTTTAATACCCAATAGTCAGTTTTTAAAAGGTACTGTTGAATTAAATGACTATGGAGAAATAATTGTAGACCATCTTGGAGAAACATCTGAGCCAGGAATCTATGCTTGTGGTGACGTTACAACTATACCATATAAGCAAATAATCATTTCAATGGGAGATGGAGCCAAAACTGCTCTGAGCGTATCAGATTACCTTATGAAATCCGAAGAGTTCAGTGCATCGCTAGAAAAAGCTGAAACGATAGAAGCATAGTCTTGTAATATTTCCTTTCATTGGTGGCATTAAATGTCATACTTTGAAAGAGGAGATTTAACTGGCTATGAAAATTTATATTAGTGCTGATATGGAAGGTATTACCGGTGTCACACACTGGGATGAAGTAGAACATAAAGAACCCTCAGCTTATAATCAGTTTCAAGATAGAATGACATTAGAGGTCTTGGCAGCCTGCGATGGTGCTAATGATGCCGGGGCAAAAGAAATTTGGGTAAAAGATGCCCACTATTCTGGTCGAAACATTCTTGCAGATAAATTACCTAAAAATGTAAAATTAATTCGTGGTTGGAGTGGTCATCCATACTCTATGGTTCAAGAATTAGATAATAGTTTTGATGCATTAATGATGGTGGGATATCATTCAATGGCTGGTCAGGGGGGTAATCCATTGGCACATACTATGTCTTCGTCTAAAATAGATAGTATTTATATCAATGACCAACAAACCTCAGAGTTCTTTCTACATGGAAATATTGCTGCAAAGCTTGGTGTCCCTCTGGTTTTTGTTTCAGGAGATGCGGGGTTGTGTGAAGAGGTCCAAGACATTTGCCCTAGTACAACCACACATGCAACTATGGTTGGCGTTGGTGATTCTACCATAAGCATTAATCCAGACGAATCTAGAAAAGCAATAAGAAAGAAAGTATCNAAAGCATTGAAAGGAAATCTTTCAGAATGTATCTTTAGACATCCTGAATCATTTGAATTGAAAATACGTTTTATAAAACAGCAACTAGCCTATAGAGCTTCGCATTACGAAGGTGCTCAATTAATAGATGCAAAGACTGTGCAGTATGTAACATCTGATTACGACAACATAATGCGTTTTATACTCTTCACCTTATGACAAACTTTCCATTTAAAACAAACGAACAGGTTTGTTTGCCCATAGAGGGGTCTGATGAGAAATTCCCGGTCAACCATGTTTATTGTGTTGGCAGAAACTATGCTGCACATGCAAAAGAGATGGGTGCTGATGAAAGAAAGCCNCCTTTNTTTTTNACAAAACCTAACTGGANTATAACAACAGATGATGTCAAATATCCAAAAAANACGGATGATCTTCAGCATGAGGTTGAACTTGTAATTGCAATTGGTGAGGGGTTGTCTATTTTTGGTTTTGCGGTTGGTGTTGACCTTACAAGAAGAGATGTTCAAGGTAAAGCAAAGAAAAGNGGTANNCCTTGGTTCAGTGGAAAAAGTTTTTNAGGCAGTGCACCAATATCTAATATAATNCCNATCAAGNNNTCNGANNANCTTTCTNATNTGGAACTCANACTCAAGGTGAATGGTGANNTNAGACAGTCAGGATCTTCNNCNGANATGATCTGGTCTCCAAAAGAGATATTGTGTGAAATGGCNGCGGACATACCCTTGGGTCAGGGTGANCTAATTTTNACTGGTACACCTGCNNGAGTTGGNANAATACNNTCTGGAGATATNATNGAGGCTACCATTACTGATAGAGCAGAATTATCATTTAAAATCATTTAGTCAATGAGATTAGCAAGTATACTTTTTTTGATTTCTTTTTCAATCGCTCAAGACATGCAGGTTAAATATGTAGTCGCATATACCATCGATGTGAATTGGGGAGGAGAAATAGAAACAGTTTCAGAAATTACTGCCGCACCTGGTTATGCAAAGTATAGTGGCCGACTTAATCCAAAGAGATGGATTTTTCGAATATTAGGCGGTGAAAGAGGAATGATAAAGGTACCTGGAACAGAAAATATAATGGGATATAATGCAAAACGAAAAAGGTATTGGGTTACTCCTCCAGGTGAATTTCCTCTGTTTGCTGATATGGATTTAGGAGGGGAACAAGAAGATGAAACTGAAGAAAAAGAAGAATCAACTGAAATCTCCATAACAGCTGACACTGAAGAAAAAGAAAAAGAGGGTTCCAGAAGTGTTAGAAAGAATCAGTTTAGTGAACTCACTGAAAATGTCTTTGAAAATGATGATGATTCTCCACAGGTAGAAAGAATTTTAAGTGACGTTACAGAGATAATTAATGGATTTAGGACTAATAAGTTAACAACCACTATCTCTACTAAAAGTAATAAACTCATCATCGAAGAATGGATGGTAGACGGCCTTCCACTAAGGGATTCACTTTATTCATACTTATTTGCAGCAATAGAAATGGACACGGTTGAAAATTTTAATTTTCCAAAATATTCTTCCCATGATTTCCTTAGAGGTGTAGACTCTACATATGCAGTAGAGCGATCAGAAGGGGAAATTGTAATGGCGAAACTAACCATTGACTCTGATAATGGTTGGATTCAGTGGGCTTTATTCGAAATAAGGGAGCTCTATACAGTGCCATTTGATGCATTATCCTTTACGATACCTGAGGAATATGAACGGATTGAGATCAAAGAAGAAGAATTAGAATAAAGACTGACCTTTTTATATTTCAATAAAAAATAACAAGATAACTAGAGAGAAAGATGAAACTTACGATTGAAAATATTTCAAAAACTTATCCCAATGGAGTTGAAGCACTAAAGAATGTTTCCATAGATATCAAAAATGGGATCTTCGGATTATTAGGACCAAATGGGGCGGGAAAATCTACTCTCATGAGGACCATAGCAGCGTTACAGGAGTCAGATAGTGGTACCATCATGCTTGGAGAAGTAGATGTTGCAAAAGATAAGCAGGTGCTAAGAGAAATGCTGGGATATTTGCCTCAAGAGTTTGGCGTTTATCCAAAGGTCTCCGCAATAGACCTACTAGACCATATGGCAGTAATGAAGGGTATCACTGACAAAAAAAGTAGAAAGGAACAGGTAGAGTCTCTTCTTTACCAGGTAAATCTTTGGGAGTCTAAAGATCAAAAATTGGGAACGTTCTCAGGTGGTATGAAACAGCGTTTTGGAATTGCCCAGGCACTGCTAGGAGACCCCAAATTAATTATAGTTGATGAGCCTACCGCTGGTCTAGACCCAATGCAGCGCAATCGATTTCATAACCTGCTAAGTGCAATAGGGGAGAATGTTATCGTAATATTATCTACACACATTGTTGATGATGTGAGTGACCTGTGTAATGATATGGCCATCATTTTGAATGGCGAATTAAAACTCTCTGGTGAACCATTGGAATTAATTAAAAGGCTTGAGAGCAAGGTTTGGCAAGGATTGGTTGAAAAAGAGGTTGCAGAAACCTTGGAAGATGATGAAAGGTTGATATCTTCTAGGCTTTACATGGGTAAGGTAAAAGTTCGTCTTTTATCAGATGGTGAGCCAATGAAGGGATTCAAACTCAATGAGCCAGAGATAGAAGATCTATATTTTGCAACCATAAATGATTTTCAAATCTGAGGATTAGATACATGTTACTGAACATACTACGCTTTGAGATCAAGTCAGGTCTTAAAAAATTATCATTCTGGGTCTACTGCCTCATATTTTTTAGTATTGCTTTCTTGATCGTAAATATATTGGGAGGAGCAATAGTTGGTGCGAGCGCGGTCATGGATAACACCAAGTGGAATGCTCCATTAGCAATCGCTGGTTTCCAGACATTTTTCACAATTTTTGGTACAATAATATGTTCTGCACTTTTTGGTAATGCTGCATATCGAGACTTTGAGACCAACATGCATCCATTGTTTTTCACCAAACCAATTAAACCTTCTTCTTATTATATAGGAAGATTTGGTGGTGCATTCGTGTTGAATATTATGGTTCAAATGACCGCATCATTTGGACTATTTTTGGGATTTTTAATGCCTTATCTTGATCAAGAAGGAATTGGTCCTTTTAGATTTGATGCCTATTTACAGCCTTTCTTAGTGTTTGTCATTCCAAATCTATTCTTCATAGGTAGTATTATTTTTGCGCTTGCGATCCTTACTAGGAGGATGCTCCCA
This sequence comes from Fidelibacterota bacterium, assembly GCA_002698235.1. GTDB lineage: Bacteria > Fidelibacterota > Marinisomatia > Marinisomatales > UBA1611 > NZWG01. The sequence continues at coordinate 471 of NZWG01000064.1, read as the reverse complement.
ACATATTTGGGGGCAATTGTTCTATTTTTTGGATACATAATTGCTGGATCACTCCTGTCTGATATCGATACCCGTTGGCTTGCCGCACTATTGGACCCATTTGGTGATAATGCAGTATCAGATGCAACTCGCTATTGGACACCTGCCGAAAAGAACACACTCCTTTTACCTGTTGATAATTGGTTGCTATTGAATCGCATCATCTGGATCTCTATGGGGATGTTATTTCTATTTATTGGAACCAAGAGATTTGATTTTGCTCACGTCGCTGGCAAAACAAAGAAAAAGAAGGGCCAAGATACAACTGTTAAAATCCCGGAGAACACATCAGCAGTTCTTTATAAACCAATATTTAACAGATCAACCCTTTTGAGCCAATTCAAGGCGAAGGTCATTCTTGAGGTTAGAAGGGCCTTTCTAGATCCTTATTTTAAGGGAATATTATTTACTGCGATCTGTTTTTTGATAATG
>NZWG01000063.1 GCA_002698235.1 Fidelibacterota bacterium | reverse complement strand
GATCTAGTGATGGTTATACACGACTCTGGATCAATACACATCAACCTTGGGATGGACCAGTATCGTGGTATGAGGCGCATCTCGTTAGTGAGGAAGGGTGGGACTTCTATGGAGCATTGTTTCCAGGTTCACCCGTGCCCTTAATAGGTCATAACACCGATATAGGTTGGAGTCATACGGTAAATGAGCCAGACCTTATAGATGTCTATAAATTGACAACGAATAAATTAAATAAGAACCAGTACTGGTTCGAAGGATATTGGAAGGACCTTGAGGTGAGGACTGTTGATATAAAGGTAAAAATAGTAGGTCCCTTTTCATGGACATTTAAAAGGACTGTAAAATCATCTATCCATGGACCGGTTCTTGAATTTGATCATGGCAGTTATGCTCTTCGAATATCTAGTGTAAAAGATCTTAGGTTTTTAGAACAATGGTATAGAATGGGAAAATCAAAGAACATAAGTGAGTTCAAAGAGGCAATGAAGATTCATGCTATCCCAATGTTCAATACTGGATATGCTGATAGAGATGGTAAGTTGTATTACGTCTATAATGCAAAAATACCCAAACGAGATCCTAGATATAATTGGAAAAAGATACTCCCAGGCGAAAGTAAGCAGACTCTCTGGTATGAATATATTTCATTTGATAAACTGCCGCAGGTCTATGATCCGTTGGAAGGATTTTACCAGAACTGTAACAGCAGTCCATATTTAGCAACAGGAAGTCGCGTAGATGCTTCAAAACCTCTTCCAGACTGGACAGGAATCGAAAAACATCAAACCAATAGAGCACTAAGATCACTGGAAACATTTGGGGTGGATCCGGCCATAACCAGAGAGGAATTCTTTGAATATAAATTTGATGTTGAATATTCTCGAGAGTCGATTATAGCTGGAGTAAGAGATAGGTATGTTAGCGAAATGGATAAGAAAGGGATTCCAGAGGAATTAGCGTCTGCGATTGATTTGATAAGAAAATGGAATCTGCGAGCTGATTCCATGAATACTTCAGCCGCAATTTCAATATTAACGCTACCCAATGCCTTTAAATTAGAAGATCTAAAGTATGATAGGGACTCAGTCACAATTAAACTTCGTGAGACGATATCGTATCTTAAAAAACAATATAAAAGAATAGATGTTCCATTGGGGAGAGTTGTCAGGCTAGTAAGAGGCAAGACCAGTCTACCACTATCAGGAGGCCCAGGAACTCTAAGGGCTATTTATTCAAAGAAGGAAGGCAAAACATACAAGGCAGTTGCCGGTGATTGCTATATTCAAGCAGTTGAGTGGGGGCCTGAGGGGCAACTAAATGCTTGGAGTATACATCAGTATGGAAGTGCAACACGTAATGAAGACTCACCGCATTTTGATGATCAATCCAAATCGTTTTCAAATCATGAATTAAAGGTCATACGTCCTTGATCAGAATCATTTTATTAGTAAGTTTTATGTCNATTCAATCNTGCACAAAAGTTGAATTAATTCCATCNACATCTNACCANATCATGTCAAGGATAAAGGNACTATCAGGTGAAAAAGCCGTTCTCTTAAANATTTGGGCTTTATGGTGTGTTCCATGTGTNGAAGAATTTCCTATGATAGTNGATCTTGGGAATANNTATAATGANCTAGAAGTNGTNTTNNTAAGTGCNGACTTTGANGACCAAATTNTNGAGGTAGAATCTTTTCTTAAGCAGCATGGTGTAGATTCGATCTCNTANATTAAGANTGAGAAGGATGAACCATTTATAACAGGTATTCATCCAGANTGGACAGGNAGTTTGCCATTCACTGTTGTTTATGCAAAGAATTCAGGAAACATNGTAGATTCNTGGGANGGAAAACATNCANNATCACGNTTTAAGNCAGCGGTTGATCGCGCTTTAGAGTCATAGGAGACCANAAATGAAATATATNTTANNCTGNATNTTANTNTTTTCNATAAGNAGGGCNTCNGAGCTTGNTATTGGNTCAGTGATGCCAGAANTAAATCATAAAATGCTTGGCATTAANGGANATAAATTAAGTCTAAAAGATGTAAAAGGNGAAAAAGGGACCTTGGTTATCTTTTCATGCAATACCTGTCCATGGGTNATTAAATGGGAAGATAGATATGTCTCAATATCAGAATCATANTCTTCAAAAGGNATCAGTGTAATTGNNGTAAACTCCAATNTNGCAAGNTTTGNTGGNGATGATAGTCTNGNTAAAATGGGANANCATGCAACNAAAAANGGTTANAACTTNCCTTANGTTCAAGACTCNGGTGCAAAATTAGCNAANGCATTNGGNGCTACAAAGACNCCACACATNTATNTGTTTGATACAAGTGATAGGTTGGTTTATCGAGGTGCNATTGATGATAATGCNAGANATGCAGNTTCCGTGGATGANCACTTTCTTTCCAATGCAATTGAAGAATTAATAGCANNCCAGCCAATATCAAAGCCCANAAGTAAGGCCATTGGTTGTTCTATNAAATTCAATTAAGACATGGAACAAACATATTATCTGATCATTATTGGGGCTTTGTTGNTGGAGTATGCTCTTTCAACCATTAGTTCCATATTTAATATGAAAAGCATTACAGAAAAGATTCCTGATGGTTTTCAAGAATATTATGATGAAGAAAAGTATTCNAGTTCTCAGTCATATCTAAANGATAAGACACGTTTTGGACTTTTTTCTGGGACCTTTGGTCTATGNGTNACNTTAATNGTAATTCATACTGGTGTNTTTGGAATGTTGGANGATNTTGCAAGATCANATTCGAGTCACTATATCACAGCTGGTCTCATATTTTTTGGAATTCTTTTCATATTNAATGATATTATAAATATTCCATTTTCTATNTACAGTACCTTTGTCATNGAAGAAAAATATGGTTTTAATAAGACGACTTGGAAAACCTATGTCNCTGATAANTTAAAAGGATATGGTTTGACAATTGTTCTAGGCAGTATAGTNATTGTTCCTATTCTCTATTTTTTTGAAACATATGGGTCNAATGGTTGGTGGATCGCTTGGGTATTGATAACTGGTTTTATGATTGCNNTACAGCCTTTATTTGTACATGTCATTGCACCNATGTTCAATAAATTTGAACCTCTTGAAGAAGGCGAACTGAGAAACTCTATNGAGGAATTTGCAAATAANGTTGCTTTTCCAATNGGAAGAATAGATGTNATGGATGGCAGCCGACGCTCTGCNCATTCAAATGCATATTTTAGTGGCTTTGGAAAGTCACGNCGAATAGCATTATTTGATACTNTAATGGAAAAACATTCAACNGATGAGATCGTTTCAGTAGTTGCCCATGAAGTTGGNCATTATAAGAAAAAACATGTTATNTCTGGAACGATNCTGGGAATTTTAGAGACNGGACTGATGTTGTTCATATTTAATTATTTCATGAGTGACCAGGCNCTATTTGATGTTTTTGGTGTTGAGAAATTATCTGTTTATTGTGGACTGGTATTCTTTGGNATGCTNTATTCTCCTGTGAGTCTNGTTACTTCTATNTGTACTACAGCGCTAAGNAGGCGAAATGAATTTGAGGCAGATGCATATGCTCTGGAAACAACAAAAAAGCCAGAGCCNCTCATTTCAATGNTAAAAGGNCTTGCTGCAAGCAANTTGTCACANCTTACTCCTCATCCGCTTATGGTGTTTCTTTCTTACAGTCATCCACCAGTAGTTGAGCGTATCAATGCGGTGAAAAATCCATAGTTAAGATCNTTAAAAGAAAAATANNGCNAGGTCTCATTTTTCTNNTTNGTATTTCAACGGTAATTGCATTTGGTAACAATGAGGGAGAGAGAATCAATTTTGATACTGCAAACCCATTTTCNTTCTATCACATAATCACTGATCTTGAAGGACAAGANGAACAAAAAGCTTATGGCATACTCCGAATGCCTGATAANNNNCATAATGCATTGCCTGTNCCTTTNATCCTTGGGGTNAATGGNAGCAAGAATTGGTCTGAGCACCATTTAGAGTATATGAGCATGTTTNGAGATATGGGATTTGCAACATTTGAATTACAAAGCTTCAACAGTAGAAATGTAAGATCAACGGTTGGAGAGCAGNTATCTGTGACAACTGCCATGATGATNCTTGATGCGTATAAAGCACTTGATGTCCTAGNTGCTGATTCNNGGATAGATATTAATAATATTGGTATAACTGGNTGGAGNCTTGGAGGGGGTGTGACTCTTTTTTCTGCATGGAAACCNTTAATTGAGGCCATTGGTGTAAAGNTAGGTTTTGCAGCTCATCTNTCNTTTTATCCGCCTTGTCTTGTTGATATGGAATTAATTGAATTTTCATCTTCCCCNATTCATATATTGATNGGTCAATTAGATGATTGGGTCACAGCTGAAGCATGTGAAAATTTAGTAACTGATCTTAGTTTGGAGGGTGTTGACATTGGTATAACCATTTACGAAGATGCNCATCATGGATTTGATANAAGAGGTCCAATTAAAATAGAGGAAAATGGTTATTCAACTACTGATTGNCANTTCCAAATGAGATCTGATGGTGCACTCTTAATGAATATTTTTGNAATACCTATGATNACNCCCATNAGNCAAAAGTTAGCNCTTGCATGGTGCGCTGAAAGAGGCACAACAATTGGTGGAAATGCCAAAGCGAGAAAAGCCTCTTTCAGATTTGCAAGAGAATTCATGCATGACCATCTATTCGATTAAATAAAGAAGATTTCATTAAAATATGCAGAAAAGAAAACTAGATTAAATTAATTTAACATATGGAAAATCCTGCAATCATTCTCTGGATTCCGATTATTTTATTATCGGTAGTCAGCATTATTAAACTTTTGAACAAGGGCGGTCAAAATGGTAAGCCCTGGATAAGAATAGAAAAGGTGGAAGAAAATGAGTAATCATCTAGCACTTAGGTCTGGAAATCCAGCCCTGCAGTCATCAACATTTAGAGATCATTTATCATCANCTAGTGATGGTGCNATGACATTATCTGGAACAGTTAACAAGACAGCCATATCACTNATATTGGTNATATTAAGNGCAGGATANTCTTGGACCAATCCTGCCATGCATGGTNTAGTGGTNCCTGCNGCATTAATTGGATTNGTTTTAGCATTGGTAACGGTTTTCAANCCAACATTAGGACACATAACTGTNCCAGCCTATGCNNTGGCNCAGGGTGTATTTTTGGGAGTTATATCCATGATATTCAATGCTCAATATCCTGGNATAGTGGTACAAGCTGTTTTCCTTACCTTTGGTACTCTAGGTGCATTGCTTCTTGCTTATATGTCGGGATTGATCAAGGCTACTGAAAATTTCAAANTGGGTATTGTAGCNGCAACTGGAGGAATTGCAATTCTTTATTTNATCAACTTTGTNATGGGCTTTTTTGGATCAGGGATTAGTGTTATTTCCAGNAACGATACAATGGGAATTCTTTTTAGNGGTGTAGTGGTTGTCATTGCAGCGCTTAATTTAGTTTTAGATTTTGATTTTATCGAAGAAGGTGCCGAAATGGGTGCACCAAAATATATGGANTGGTATGGAGCCTTTGGCTTANTAGTNACTCTTATCTGGTTGTATCTTGANATTCTAAGATTNCTAGCNAAGCTCTCAAGCCGCCGTTAAAATTAAATTAAAAACAATTATATGGTTCAATCTAACTTTAGATAATGGTTGAGCCACTAATTAAGAATGATGCCATTGTCTTTGGCATCNTGATGGGTATCCTCTCATTTGTTTTTGTAACATCTAGCAGTAATCACCCAAACTGGAAAANNTTTTATAAATACTTTCCTGCACTTTTATTNTGCTACTTCATTCCATCAGTACTCAATTCACTTGGAATTATTTCAGGAAAAGATTCAAACCTATACTTTGTTGCATCAAGGTATTTGCTTCCTGCAAGTTTAGTGCTNNTGACAATAAGTGTAGATCTGCCAGCNATAAAAANATTAGGATCTAAAGCAGTNATTATGTTTTTTACAGGAACGATTGGAATTGTTNTTGGTGGTCCTCTTTCGATCCTGTTAGCATCAATGATTTCACCTGANCTAGTAGNAGGCCANGGACCTGAAGCTGTTTGGAGAGGTTTTGCTACTGTTGCAGGTAGTTGGATTGGCGGTGGAGCAAATCAGGCAGCAATGAAAGAGATTTTTGATGTGGGAGATTCTCTTTTCTCAGCTATGATTGCTATTGATGTAATTGTTGCAAATATATGGATGGCACTTCTTTTGTATGGTACNGGTNTGGATGATAAAATTAATAAATGGTTTGACGCAGATGTTTCTTCCATTNATGACCTTAAGCGAAGGGTGGAACAGTATAAAGAACAGATTATGCGGATACCAGAAACCAATGATACAATNAGAGTACTCGCTATAGGGTTTGGGATTACTGGTATTGCGCATTTAGGCGCAGACACCATAGCACCNGCAATTAAGAATGCGGCACCCGAGCTTGCTCGTTTTAGTCTNACATCAGGCTTTTTCTGGCTTATAGTAATATCAACTACCATCGCAATATTATTGTCNTTCACCAAACTTAGAGAAATAGAGGGTNTAGGAGCATCTAGAATAGGCAGTGTCTTCATCTATATTTTGGTTGCAACGATTGGAATGAAGATGGATATTTTGTCGATATTTGANAATCCGTCGCTTTTCATCATTGGCCTTATATGGATGACAATCCATGCCATTCTATTGATAATAGTGGCTAAAATAATTAAAGCACCATTCTTTTTCTTGGCCGTTGGAAGCAAGGCAAACGTTGGTGGTGCTGCATCCGCACCAATACTTGCTTCAGCTTTTCATCCTTCTCTTGCTCCAGTTGGTGTATTACTTGCTGTAATGGGCTATGCTATTGGCACCTATGGTGCATGGCTTTGCGGTATCCTTATGCAGGNTGTATCGCCNTAAATGACACTTTGCCTGTAAAGTAATTGAAGATTTAGATTATCAGATAATGATTCGTTCCATATTTATATCTTTCGTTTTCTCTACAATCCTGTTTGCTGAATTCGAGAGCGACCTTCAACTAAAGCTCATTCTTTCTGAACCGGGAGATACCATACACCTTGAATCAGGTCTCTTTCCAATTCTTGGCACCCTTTCAATGGAGGGAAAAGAGAATATTGTTATAAAAGGGAGTGGGACAAATGGAACGATTTTGGACTTTTCTACTCAAATTGAAGGTGCACAAGGTCTAAGTATAACCAACTGTAAAAACATAACGCTTGAGGACTTTACCATACAGGATGCAAAGGGCGATGCTATCAAGTGCCAGGATACGGATGGAATTATATTTAGACATTTAAAAACACATTGGACAGGGGGTCCAAGTCCAACAAATGGTGCCTATGGTCTATACCCTGTTCAGTGCAAGAACGTACTCATTGAGAATTGTATAGCGATAGCGGCTTCGGATGCTGGAATATATGTTGGTCAGTCAAAAAATATCATTGTAAGATTTTCAGAGGCATATGATAATGTGGCTGGTATTGAGATCGAGAATTCTACCAATGCAGATGTCTATGGCAATAATGTACATGGGAACACAGGTGGAATCCTTATCTTTGACCTTCCAGATCTTGCTGTAAAAGAAGGTAGCCAAGTACGTATTTTTGATAACATCATTAAAGATAATAATCTAGATAACTTTGCGCCTGAAGGAAATATAGTAGGNAAGGTACCAGCAGGTACAGGTATCATGGTCATGGCAACGGAAATGATAGAGGTGTTTGNAAATACNATCATCGATAATAAGACNGCTGGNACAGCCATAGTCAGTTATTTNATNACTGAAGAAGAAACAAGAGATACNCANTATAATCCNTANACCTCATCTNTNTANATTCATNATAANATATACCGTCGNAAACANCAGATNCCNACACTCGANCATGATATNGGANTNTTATTANTTTTNCANTTTTTNAGAGATNTTCCNGACATNATATATGATGGGATGCCAGATCCTAGGTTTGTTGGAAATAATGGTCTTATTNCAGACCCTAGGCGATTNTGCATAAGAGACAATGTTGATGCNAAATATTTAAATCTCNATCTATCAAAGAACTTTGAATCNTGGTATAGTCCATTTTTTGCTGATTTCAATACGGACACGAATGAATGTAATTGTACTCAAGAGCCTCTACCAGAGGTAGTATTGAAGATCGATCAATAGGATGANAAATGGGAAAAGGATATTGATCGTTTTGTTTGCGGTCTCTATTGCATTTTCCGCTCACCCTGTTCTAGAGCATGCGNTGCCCAAATTATCAGAATATGGATTTTTCANTAANCCCATCAAAGATCAGATTCCAAAAGATAAGGTCATCCCCTATAAAATTGCGTCTCCGCTTTTCTCTGATTATGCAGAAAAATTAAGATTCATTAAAGTTCCTAAGAATGACAGAATTACGCATGGCGATGATCTCACNTTTAATTTTCCAGTAGGAACCTTCTTGATCAAAACCTTCTATTACCAAAGTGATATTAGAGATAGTAACAGTGAACGTAGATTGATCGAGACACGACTGTTGAAGAAAATATCTAATGAGTGGATTGCGATGCCTTATGTTTGGAATGATGACCAGACAGATGCTGTCTTGACTTTAGCAGGTGATAGAACAGATGTCTCCTGGATTCACTATGATGGAAGTCCAATNAATGTATTATATAGCATACCAAATATGAATCAGTGCAAGAGTTGTCATGTTTATAATAACGTTCAGCAGCCAATTGGGCCAAAGGTACGTAATTTGAATATAGATTATGTTTATGGTAAAGTTAGTGNGAATCAACTTAAGAAATGGATATCTGAAGACATCCTTGAACCATTTAANGATCTAAATTCATTGCCAAGGACAGTTAACTATGAAGATCCGCATGATGGNACATTGGATCAACGTGCTAGGGCCTGGCTAGACATTAATTGTGCTCATTGTCATCGAAGTGGGGGGCCAGCAGANACATCAGGGTTGCATCTTGATNTAGAAGAATTAGATCCAACAAGAATAGGATTATTCAAACCACCTATTGCAGCTGGTCGTGGATCGGGTGATAGGAAATATAATATTGTCCCTGGAAAGCCAGAAGAATCAATTATGGAATTTAGGATCAATTCCATAGACCCAGGAATAATGATGCCTGAGTTGAGCCGTAAACTTGTCCATGATGAAGGCGTCAAACTAATACAGGCCTGGATAAAAGCAATGCCAGAGGGAAGATAANAAATGAGTNTAAGAATANTNCTCAACANTNTAATGTTGATCTCTTTNATCTGCTCTTGTTCATCTAAAGATGAAAGGTTCACTAGTAACGCGATAGGGATGGAAAATTTAACTGGATTGTATTTTACAGAATCTGAGCGTGACAGTGCACTAGAAGGATTATCCTTGCTTCAAGAAAAGTACGATACTCTGAGANCAATTNAAATTNCGAANCAGGTTCCTATTCCTCTNTATTTTGATCCTCGANTCCCTGGACAGGATATACCAAAAGGTAGAGAAAAGTATCTCTTTCAAGAATTTCCNACCAANCGACCAGATAATATTGAGGATTGTGCATATTTTACTATTGGACAGTTGGCTTACCTGATTCGCACTAGACAGGTCACNTCATTAGAACTTACTGAGATGTATATTGCTAGGTTAAAACGTTTTGGTTCTGAGCTTGAGTGTGTTGTGACCATNACTGAAGAACGTGCATTAAATCAAGCGCGTCGTGCGGATGAGGANATCAAAAGGGGTAGATATCTTGGACCTCTTCATGGTATACCATATGGNGCAAAAGATCTTTTGGCAGTGTCTGGGTATAAGACTACTTGGGGTGCGACAACGCACAAAGATCANATCATTGATGAAACTGCAACTGTAATTAGAAAACTAGATGATGCAGGTGCAGTTTTAGTAGCAAAATTGACACTTGGCGCCCTTGCTTGGGGTGATGTATGGTTTGGCGGTAAGACCAGAAATCCTTGGAATACTGAANAGGGTTCTAGCGGAAGCTCAGCNGGTCCAGGATCTGCAACAGCAGCAGGCCTANTTGCCTTTTCTCTAGGNTCAGAGACATGGGGTTCAATTGTNTCCCCATCNACTGTAAATGGGGTCACAGGTCTTAGACCTACNTTTGGAACTNTAAGTAGATCNGGNGCAATGGCTCTTAGTTGGTCTATGGATAAGCTTGGACCAATATGTCGTTCTGTTGATGATTGCGCACTTGTTTATAGTTTAATTAAGGGAACCGATGGTCTTGATCATTCGGTGGTAGACGTGCCTTTCCAGGTTCCAACCAAGAAAGAATTTCAATCGCTGCGTATTGGGTATGTTGAAAACGCTTTTGATGACTCAACTACAACTGATAATGATAGAGCCGTTCTTGANCGTCTTCGTGACCAAGGTTTTGNTCTTATTCCAATTGAACTTCCAAATTTCCCAACNAGTTCTTTNTCATTCTTACTTGATGTTGAAGCAGCAGCAGCATTTGATGATTTGACCAGAAGCAATGAAGACGATCAACTNGTTGTTCAGGTTAANCGTGCATGGCCTAATGTNTTTAGAACGGCTCGCTATATNCCTGCAGTTGAATATGTTCAGGCNAATAGGGCCAGNATCATATTAANTCAAAAAATGTCATTANTATTCAAGGACATNGATGTATATGTGGTACCATCATTNTGGGGAGATAATCTACTTAGAACGAATNTAACGGGTCACCCCTGTGTAGTNTTACCAAATGGTTTCAACAAAGAAGGAACGCCNACTAGTATTAGCTTTATTGGAGATCTTTATAAGGATGGACAAGTGGTTGCNGTGGCCCGNTCCTATCAGAGGGGGACGGGTTGGCACAAGAAATATCCAACAAAATTCAAATAGNTTTTTATATAAAAAGAAGTTTTTAATTTAATTNTAATTGAAGAANACATATATAAGAGACAATCGTTCACCAATACCCTTGAATGAAAATATTTCTCGGGTAATGAGTTCAAATAAANCTAAAAANACCAAACCTGAATTGAAACTNAGAANGTCCTTATNTGCAAATGGCATAAAAGGCTACCGACTTAATTGGAAAAAGGTACCTGGCAGTCCTGATATTGCATTCCCAGGAAGAAAGATCGCTATTTTTATTAANGGCTGTTATTGGCATAGGTGCCCTCATTGTAAACTCCCATTGCCTAAAACTAATACNGAATTTTGGAAAGAAAAGTTTCNAGCAAATATTTTNAGAGACAAGAAAAAGGAAAAAGAACTCCTTCATCTTGGTTGGATTGTCCTAGTATTTTGGGAATGTAAAATTAATGAAAATATTAAAAATTGTATCTATAAGNTCAAGCAAAGCATAAAGTGTCAATAAAAGTAGCAGAATTATTTGCAGGAGTNGGTGGGTTTCGTCTNGGTCTTGAAAATAATGGNTTTAANATTGTCTGGAGCAANCAATGGGAACCATTGACAAAGGTCCAGCATGCNTCCATGGTATATGTGGCNCGATTTGGACAACANGGNCATTCTAATGTTGATATTAACGCTATTCCAATAAGTAAGATACCTGATCATGATCTACTTTGTGGAGGATTTCCATGTCAAGATTATTCCGTTGCTACAACATTAAATAATTCTAAAGGATTAAAAGGTAAGAAAGGTGTTTTATGGTGGTCTATCTATAGAATNCTAGAANANAAAGGTAAACAGAANACCTAAATATTTATTTTTAGAAAATGTTGATAGATTATTGAAATCACCAGCANANCAGAGNGGTCGAGATTTTGCAGTTATGCTTCAAAGTCTTAATGACCTTGGATATGCTGTTGAATGGAGGGTTATTAATGCNGCNGATTATGGCATGCCACAGAGNAGNAGGAGAGTTTTTTTCCTTGGATATCATAAAAGTACAAAGATCTATAAAAAGATAGTCAAAGCACGGGTGCATNATTGGCTCATAGATAATGGAACTGTAGCTAGTGTGTTTCCAGTTAGCGCTATTTCAAAATCAGATGAATTNGATTTAAAAGGAGATCTAGTAGAAATAACTAAAAATTTTAATANAAATAAAAAANTATCACCCTTCTTAAATACAGGAATAATGATAAAAAGCAAAGTCTCAACTNTAAAGACTGAACCNATTTATAAAGGAGNTAAANTTNATTTAAAGGATATTATAAANAAAGATAGTGANATAGATAAATCATTTTTCATTGATGNAANTGANATNAAAAAATGGGAATATTTAAAAGGTNCTAAAAAAGAAAAACGAACTACTAANGNNGGATTTGTCTATAATTATACNGAGGGTGGNATGATATATCCAGATAAACTAAATAAACCATCAAGGACAATTATCACAGGTGAGGGTGGTAAGTCNCCATCTAGATTTAAGCATGTTATTGAAACNGATAGAGGACTTAGAAGATTGACNCCGATTGAATTAGAGAGGCTAAATATGTTTCCAGATGACCATACAAAACTTGATGGGATAACAGATGCNAGAAGGTCTTTTTTTATGGGNAATGCATTGGTTGTTGGNATCATNAAAAAATTAGGTNAATCNTTAGCATTGAATANGATGATGGAAAAGCANGACGAGGTTATATAAANAAAAAATAANAAATAAGGTTATAATGATGTCAGACAAAAACACAACCATTCAAGAGATACGNNCTNTAATNGATNCNTTTGCNGATGAGAGNGACTGGCAACAATTTCATAGTCCAAAGAATNTGTCAATGTCAATATCCATAGAGTCAGCAGAATTAATGGAGTTATTNCAATGGNTATCATTGGAAGATGCAAAAAAGGTAATGGAGTCGGGAAANACAAGAAATGATGCAATNGATGAGATCGCNGATGTTCTTATNTANGCATTTGCNTTTTGCATAAGAAACAATATTGATATCTCANANGCCATTAAACAGAAAATGAAAAANAATATCAAAAAATATCCAAAAGAAGAGTTTAGAGGTCGATTTTAGTTCAAATTCAATTAGCATGAATAGGATTCTTTCCATAGATGTTTTTAGAGGAGTGACAATGCTTCTCATGTTATGGGTNAATGACTTCTGGACCCTTAACTCAATCCCTAAATGGTTAAAGCATGCTGNTGCAGGAGAAGATTATCTTGGTTTTTCAGATCTCATTTTTCCCTGGTTCCTTTTTGCAATTGGTCTCTCGATACCTTTTTCTTTTGAGAGTCGCAAGGTTAAGGGGCAATCAAGTTTTAATATTGCAAAACATATTCTTTTAAGAACNNTTGCATTGCTTGCAATGGGTCTATTTCATATGAATATGGAGATGTACAACCACCAAACATCTTACCTAATTAAACCAGTATTTGTAATTATTTCAACCCTAGCATTTTTTATGATATGGAATGATTATTCAAAGTTTNTGATTAAACAAAATATCTTTTTCAAGGTAGCTCCATATCTTGGTGTTATCGTTCTTGGTCTTATGTTATTCATTTATAAGGGTCAGGATTACGATGGTAATGCCATTGGTTTCAGTATCCACTGGTGGGGAATACTTGGGCTTATTGGTTGGGTCTANCTNATATCANCATTTACATACTTANTTTTTAGTGGANCTATANTCGCAATATCTATTTCNTTTTTCATTTGTTTGATGTTAAATATTATGAGTAGCAGCGGAATCTCATACGCTATTTTTTTCTGGCAAAGTCCAGATTGGATTCCAGGCAGTGGGGGACTTCAGGCACTTTCATTTGGGGGCATAATTACTTCACTTTGTTTAATCAGATACAAGGATGATGTAAAGAAGCTGTATGGTGTCTTATCGATTGCGGGATTATCATCATTATTTTTAGGTCTTTTTCTTAGAAAATATTTTATCATTAGTAAGATAGCTGGGACGCCTTCATGGGTATTGATCTCAATGTCTACTGCTATTTTCTTGTTCATCTTTTTACATTGGCTTGTGGATGTAAAGAAACAGTTGAGTTGGTATGCGCCCATAAGTATTGCTGGTACTGCGACATTAACTTGCTATCTAATACCATACTTTTATTACAGTGTTCGCACGCTATCAGGATTTCAGCTGCCTATGTTTTTAACTACAGGCATTATTGGTTTATTTAAATCAATTGTTTATTCTTTTTTGATTATTATAGTTACACGAATAGCTAATGAAAGCTTAATTCGATTAAAGATCTAAATAGTTATTATTTTTATTGAGAATAGTTAAACACTCGCAATACGTTGGTATATTCTGAGAGACATGTGACTGCGTTCGTATTACCAACTGATAAATAATCTAGGAGGAAGTCAAATGAAAGTTCTTTTCACGGTGTTTTTTTCATTCTCAATCATTTCTGCATCAGGAAACAAAAAAAATACAATTGATTCAATTTTCAAACACTATCAGAATAAGTACAAGATATACAGTATAGATGATTTGAATAGATTACAATCAAATAATCCCTCAATGTTCTCCCAGAATAGCAGAGATCGTGATCCATCTGATATTATTGGTAATTGGGAACAACAGAAAATGGGTATGGGCATGTATATAACTGTGGAAACAGACCAAACTGCACCTTCAATGGGGAGTATGACTGGAATGGACCCCGCGGAAGGCGGGGTTACTATCTCCAATGATGAATTTACCACCGTATTAAATTATTTAAGTGTTGGAGACTTATTTGATTTCAGGCAGAGAGATAGAGATGCAAATGCTCTACAGCATGCGCAGGGTTATGTTGACAGTGCTGCAGTTTTGCAAGGCCAGAGTTCATTTGATCTGGTACTAGAATTTGAACTTACTTATTCGGACACTGACCCAAGTGTTGTGATGGGAGGTCTTGGAGGCGATGACCCTGGTAATTGTGATATTAACTGGCCTGAAGACCCCTATCATATGGCAGTGTATTCCTTTGTATCTGAATATGTATTATTAGAGGGTGCGAGCGTAGGTTGTTTTCTTGATAATTCAGATCTTGATTTAACTTATGGTTATGTAGCTGAGGAGATAGAACAAAGCTGGTATGGTGGTGGAGACGACTATAATGATGATAGTACGGATGTGGAGGGAGTAGTTCTTATGAATTTTGATATCTTTTCACTTTTTGCAATTATGTTTGGTGTGGATATCGGTATTGAACATCCTATGATAATGACAGTTTCAGAAAGTTATGCCATGGCTACGGATTTAAGCGATACCACGGGTGGTTATAACGGAGGGCAATACATGGCCATGGTTGATAGTAATATGGTTTCAATTGATATGGAAAATTTTTCATTCAATTTTGATAATCTTCTAATGGAAAGCTACTACGGGACTAATTCAATTAATGTTGATGGAGACATTGGTGCAGTTATGTACGAATTATTAGCAGGAGTCGAGACAGAGATTCCTCTTCCATCCATGCTATTAGATAGCGCTTTCAATGACGATAATCAGAATTATCTTAATATATATCATGATGGTTCAGGAATTGCTATTAATGTTGAGGAGGATGGCTACTATGGCACCATGATCGATACTAGCTATTTTACATGGGATGTATCGGATGACTCTGTTTACGTAACCACCTACGATGATTATTACTCTGACTCTTCTCAGGTAGATGCAATGGCATACTTTTTCAGTGGTGATACTTTGGTTTTTGGTCAAAGTATAGACCCTTGTGAAGAAGGGGGATATTATTACTACTACTATGACACATATGATGACTGTTTTGAATACAGTGACCTAGGAAATTATGCCCTCGGAGTTACTGGAATACAAGACTTTCATCAAGATATGATGATGCACTATACTGCCTATGATGTAGTCTCGACATCTGTGGAAAATATCATGCCACTAGAATTTGAAATGTATCCAGCATATCCAAACCCATTTAATCCAGTTACTACAATCGGTTATTATCTTCCAAATGAAGGGTCCGTCAGTATTACTATTTATGATATGATGGGCCGAGTAATTAAGGTGATGCAGGGTGGTATCCAAGCACCAGGATATGGTAAAGCACAATGGAATGCTACCAATGATAAAGGGCAGCCAGTTTCTGCAGGCGTTTATCTATATCAAATTAGTATAGGTGAAAAGGTGGACACTAAGAAAGTGGTGCTCTTGAAATAAATATTCTCAAGAAACAAAAAACCCCGTTCTTACGGGGTTTTTTGTTTCTAATTGGATGAGTAGATTGATAATCAAATAATACAGTCAAAAAGACAGAAATGAACAAGGGATAATGATGGAGTCAAATATACCGATCACTCATATGTTTACCGATGAAAGTGGACACACTAGGTTTCAGAGAAAATTACTTCCACTCGAGCCAAAAACAGGTCTAGGCTCTGTTGGATTGTTCTCGGGTTTATTCGTTAACCAGATACTTGATGATAATTCGGGGGACATAAAAATGCAGTTTGCTGTTACACCTGTTCCTGAACAGAGTGATGGCGAAGGACCCAAATTGGCACATACGGCACCCAGAAGACAACTCGTGATTACCTTGGATGGTTATCTAGAATTCAAGAGCTGTGACGTTGACATTATGGATGAAGAACACCAAACAATCATTACCAAAGGTCAAATACTTCTCGCTGATGACCTTGAAGGTGCTGGACATGTTTGGCAGTTTCTAAAAGATAAGAATAATGAATTGCATCCGTGGGTTAGGTGCTACGTTCATCTGGGTGAAGAGTATGAACATTTAATGTCTAAGTTAAAAGGAGATGTTGATGGGTAGACTAGAATTGACACCAGCAGAGTCATATCTATTGCTTGATATAGAAAGCAAGGATGGCAAGACTCTCATGAAATATAGTCTGATCAATTTGTTATATAAGAATGTCCTTAGTTCTGAAGTGAGAGAAGAAACAGAGGGTACCGTATTTAAAAAAGTTGTAAAAAAGACATACTTATCAAGGGGAGATAGATTTGATGATACGGAACTAAAGGCACATGAGAAAATATTTTGTTCAGTGATGGAAGATGATAATGAGATCGAACTCACTGAGTTCATAAAAAAGATATTCGATCAATACAATTACGATGATTACTATGAATTAATGATGAAGATGCAATCTCAATCCGGATTATTGAACATAATTGAAGAGAGAGTATTCTTCAATATCTTTTCTAAAAAGAGAAAGAAATTGACAGAGAGAGGAGAGGATGCTAATTCAAAGATCAAGGATATACTCTCTACTGGCAAAAAGAACCTACCTGATTGGGTGTTGAATGAGCCTGCTCGGGCAAAGGCATATATGGCAGCATGCGGAGCGAATTTGATCCTGTTGGATGGACACGATATGGGAATGCTGCAGTCTTATGAGAGCAAGCTAAAGGACATAGAAAAGCAGAAACATGATGATAGCGGTTTTATTTTTTGGGGAGATGGTGGAAACAGAATCAGCGATGATATGAATCTTCAAGATGCTGGAAGCATGGACTCTATCTCTAATGATTTTAACAGTGTTAGTGCGTTTGATTCATTCGACGGTTTAGATGCTGGTTTTGATGGTGCTTCTGGGGGTGATGGAGGAGGAGGCTGCAGTGGCTGCGGTGGATGTGGTGGAGGATGACCAGGACAACATAGAATATGCTAGAGATCCTATCTGGTTGAGGATAAACGGACTTATTTTTGATGACAACAGCAACTCACTGACCTTTTCCAAGCGATTGGCTCGAGAAAATAGGTGGGCACACTGGTATGCATTGGACGTAATCGAAGAGTATAAGAAATTCCTATATTTAATGGCTGTAGCAGGTCATCCTGTGACCCCTTCAATTGATGTTGATCAGGCCTGGCATCTCCATCTAGTATACACCCGTCACTACTGGGATAATTTTGCTAAACACATGCCATTCCAACCTCATCATGGTCCTACTGAAGGCGGAATAAAGGAGGGTGAAAAGTTCTCTGAGTGGTATTCCAAAACCCTTGAAAGTTACAAAAATATCTTCGGGATGAATCCACCTGTCAATATCTGGCCCGAACCAAGCGTAAGATTTCGCGAAGGGCAGATGTGGCAATGGATAGATACCTCTCAGTATGTGCTTGTGCATCAGTCCATGGGATTTGTTATGATATTGATAGGTCTTTTATTCTTTTTAGGTCTAGCTTGGTTGGGCACATCATGAAAAAAATGTCATCAAAAATTGAGACACTTATTATTGGTGCGGGGCCTTCAGGCCTTGCCTGCGCAATTCAATGTCATAAGGATAATAAACCATTTTTACTCATTGAGCAGTCTGATAGAGTTGGAGGTAGGGTAGGCTCTTTTGAGGAGGATGGATTTATTTTTGATCTGGGATTTCAGGTATACAATACAGCATATGAGGTTACGAATTCCTTATTAGATATAGATGCAATCGGGCTAAATAATTTTCGACCTGGAGCCATGATTCATGATGGAACCTCTTTTCAGATCATATCTGATCCATTAAGAGATATCTCTCAAGCCTTTGCAACATTATTCTCAGACATTTCCACGATCAGCGATAAGATAAGAGTGCTAAGATTGAAGAGTTCACTAAAAGGATATGAAATAAATAAGGACAGTGAAACGGATATCAATACCCATAAATTTTTATCAAACCAAGGGTTCTCTGAAAGGATGATAGAGATGTTCTTCAGACCATTTTTTTCAGGTATCTTTTTGGAGAATAAACTGGAGACCTCATCAAAATTCTTTAAATATGTGTTCTCAACATTTAATACAGGACTTGCATCTTTGCCTGATGAAGGGATGCAGTCTATTCCTAATGACCTTTTAAAAAGAATAGATAGTCAACAAGTTCTATTTCATAAAAGAGTGGTCAAGATAGACCAAGAAAAAAACGTCTATTTCGAGGATGGCAGCTCTTTAGGTGCTAAAAACGTGGTTTTGACTGGAGGCACTACTAATATTTCGGCTGAGTCACCTAAGGAATACAATTCTGCTAAGACGATATATTTTTGCTCAAAAGTTACCCCGCTTAAAGGGAACTATATTCACCTCTATCCTTGCGATGAGATCATAAATAACATAGCGATACCAACTAGTATATCTAGCGCGTACTCTAAGAATGGGGACCATTTATATTCTGTGACCGTTATGAATAATGATATATCTAAAATTGACCTTATTGATAGTATTCAGGGAAAATTGTCAGACTATTATGGTGGAGTAAAAAGTGATTATGAATATTTGAAATATCTTGAAATAAAAAAAGGGACTNTGAAGCAGATGCCTGGGTANTTTTATGATTCAGTAAAAAATGAAAANGGCATCATTTATTCAGGTGAGAGTCAGGTGAATGGTAGNATTGANGGAGCGGTCATCTCTGGNATTGAAGCNGCAAANTTAATTTGATCTTTAGCANTAAGATNATTTTNCAGGGTATAAAGCACATTGTTNAAATAGGTCAACAAAGGATTTGACAGTATGTTTAATTGGCTTGGAATAGCCTCCTCCCATAAACACTACTATTGGAGAGNCTCGNTTTTTTGCGAAATCAAAGACCATCTCATTTCGTTCAATTAGTCCACTTCTNCTCAANGATAAATGNCCAAGACCATCNGAGTCTAAAATATCAACACCTGCTTGAAAAAAAATNATGTCACTTGGTATTNGNTCTAGCTTAACAAGATTCTGTTGTAAAANATCAAGATANTTTCTATCANTGGTTCCNTTTTTAAGTGGCACGTCAAGATCACTAACCATTTTTTTCAATGGGAAATTGGATTCGCAATGCATGGAAAATGTGAAAACGGTATCGTCCTTGGAAAATATCGATGCAGTACCATCGCCCTGATGAACATCAAGNTCAATTATCATTANGTTATTAATCTTTTCGTAATCTCTTTTTGCAACCTTCGAGCAAATTGCAATGTCATTGAAAATACAATATCCNGAGCCTTCTGAGTANTAAGCATGGTGTGTTCCACCGGCCATATTCCCCGCAATTCCATTTGAATTCATAGCAGATTCCAATGCCCCTAAACTTCCACCCATAATNTACCTTGTNCTGTNAACGATGTGCTCGTTCCAAGGCTGAAGACCTATCTTCCTTTTTTGTCTATCTGAAAGTGTTCCATCGATGAANGCATCCACATAGTCCTTATCATGNGCTAAGCAGATATCTTGAATTTCTACCATTTCAGGCTGTACAAATCGAATATCNGCATCAGANTTATCTAAGCTTTGCTTAGTTAANTGGTACCTCTCTCTTGGAAAACGAGAGCGTTTGTCAATCCCATTTGTGTATATTGGATGGTAGAATAGATCAAACATGATATAGAAAACTTTTATATAAAAACATTATATATTTGCGGTCTATTTTATCACTGTTTTACAGAATCAAACAACTAAGGTAGTAAAAAATGGATAATCAACAAATATCTCGAATTGATAGATATACCTGTAAATTTGAAAACCCAGTGATGGAGGAGAAGTATATAAACCACTTATGGGTAAATAGATCTAAGGTTATCAATTTTATACTGATCATTTTTCCAATAGTTTTCCTGTTTGATTCATATGACCTCTTTAGTCGAACTGGTTTTAGTTTAAATATTTTTGGACCAGTGATATTTGCTTTGATTACCATATCTTTTAGATTTGCGGGTGACGAGGTAAAAAGTAAATACCATGGAGTTTTCATAGGTACGATTTTTGCAAGTTACCATTCTTTTCAGATGTATTTAATGCTCATTGTGATGAAGGATGCTAATGTCACCGCCCTTACTCCTGGGGACCTGGTACTACTTCCATTCCTTGGAGTGGCTATTTTCACACTTTTCCCTTTTAACCTGATTCCATCAATAGGATTCTTCTCGTTTTTTGCATTGACTATAGCTCCAGTAATGTTTTCACTTCCAGGAGTCACTGCGGCCCATATTGTATTTCTTGTTCTTACTTTGGTATTACTAGTTTATAATAAATGGAGAGGAGAAAAAAGTTCAAGGTCTGATTTTGCCAAGACTGTATCTATTGACGATACAAAAAATCTGATGCAAAAGACCTTGAAAAGGTATTTTGGCGATGTATTATCTGATAAGATGTTATCCGATGATGGTACTCTTTCAGGAGAAAATAAATGGGTAACACTCTCCTTCACCGACCTATCAGCTTACTCAACCATAATTGAGCATATGTCTCCTAAGGTAGCCGTTGAATTTTTGAATGAGTATTTCACTGCAATGCATGATGTGATCGAAGAATATGGTGGTCACATATTAAACTACATTGGGGATTGTATTATGGTTGTCTTTGGTGCTCCAGAGGAAATGGATAATCATGAGAATCAGGCAATAAAATGTGCTATGAAAATGAGAGAGAAATTGATTGAAATGAATACGCAGTGGGACGAATCTGAATTATCAAGATATTGGTCAAACCACGGTATTGAAAAGATTACTGCCAGAACGGGTATACACACTGGAAGCATTATTGCAGGTAACATAGGAAGTGAGCGTATGCTTCAATATAGTGCGATTGGGGATGTGGTGAATGTTGCAGCGAGACTCGAGCAGGCCAACAAAGAGTTTGGTACGGATATAGCATTTAGCAAAGAGATATACACTGCGTTAACAAAAGACCTTAATTCTGAAGCAAGCTCTCAAGGAGCCATAACCTTAAAAGGTCGAGATGGAGAGACCCAGGTATACTCTATTTAAAAGTATAGGAAACTAAAATGGAAAGAAAATTAACAACCATATTTGCCTCTGACGTCGTTGGTTTCAGTAAGATGATGGGTGAAGATGAGGTCAATACCTTAAAAATTCTTAAGGAAAGAAGGCAGGCTATCGATGGTATCATCGATGAAAATGACGGTGTCATATTTGGTAGCGCTGGGGACAGTGTCATCGCCGAATTCTCTAGTCCTATTAAAGCATCAGAAGCTGCAATTGCAATACAGTCAAAGATGAAGACCATGAACCAGGGGCAACCTGAATCAGACCAAATGACATTTAGAGTTGGAATAAATATTGGAGACGTTATGGTCTCAGATGATAATCTTTTTGGAGATGCCGTTAATATTGCGGCTAGGTTAGAGGCAGCTGCAAAACCATCGGGCATCTGTGTATCTCAGACATTGTTTGATATGATCAATCGTAAAATAATGGCCTCTTTTGAGGATGCTGGTGAGTTAG
>NZWG01000062.1 GCA_002698235.1 Fidelibacterota bacterium | reverse complement strand
TCTTGCTTTTATATTTATTGTTCTAAATTATTTTGCATATAATAATAAAAAATTTAAAGGTATTCATTCCCAATTTAGAATTACCTACGGAACAATATACTTTCCTATTGGATATTTTATTATTACCGTCTGTTTTTGGCAATACACCGAACTATTAATCATTAGTCTATCCATTTTGACAATAGCTGACCCTATTGCATCTTACATTGGAGAGAATACATCAAATAATAATCAATTTATTATCTGGGAAGATAAAAAAACGGTAAAGGGGACTGCTGCATTCTTTATTACTTCAACTGTAATCGTTTTCTTAATAGCTCAATTATTATTTGATTTTTCTAATGCATACATACTACTATTTACATTTTTTACAGCAATTGGTGCAACTACCGCAGAAATAACCAGTTCTAAGGGCTCAGATAACTTATCAATTCCCATAATAAGCATTCTCTTTATGCTTGGATTTTTAGAAGGTATTCCATCTATTTCGTTAGATCTCACTAGCATTCTTATTTCAGAAAAGCTACTATTGATATATCTAATAACTTTTCTTTTTTATATAGCATATCGATTAAAAACATTATCACTTGATGGCCTCTTTGGTGGGATGGTCATGGGCACCCTGATAATATTATTAGGGTCTGAATATCATCTTATATGCATGGCCATTTTTTTCATACTAAGCTCACTGCTAAGTAAAGTATTAAAAAGAGCTTCTTTTTATAGGTCCAAAGGTTCAAAAAGAGACATTGTTCAAGTGTATGCAAATGGAGGCATTGCATTATTGATATGCATAATTGGGCACTTTAATAATGATTCAATAATGATCTACTTATTTTTTGCTAGTGTTGCTGCAGCAATGTCAGATACATGGGGAACTGAATTTGGTAAACTGTCAAAACACAAACCTGTGTCTATTGTCTCATTTCAACCAGTTAACCACGGTATGTCAGGCGGTATCACTCGAATTGGGACTATAGGGTCCTTACTTGGAAGCTGTATCATTGGCTTGAGCGCTTGGTTACTTCTACCCATACAAAGTCATATAATCTATGGAATAATAATGTCAGGATTATTAGCCTCTTTATTTGATTCCGTTCTTGGAGCAACCGTACAAGGAAAATACAAGGACAAAAGTGGTGATATAACTGAGAGAGAAACTGAAAACAATAATCTTTTCCAAGGTTACTCCTATATCAATAATGATATGGTTAATTTATTGAATACAACTATTTCTCCAATCATCATGTACTTTTTCCTATGGTTGTTATAATGAATAAACAAATTAAATATGATAGTGTATTGGCAAAAACTAAATCAATCTTTTCTGGAAAATTAGAACTATCTAGTCAAGCAAAAATGTCTTTGGTCGCATCGATGCTGCACAAAGAGTTTAGCCACTGGATATTCTGTGGGTTCTATGTAAGATCGGAATCAACAATTCTTGAAATAGGGCCTTACAGTGGAAATATTATTCCATGCACGCACATAACAGAGGGTCGTGGAGTTTGTGGTACAAGCATGAAAGAAAAAAGAACTATTATCGTCGATGACGTAAGTTCATATGCTAATTACATCTCATGTGATTCCAAAACAGAGTCTGAAATTGTTGTTCCCATAATAAAGAACAATTTGGTCATTTCAGTACTAGATATAGATTCACCTAATAAAGGTGAATTTGATAATATTGATAAAAATTCTTTAATGAAGATTTCATCAATAGTGTAGCTACTTTTTTAAACATTAGAAGCCCTTTTTCAGATGATATCTTTTGTAGGTTAGATTACCTTATAAACTAGTAATCCTACCATCACAATAAGGGAAACAAATATAAGAGAAACACCCATATTACCTTTCTTAATCTCTTCCCATTCGTCAATATCAGTTGATAGCATATCAAAGACCTTTAACGCAATACCAATACCAAAAGCAAAACCAACTGCTGCAGCAACNGACCAGCCTACTGCACGTAGGTATTGAGTTAATAGTCCCATTAATGAATTTGGATCTTGTAGCATTATGACTCCTTACAGTATTTCCATATTTTTCATGATTTCCTGCATGAACTCTGATGAGTCCGTGCGCCCGTCNGCTAACGAGATGGCCATCTCTGCCTTACAAGTGGCCATGAATGTATTGAATTCTCCTTTTGAGACAGGNACGTCCACACTAATACGAACAACACCTGGAGTATACGCATTGGATANCCCCATCTGTTTTTGATGGGCAATAGCTTGCCCTGCAGATGCAAATCCAACAAGCATAAACATTTCAAAGTTATTTCTACCGCTTTCCATGTTAATTGCAATCTCATCAGTTTCAAGAGACAACTGAGATGATTCCATAGAAATTCGATAAGATTTACACACATCCTTAACTTTCTTTTTAAAAGCATAATTTGCAAAAAGAAAGGAGCTGTTTATCATCAGACTAAACAGCAGGAAGGTTATTATTTTTTTAGATCTCATATTATTGTTAAAAATGTTAACCTTATTTTAAGTCCTTCGTCGTCGGAGAATCAAGCGGTAAATACTAAAGCACCATTTTTAAGGACATGCTTTATATGACTATAATCAATAGTGTAAGGAATTTGTTCTAATTTATTAACACCCCAGATTATGAGGTCTGCATTTTTACCTTTTTCAATAGACCCNACACTTCGCTCTAGCATTAATGACTTAGCAGATATATATGTACAGGATTTTAATGCATCTAAAACATCCATTTTAAGGTAAATACAAGCAAGGGAAATTATAAATGCCATAGACTGTATATTACAACTCCCAGGATTGTAATCAGTTGCGAGTGCAATTTCAACACCGGCCTTTTTAAGTTTAGAATATGGAGCATAACTTGTCTTTCCAAGAAAAAAAGTTGTTCCAGGCAATAGAGTTGCTATTACATTATTATCTAGAAGCATTTTAATACCTTCATCGCTAACCATCATCAAGTGATCGGCAGAAATTGAATTAAGTTCTCCAGCTATTTGCGCTGAACAAGAATTTTCAAATTCATCAGCATGAATTCTTGGTAAAAGGCCATACTTTTTGCCCGCATTAATTATCTTACGAGTTTGCATGAGATCAAAATAGCCTTTTTCACAGAAGACATCATTGAAAATTGCAATACCTTGTTTTGCAATCTCTGGAATCATTTCGTTACATATTAAGTCAACATAACCTTCATGATCGTCTTCGAATTCATCTGGAAAGGCATGTGCTCCCATAAAAGTTGGAACCATATCAATAGGGTGTGAATCATTAACCTGATGTATGACCTTTAGTGATTTAAGCTCCGATTCTGTATCCAAGCCATATCCACTTTTACATTCTATAGTTGTAGTACCTAAACTTAGACTTGTATCCATACGTGCTTTAACTCTTTGAATTAATTCTAACTCACTAGCATTTCTAACACCTGAAACGCTATTTCTTATTCCACCTCCTAAAGATGCAATATCCTCATAGGAATGCCCTTGCAATCTTAATTGAAATTCACTTTCTCTCGTATCAT
The DNA here is from genome assembly GCA_002698235.1 of Fidelibacterota bacterium. GTDB lineage: Bacteria > Fidelibacterota > Marinisomatia > Marinisomatales > UBA1611 > NZWG01. The sequence continues at coordinate 12,892 of NZWG01000062.1, read as the reverse complement.
AAAAAACTGGATGAGTATGGGGGTCGACAAAACCAGGTGTGACAAGTTTATTTTCGCAATCGATCATGTCTTCAACTTTCCTTAGAGATGATCCGATTTCAATAATGATATCATTTTCTATTATTACCTCGATATCTTCGAACATTTGCATAGACTCTGTAATGGAATTATAAGTTACAAGTCGTCCAATATTTATAAGTTTTATCAAGATTGATCTTTATGATCTAACATTGGAATATCAATATCCCATTTTTTTGAATTATCAATAGCATCTTCATACCCAGCATCTGCATGTCTATAAATTCCCATTCCAGGGTCATTTGTTAATACTGCTTTCAATCTATTATCCATTTCAATTGTACCATCAGCAACGATCACCTGCCCAGCATGTAATGAATAACCCATCCCAACTCCACCGCCATGATGAAAGGAAACCCAAGATGCACCACTTGCTATATTTAGCATTGCATTTAATAATGGCCAATCTGCAACTGCATCGCTCCCATCCTTCATTGCCTCAGTTTCTCGATTTGGAGATGCAACAGAGCCACAATCTAAATGATCTCTGCCTATTGCAATTGGTGCAGTTAAATTCTTTTCTCGCACCATCTTATTTAAAACAAGACCAAATTTTGCTCTTTGTCCATACCCTAACCAACAAATCCTAGATGGAAGACCTTGAAACTTCACTTCTGTTCTAGCCATTTTTATCCAATTACATAATGATTCGTCTTCAGGAAATAGTTCAATTATTTTTTGATCAGTCTTATAAATATCTTCAGGGTCACCAGATAGAGCAACCCACCTAAAAGGCCCTTTTCCCTCACAAAATAACGGCCTTATATAAGCTGGAACAAAACCTGGAAAATCAAATGCATTGGTAACACCTGCTTCTAATGCTTGAGCTCTAATATTATTACCATAATCAAATACAACAGAACCTTGTTCTTTTAGCCTTAGCATACCTTTAACATGTTCAGCCATAGATCGTTTTGATTCATAAATATATTTTTTTTGATCTTTTTTTCGTAACTGGTCAGCTTCTTCAATCGAATAATTATTTGGTACATAGCCTACAAGTTCGTCATGGGCTGAAGTTTGATCTGTAACAATATCGGGAACATAGTCATTATCCGCAATTTGATGTATAATATCAGCTGCATTTCCAAGTAACCCAATAGACATTGGAATTTTATTTTTCAATGCATCATGAGCCATACTTAATGCACTATCCAATGAATCAGTAGATTTATCTAAATATTTTGTCTCAATTCTTCTTTGAATACGATGCGCATCTATTTCAATGCATATAATTACACCACCTGCCATTTTTACGGCCAATGGTTGCGCTCCCCCCATACCTCCTAAACCTGCAGTTAGAACCAGTTTCCCTTTAAGGTTACTTTTACCCCAATGCTTTTTTGCTGCAGCCATAAATGTTTCATATGTCCCTTGAAGTATCCCTTGAGTCCCTATATATATCCAACTACCAGCAGTCATTTGACCATACATCATTAGACCATCTTGTTCTAACTTATTAAAGTGTTCCCAGTTGGCCCATTTGGGTACTAAGTTAGAATTTGCGATCAATACTCTAGGTGAGTAGACATGTGTTCTAGCAACACCAACTGGCTTACCAGATTGAATTAATAGTGTTTCATCAGGCTCTAAACGCTTTAAAGTTTCTAAAATAGAGTCAAAGGATGCCCAATTTCTTGCGGCTTTCCCTTTCCCACCATAAACTATAAGTTCATCTGGCAACTCAGCAACATCTGGGTCTAAGTTATGTTGAATCATTCTATATGCAGCTTCAATTTCCCAATTTTTACAAACTAAATCAGTACCTGTTGGTGGATGTATCTTACGATTCATTTTTAAACCTTAGTTTATTTTAAATATTTAATTATTTGCTTAGCATATGTAGGATTCTTTTTAAAAACAGTATAGGAGAACATGCTAATTCCTCCATANTCATTCTTCCCAACTCGATAAATTTTTTGTCCTGTTGATCGAGAATTTTGATTGTACGCACCAATACCCATAATTATTTGTTCAATATATTTATTGGGTATGTTATCANTNATTATTTTTAGGTTATTNTCAAATAATTGATTNTTACCAGTATAATTCATTGGNACNGCCCAATCAATATAGCCAGCAGTAAGCCATAGGTCCCATTCTTGCCCAAATGTGTTTCGCGCATTATAGATATTTGGTTTTACTGCTGCAGANACAATACATTTTGGCTGATAAGCCTTAATTCTCATTGATGCTTTTTTTATAAACTGCGTTATTGATGCCCTTTTAAAATCAGAAAATGAGGGCTTTTCTTGAATCTTTATTCCAGGTAATCCAGGCATTCCATTTGTATANTTCAAAAAGAATTTTAGTCCTGTTGGATTCATTCCCCANCCAACATCATGATATCTAATATANTCAAAGTGNATTCCACCTAAACGATAATTTTGTAATAATTCAGTTATNATATTCTGAAGATGTGCTTCAACTTCGGGATGTGTTGGAGNAAGATAAAAACCTTCACCATTTATCTTTCTATCTTTNTCCATCTTACTNAGCATATTNGANACATCCATNTCATCAGGNACNTTTGTATCTAACCAATCAGAGTGCTGAANNAGAAGATGGNCATTCTGGGTAGGCTTTTGAGGTGANGACCATAGATAATAAGTATTAAGCCATGCATGCACTCTTATTGAAGTGCCTCTGGTTTGATTCAATACGTACTCCAGTGGATCAAAATTAGAATTTTTAAGAAGATGAGAGCGTGGTACAAGTTTCGAATTATAATATGCATCACCCCTCCCTCGAATTTGTACAAATAGATGGTTATAATTATTGTTCTCAGCAAATCCTATCATTTCATCTATTTTTTCTGGGGTTGTCATGAAGTCACGAACTACCCAGAGCGCCCTAACATTAAATGATTCTGCAATTAGGTTATTTTTTGATAAAAAAAGAAGGGCAACAAGAGTTGCCCTTCTTAATAAAATCCAGAATTTGTTAAGATTTCTGTATACTATAAATTGAATTATACTATTTTTCTTCACCTTGAGTTTCTACTTCAACAATCATGTCAACAAACTCAATCATCGAAATCGGCGCACAATCGTTATCTCTGTATCCTAATTTTGTAATACGTGTGTATCCACCATCACGATTGGAGAATACAGGTCCAATATTGTCAAACAATTCTCTAACAATAGATTTATGGCGTATTCTCTTAAGCACCTGTCTTCTAGCATGAAGATCTCCACGTTTTGCGTAAGTAATCAATGGCTCAATGAACATTCTTAGTTCTTTTGCTTTTGCATCAGTGGTCTTGATTTTCTTATGAGTAATCAATGCCGAAGCTAGATTAGACATAAGAGCCTTTCTATGTGCCGTTTTTCTACTTAGTTTTCTTCCAGATTTTCTATGCCGCATTATTAGCCTTCTTCAGCCATAATTTTTTCAACAGCCATACCAAAGTGCAATCCCATGGAATCAAGCTTTTCAACTAGCTCAGTCAGTGATTTTCTACCAAAATTTTTATACTTTAACATTTGATTCTCTTCTTTACTAACCAGTTCATGAATGAATTTAATACCAGCAGCCTGGAGACAGTTATAGCTCCTGACCGAAAGTTCCATTTCATCGATAGTTTGATTCAATAATTTTCGAAGAGCCATTGTTTCGTCAGAAACTCCATCTGATATTTCAAGAACACTAGGATTAGATATCGCTTCAATAAATTTAAAGTGCTCTCTTAAATAGGTTGCTGAATACGAAATTGCATCTTTTGCAGTTATTGAGCTATCTGTGGTTACATCCAATGTTAATATTTCTATAGGCTCTTTTGCACCTGGTACTGGTTGAACATTGAAAGTTACATTCGTTACAGGATTAAAAATACTATCTATGGAAAGGGTTCCTACAGGTAAATTGGGTTTATCATTTTCTTCTGATGGTACATACCCTTTTCCTATACCAATACGTACTTCAATATCTAACTTGCCTTTTGAATTGATTTCAGTTATGTATTCATCTGGATTTAGTACTGTAAACTGGTTACTAGCATCCTGTATATCTTTCGCTGTAAACGATTTTTTCCCTTTAAGGCTTAATGTAACCTTGTCAGGTTCATTATCCATTAATTTAAATCTTATTTTTTTTAGGTTCATTATTATATCTGCAACATCATCTTTTACACCATCAATAGTAGAAAATTCGTGTTGGACACCTTCAATTTTTACATGTGTAATTGCAGCACCAGGAATACTGGTCATTAAGACACGGCGCATTGCATTTCCAATTGTTGTGCCATAACCTCTTTCTAAGGGTTGAAGTGAGAATGAACCATTATCTCCTGATTTAGACTCTTCTTTAAAATCAACGTTGAGTTCAAGTACTTTTTTAGCCATAAACTGTATTTCCTATTTAAATTATTTTGAGTAAAGTTCTACAACCAATTGTTCATTGACTGTTAATTGCATATCGTCTCTTTCTGGAATTGATTCAAAAGTTCCACGCATTTTAGCTTTGTCCAGACCAAGCCATACTAAATCCATATCACCTTTTATTCGACGCATCGACTCAAGTATGATATCCATTTTCTTACTTCTTTCACGAACCTCAATTACATCACCTGATTTGACACAATAAGAGGGTATGTTTACAACTTTATTATTGACAAGAAAATGTTTATGACTCACTAGCTGCCTTGCTGATGGTCTAGAGGGAGCAAATCCTAGTCTGTATACTACATTATCTAAACGTGATTCAAGCAATTGAAGCATATTGGTACCTGTTTCACCCGGTAGCTTTTCTGCTCTTTCAAAATTTAACCTAAATTGCTTTTCTAGAAGACCATACATGAATTTTATTTTTTGCTTTTCCTGCAACTGTATGCCATAGTTTGATAATTTAGACCTTCTTGATTGACCATGCTGTCCTGGGGAATAAGGCTTTCTATTAAGGAGACGATCATATTTTGGATTTCCAAAAATATTCTCACCAAACTTCCTAACAAGTTTACCCTTAGGTGTATTTAACTTTGCCATGATAGTTAGACTCTCCTACGTTTTGGTGGTCTACAACCATTGTGAGGCAACGGCGTAACATCCTTTATGCTAGTTATCTGCATACCAGCGACAGCCAATGCCCGAATCGCTGACTCTCTGCCAGACCCAGGTCCTTTAACTTCAACATCCACACTCGATAATCCTAGCGATAATGCCGTTTGAGCTGCTTTTTCAGCAGCCATTGTAGCTGCATAAGCAGTACTTTTTCTGCTTCCTTTGAAACCGGAGGTTCCAGCTTTCTCCCAAACAATCACATTCCCAAGTTTATCTGTAAGGGTTACATGAGTGTTATTAAATGTAGACTTGATATGAGCAACACCATGTGAATCAATTTTCTTTTTATTTTTTTTCTTAGATGATTTTTCAGTCAAAACTTACTCTCTCTTTGATTGTTTATCCGCCCTTTCCAAGACCGATAGTTCGTTTTTTACCTTTACGAGTTCTAGCATTAGTTTTTGTTCTTTGTCCATTTGAAGGAAGTCCTCTACGGTGCCTAATACCTCTATAAGCACCAGCATCTTTAAGTCGCTTTATATTCATAGCAACCTCTGACCTCAATTCACCTTCGACTTTAGAACTAAGATTTGAGATAGCATTTCTTAATCCAACAACTTGATCTTCTGTTAGATCTTGAACTCTAGATTCAGTGTCTATCTTTGCATCTTCACATAATTTTTTTGCGGTTGTTAGTCCTACTCCATGTATATAACATAGTGAATAAGGAACTTTTTTATTACGCGGTATGTCTATACCTACTATTCTTGCCATTTAAATACCTAACCTTGTCGCTGCTTATGTTTTGGGTTCTCACAAATCACAAGGATAACTCCTTTTCTCTTAATAACTTTACATTTTGCACAAATCTTTTTTACGGATGGTCTAACTTTCATGATAATTATTTTTGTCTGTATGTTATTCTGCCTCTACTGAGATCGTACGGAGAAATTTCAAGCGTTACGACATCACCGGGCAATATTTTAATGAAATGCATTCTCATTTTTCCACTAACATGGGCCAAAACCTCATGGGCATTTCCTCCAATCTCTACTTCAACTCTAAACATTGCACCTGGCAAAGTTTCTTTAATTATTCCATCTAATGTAATTGGTTGTTCTTTAGCCATTCGAACCAACACTTAATATCTTNGGACCATTTTCAGTNATTGCAATTGTATGCTCGAAATGAGCNGATGGTTGACCATCTTTNGTNAATATTGTCCAACCATCGCTNGCGGTGAATACTTCCCTNGAACCAGAATTTATCATTGGTTCAATGGCTATACACATNCCTGAACGTAATTTGTACCCTTGATNNGCCTCTCCNTAATTTGGTATCTGTGGTTCCTCATGAAGAGAAGTACCAATACCATGCCCAACTAGTTCTCTTACAACAGAGAAACCGTTACTTTCAGCATGATNTTGAACAGCCTTACCTATATCACCTACNTAATTACCTGGAATTGCTTGGTCAATACCTTTTANCANTGACTCTTTGGTAACATTTAATAATTTTTTCTTTTCTAGNNTAATTTCACCTACAGCAAAAGAACGAGCATGATCTCCNTAATACCCCTCTAGTTCGGCACCACAATCAATCCCAACTATTTGTCCTTGTTTTAAAATATTTTTNCCTGGAATACCGTGTACGACTGCATCTTCTATTGATACACATAATGTTGAAGGGAAACCCATATATCCTTTAAAAGCAGGTCTAGCTCCTTTTGAGANGATGTATTCTTCGGCCATCTTATCTAAATCTGATACACAAGCACCGTCAACCACATAATCTTCAAGCATTATCAAAGTATCTGCGACAATTTGGCAACTTTTGGAAATCTTTTCTATCTCTCGATTTGANCTAGTATGCACCACTACATACGCCTCCGTCCTCTAATCTTACCTTTGGTAAGAAAACCATCATAATGTCTCATCATCAAATGAGATTCTATTTGCTGCAATGTATCAAGAGCAACACCAACTATAATCAATAAACTAGTGCCACCAAAAAAGGAAGCGAGNTCATAATTAATACCCATTAATTCCATTAATATATANGGGAANATTGCTACAAATGCTAACGCAATAGAGCCTGGCAGTGTAACTCTAGTCAAAATATTATCTATATACTCTGCAGTTTTTTTACCTGGNCTNACTCCNGGGATAAATCCCCCCTGCTGTTTCATAGTTGAAGAAACTTGAACTGGATCAAAAGCTATAGCAGTGTAAAAGTANGTAAAGAAAATTATCATCAACCCAAATACTATCCAATAAAATGGATGATCGAATGAGAACCATCTCATCATAGATGCAGAAAAATCACTATCACCAAGAAATGTTGAAAGAGTACTTGGTATAAACATAATTGACTGAGCAAAGATGATAGGCATTACTCCCGCAGTATTTACCCTCATTGGAATATGTGTATTTTGTCCACCATAGATTTTTCTACCCACAACTCGCTTTGCGTATTGAACAGGAATCTTTCTAGTTCCTTGTGTTAATAGAACGACAAAACAAATTATCAAGAACATGATACCCATTAGTATGAATTCAGATAACCAACCACGCGCTCCTGATTGCACCATTGTAATCTCACTTAGGATAACATTTGGAAAAGCAGATACTATTCCAACCATAATTATCAGAGATATTCCATTGCCAATACCTCTTTCAGTAATGCGTTCGCCCAGCCACATCAAAAATAAAGTTCCTGTAACCATGCTAATGATTCCAGTAAATGTAAACATAAGACCCGGGTTGATAACGACCTGCTGGCCATTAGATGATAAACTGGGGAGGAATACAGCAACCACACCATAAGATTGCATGGATGCTAGCAGGACAGTTCCATATCTAGTGATTTGAGTAATTTTTTTTCTTCCTGCTTCACCTTCTTTTTGCAGTCTTTGGAAATAGGGTATTACAGAACCCATTAACTGAATTATAATTGAGGATGAAATGTATGGCATAATTCCTAAAGAGAACAAAGAGGCTTGAGAAAATGCGCCACCTACAAATGTATTAAATAAACCAAATAAACCAGTTTTCAGATTATCAAAAGCTAGAGCAAGGACTTCACCATCAACACCTGGTATAGGTATATGGGCACCAATTCGAACTACTATGAGCACACTCAATGTAAATATAATTCTTGAACGTAGCTCAGGTATTATAAATATACTTTTTATTTTATCTATCACTGTTCTGAAGCAGTTCCACCTGCTTTTTCAATTTTTTGTTTTGCTGTTTCACTGAATACAGTAGCTGTTATATTAATCTTCGACTTCAATTCTCCATTACCCAATATCTTTACAGGCTTTAAAGCAGATCGTATTAAACCGTTGTCTTTTAAAATTTGGGCATCAACATCAGNAAGATTTAGTGCCTCTATTCTATCAAGATTAACAATTTGGAATTCTTTTTTAAAAATATTAGTAAAACCTCTCATTGGCAATCTACGAGCTATAGACATTTGCCCACCTTCAAACCAAGACCTACGTTTAAAGCCTGACCTTTGGCCAGCTCCTTTATCGCCCCTACCGGCAGACTTACCTAATCCAGAACCATGTCCTCTACCAACTCTCTTACGATTTTTAGTAGATCCTTTTACTGGTTTTAAAGAATCAAGTCTCATAATTCCTCTACTTTAATCAAATAAGGTATAACATTTATCATTCCTCTAATTTGAGGAGAATCAGAATGTTCAACAACTTGTTGCATTTTTCTAAAACCTAAAGCTTTGAGCGTAGCTTTTGCTTTNGATTTATAACCAATTCCACTTTTTACTTGAGTAATACGAAGTATTTTTTTTGATTTTTTCATTAATTAAAAACCTCTCCAATGGTAAGCCCTCGCTTATTAGCAATAGTAACNGCATCCTTTAATGATAACAACCCTTGCATAGTAGCATGGACCAGATTCATAGCATTNTTTGATCCTTGCCTCTTNGTTAGGATATTNTTTATTCCAACTTGCTCCATAACTGCTCTGACCGCTGCNCCTGAAATAATACCAGTACCAGGTGCTGCAGGTTTTAAAAATATTTTACTCGCNCCATGNTTACCAATTATNGTATGAGGAATCGTACCATTTATTATGTTNATTCGAACNATGTTTCTTTTTGCTATTTCTTTACCTTTCTGTATTGAGGAAATAACTTCATTAGCTTTNCCAAGNCCAACTCCGACNTGNCCATTCCCATCACCNACAACNACTAGNGCTGAAAATCGAAATCTCTTACCTCTAGATGTAACTTTAGCGGTTCTGTTGATTTTTATAACAACTTCTTCTTTTAAATCAAGTTCTGCAGGATTAATTATACCCAAAACATTTACTCCTATAATTCTAAACCGTTTTTACGAGCTGCCTCTGCAAAAGCCTTGACCCTTCCATGATAAGGAGAACCGTTACGGTCTANAACAACTGATTCTATTTTTTCACNTTTTGCTTTNTCTGCTATAGCTTTNCCGACAACTNCACTCATTTCTNTTTTATTCTTTACTTTTTTTATTTTTGCTTGCAAATCCTTGTCTCTNGAGGAAGCTGANACNAANGTGAGCCCTTTAAAATCATCAATNACCTGAGCCTCAAAATGCTTAAGACTACGATANACAACNAACCTTGGACGAGAGGGATGCAANCGAGATGTACGCTTACTTCTGTTNCGTCTTCTTTCTTCACTNCGCATTAATGAACGATGATTTGCCATAATTATTTCGNACCTACAGTTTTACCTTGTTTTGAACGCACATATTCACCTTTGTAACGAATTCCTTTACCTTTATATGGCTCTGGAGGCCTGAAAGACCTTATTTTAGCAGCTACTGCTCCAACTAATTGTTTNTCAATTCCTTCAACTCTAATTTCCGTTCTATTGGCAGCNACTACAGATATTCCATTGGGCATNTCAAAATANATATCATGTGAAAACCCTAGCTGCAAATGCAATCTACTGCCTTGAACTTGAGCCTGATATCCAACNCCTATAATTTCNAATTCTTTTGAGAACCCTTCAGANACACCAATNACCATATTATTGATCATCTGCCTAGTTGTACCATGCAAAGATTTCTGCTCTCTATTGTCAAGCTTTCTATTAACAGTGACCATGCCTTCAGATTCAGTAATCACCATATTCTTATTTGCATTGAATTCTAGAGAACCTTTTTTACCTTCAACTTTAACAAGACCACCTTCGGATGAGAAGCTTACCCCTTCTGGTATTACCACAGGACTTTGACCTATTCTAGACATTATATTTAAAAAACCTCACAAATTATTTCACCACCTACACCAAGCTGTTTGGCCTTTTTATTAGACAAAACACCTTTTGAGGTAGAAAGAATCGAAATGCCCAAACCATCAAGAACACGCGGAGCTTCACCAGATGCAACATAGACACGAAGACCTGGCTTACTTACTCGCTTGATATTTTCGATAACTGGTTTACCATTATAATCATATTTTAAAAATACTCGAATGGTCTCTTTATTCCCATCACTGGTAATAAAAAGAAAGTCCTTAATGTATTTTTCTTCCTTCAAAACTAAAGCAATTCGCTTTTTAAGAGTACTACTAGGAACATCTATCCAGCGCTTATTTGCAGCTAGTCCATTTCTTATTCGAGTTAAAAAATCTGAGATTGGATCTGACATTGACATAATACTTACCCTTACCAACTAGCTTTTGTTATTCCAGGAATTTCACCTTTCAGAGCCATTTCTCTAAAAGCCATCCTCGATAAATTAAACCGTCTAAGAACACCCCTAGGTCTACCAGTTTTAAAACACCTAGTTCTAATTCTAGTATGGCTAGATGTTTTAGGCAATCTGTCTAATTTCTCAACAGCAGCCTTTTTATCTTCAAATTTAGACTTTGGACTTTTAATTATAGCTTTCAATTCTTTCCTTAGAGAGGCATACTTTTGAACATTTTTAATTATCTTATACTCACGTGCTATTTTTGATTTCTTTGCCATTAAGCCGCCTCTTCAATATCTTGTTTTACTGGTTTTTCCCTCAATGGGAGACCTATCATTTTAAGTAGTTGATATGCTTCATCATCTGTTTTTGATGAAGTCGTGATGGTTATATTCATACCACGGATTGATTGAATCTTATCATAATCGATTTCAGTAAAAATAATTTGTTCTCTTATGCCAAAATTATAATTACCTCTTCCATCAAAAGACTTAAATGACAAACCTCTAAAGTCTCTAGTTCTTGGAAGAGCAACCGCTATCAATCTTTCTAAAAATTCATACATGCGATTAGACCTTAAGGTAACTTTACAACCAACTGGCCATCCTTTTCTAATTTTAAAATTTGAAATATCTTTTTTAGCTTTTGTAGTTATTGGCTTCTGACCGGAGATTAATGTTAATTCATCAATAGCACTCTCCAGTCCTTTTGAATTATTCTTAGCATCGCCTATGCCTATATTAAGAGAGATACTATTTATCTTCGGCACCTCCATAACATTAGAATAATTAAAAGATTTTTTAAGACCTGACACAATCTTCTCATCATACAATTTCCTTAAATTTGGAACATAATGAGATTTCGACTTATTACTTTTAACTGAAGATTTTTTTATTTCTTTCTTATCAGCCATGATTACGACTCAATCTCTTCATTAGTCTTCTTGGATACTCTGATTTTAGAGCCATCTTCTAGTACTTTATAACCTATTCTTGTAGGCTTACCATTGTTTATTATCATAACATTTGAAATATGAATTGGGGCCTCTCTTTCAACAAATCCACCAGACGGATTTTCTTGAGTAGGCCGCGAAGCACGCTTTCGAAAATTCACTCCTTCAATAATAACCCTGCTTTGACCTGGGAATACATTTAAAATCTTCCCTTCCTGGCCTTTGTGATTTCCACTGATAACTTTTACTAACATCCCTTGTTTGACATGCATTTTAGAGTACCTCCGGTGCCATAGATACGATTCTCATAAATCCACTTTCACGTAATTCACGAGCGACAGGGCCAAATATTCTTGTACCTCTTGGCTCACCAGCGCTGTTTAAAAGAACTGCTGCATTCTCATCAAATCGTATCCTACTGCCATCTTTGCGCCCTACCTCTTTTTTAGTACGGACAACAACAGCACGATGCACTTCACCTTTTTTTACCATACCGCCGGGTAATGCTTTTTTGATGGTAATAACAATTTGATCGCCAACACTAGCATATTTTCGTCTTGAACCTCCGAGAACTTTGAAACATAATATTTCTTTAGCACCAGTGTTATCAGCTACCTTAAGTCTTGTTTCTTGTTGAATCACTTACCTTACCCCAACTTTACTGATTTACGGATGACTTGACTTACTTGCCAACGTTTGCGCTTACTAATTGGCCTGATAGATGATATTTTTACTATATCACCATCATTAGGCTCAATCGATTCAGTATGAGCTAGATAATTCTTGTATCGTTTAATCCTTTTGTGATACACAGGGTGTGCTATCTCTCTAAAAACTCTAACGTTAACAGTTTTATCCATCTTGGTACTAATCACTTCACCAACTAGCGATTGTCTTTTTCTTTTGATACTCACTTTTCTATACCTTTATGCTTCCTGATTTCAAGTTTAATCTCGTTTAATACCGTTTTAATCTGAGCAATTTCTCTTTTTGTTTTTGATATCATTGTTCCATCTTCAAGCTGTTGAAGTGCTTGTTGGAATCGAAGATTTTGTAAAGCCTCAAGATTTTCAGATAGCTTGCTTTCAAGTTCTAGTTTATTTAATTCATTTAACTGAACCGTTTTCATCAGAAGGCCCTTCTTTCAACAACTTTGGTCTT
>NZWG01000061.1 GCA_002698235.1 Fidelibacterota bacterium | reverse complement strand
TTTATTGAGATGGTCCATCGTTTTTTCCAGGGCAATTCATAATGATAGCTACCCCCCAGTTGAATCCTGCCAAGATCATTAGATTTAAATTCTTCCAATAGTGTTCCTGACTCAGAAAAATTAAGACCCTCAATAAAGTTATTTTTTTCTAGGTCAAGATTGATACTCAATTGATATCCGCTTGATGGATTGATGGTCTTGTCCAATGTCCTTTTTCTCATGTCAATCGACCATGCACCGCTTAGACTCCACCCCCTGAAATAATCGTACGCTGCTCCAGCATCAAGTCTACCATATTCATTGGTCATAATTTCTTCCTGAATGAATGCACGATACCATTGCCTTGTCAATGCCACCTCCAACTGACTACCATAGATGGGCAATCTCAATCCTGACCGAAGCTGGACAAGTCTGAATTTAATGTCATCTTTTATTGGGTAAGCTCCTTGATACATAGATTTATCGCTAGTATTTCGAGTTAAATAATAGGTCTCAAAAAAGATAGTTGGATAAAATCTTTTAAAATCAAATATGAAAAAAAGATCTACATCATTGATCTTATTTATGGATGCTCCTCCGAANAANGAAAGACGATGAATGATCTCGCTAGATGAAAAGTATATGCCNGGCTTTACCGTACCATAATCGACCATCACCTTTGGGAGTATGAACATATTTGGGAATTGATCTTCATAAGGGAATGCTTTTGTATCGTCAAGCTGAGTGATTGGTGNNNTNAGCTCNTCATTATTTAAATGATACTCCTCGCCATACCCAACATAATCATCATCGATATAAAATAGATCTTCTAGTACCGCGATACTATATNCTCCANCGTCGTAAAGAGAATACAACACTTTNCCCTCTTTTGACATGTCCGGCATGAAAGCCCCTCCAGTAACATTTGTTATATAGCCACTTGCCGAATCNGAGAGACTTGACATATATAGGTTATANATTCCGCTCTTATCTTGGGAATGTATTCTTTTCCCACCTGATTGAGCANTAAGATTTCTCTCATCATANGTTGGACTATCATANAGTTGATCAATATTTTCATTTTTAATATCGATAGAGTATATGTCCCTGTAATGATTCTTGGTTATGTCAAAATAGAGTTTCTTTTGGTCTTTATCGTAACTAAGATGGCTTATCATTGGCCTATCTTTAAAATCAGTAATCTTCTTGGAGTTTTTTAATCTTAGATCAAACATATAAATGTCCTGACCTCCATCATAGGTAGCCAAATAAGCGATAGAACTATCATGCTCAATGAATACAGGGTTAAATGCTCTTAGGTCAAAAGTTAGACGCTGCTCTTCTTCAGACTCAAGATCGTAGCTGTAAATATCATAGAATTTTGAACCATTCTTATTTGGAAATTTTGGCTTCCTAGAATAATATATCAACTCGCCATTTGGATGCCAAGTTGGAGCTGAAAACACCCCGCTCTTTACTTTTTTATCTTCCCCTTTTGTAATATCATGAAAATATAGAGATGTTTGGCCAAAGTAATCATTTCCTTTATTGGAAAGGTACGCGTATGAACGACCACTTGGATGCCATTTAGGATGAATGTTCGTTGTGCCTTCAGATTGCAACCTTGTACCTTGCACTGGCATGACCTTTATTGGGTTGACTAGCGTATTATATTTAGCCTCTATGGAGTTTTTAAAGTCTAGATAGATATCATCTCCACTCCTACCAATGACATTGAATATGGCCTTATTTATTGAGAATTGAAGCGGGGACGATAACTCACCCATTATATCACTCAGAGCTGCTGAACCATATTCATTAGCAATATAAGTTGATAATGCAAAACCAGAATTATAGGTTGACTCATTACCAATTCCTTTTTTCCCAAAGGTATTCATCTCATTGAAGGTCAACATGTTATTATTGATCACCCTGTCCCTTAGAATCATATCCCTGTGACTATCCCAAGTATCCCAATCAGCATCATCATACATGTATTGCGCTATCCCCTCAGCAAGCCAGGGTGGTACACACGTTCCAGGTACAGGGTAACTTATTAAAGTATTTGGGTATCCATATAATACGTCGGGACGCTTTTCTTCCTCATAATTCATCCACTGAAGATATGCTCCTGGGATTCTAGTACCCGCCTTCATTGATTTCTGAAGAGAAACAATATGAGCAAACTCATGTGTGATCACGTTTTGCAACCATCTATGGCTTCCTCTTAATTCAAAATCTAATGGAGATGCCCATATCATGATCTTATTATCATAATAATAGGCTGCACCATTTGAATAATCATCTGGGTCTAGCAGCACAAGATGAGTTTTTTGGTAGGGCTCAAACCCATAGAATGATGTTATCTTGGGATAAATGGCCTCTGCGACCGTAGCTGCTTCCCTAGCAGTTTTTTCTGTCTCATCATGATAGTGAATCTTAAAATGCTCGGTGTCAAAAGTATGCCAGTTCAACTCAGGATGGTTGTACTCTACTTGAGAAAAGAGCATTGAATAAAGAACCATATGGACTATCGATTTATTCATCACTCTATTACTGCAATTTTAATTATAGTTGATTCGATACCATTTATGCCTGATACTTTAACATTAGCAAAAAACACTCCAGGCTCGATAGCACTTACATTCCACTCCCATTCTGAAATTTGTTTTCCTTCTCCTTGAACATCAGCTGAAAAAGAATCTAAAAAGAAACCTGCAAGGTCATATATCCGAACCTCTATATCTTGTCCCTCAGTCGACTCAACTCTAATGTTTCCTACTCCATTCCTAATAGGGTTAGGATAGCAATATGCTCTATCTATGATAGATTCATTCTCTTTACTAAATTCATAGTCAAGCTTAATTCTCCTTGTATTGTTAATATCACCATGAAATGAGGTCCATGAATTACCAGGGTAAGATATATTAGACAGATCTTTAAATTGAAAGATGGTTGATGAAGTATATACTGAATTCTTACCTTTAAAATCACCGATTCCAACTAAGTTATCATCTTGTCCTATAGCTATGTCTTCGATGATAGATCCTTTTTTATCTATAACATAGAGTGATTGAAGATCTGAAGACCTTACAATCAGTTCTGGGTATTCATCTCCATGAATATCTTTTGCAAAGACAGGAGCAATAACTTCTTTTTCAAAGGGAAAACCTGGCATTAGAATCAAATCTGTATTGAAGCTGTACAACATTCCACTTGAATCAATGACCATTACTTCTATTTTTGAATCAAGGTCAAGGTCAATTCCTGATATATACTCAAAATACTTATCGCTCCATTTCCTTTGTATTTGTCCAAATCTTTCAATTGCAATGCCCGATGAGCCAAATTCAATACCAAAACCNAAATCATCAGACAATATCCTCTTCTCATGGATACTCCACTGAAATTCACCCTTTNTATCAATGATCTTTAATTGTTGATTCACAATTGGATAAAATAATGAATCACTCCATTCACTTTCCTGAAAACTAATTTGTTCAGATGAAATGTCATAGTTGTATAGACTAAGTAGGGTTGAATCTTGAAAATGTTCTACAACATTTATAGTTGTAGCATTATCATTCTGTTCGATGAAAACAACATGAATCTTTTCTGAGGTAATTGGATGAAAATTTTCTTGAAGGTCGGAATTTGAGGTTCTCCTCACCGATAATGAGTCTATCCCTCCAAAAACATCATTTTCACCATCTCTATCAATATCATACAATACAATTAGATTGGCATCAAAATCTGGATAACCATTGGCAATAATATCGTTGGATAGGATAAATCTCATTGTATCACGCGCCATACTGATCTCTTCAAACTTAACGAATGTCTTTGAGCCGTTATTTGCCTCAGTTGATGGATAAGTATAAGGCCCAAATTCAGGTTTTAATCCCTCAAGACTTGGATTCGCTAACGTAAACTGAGTATTGCCATTAAACCACATATCTCCAAAATAGCCACTTGAAGGATCGTTAAATAAAAAGATGGATGGATGCCCTATATCTTGAGCACCATCTGCTTCTTCTAGATCTACGCCCATTGAATGGACATCATTATTAATACCATAACTACCAATGGAGGAAGAGATAATACTATTGTCAATATGCCAGATCAATAATCCCGAGGCGGGTAAACCAATATCATAATTAGGTACAGATACGACTACNCCATTNGTATCCTTTTCAATNCCCGTAGAGTCTTGAAGAATTTCAGTGTAAGGCGGGTATGTGTCATTGGCTGAATTAATNCCCATTATATATCTAATTGAGTCAATACTCACTCCATCTCTTACATCATTACTACGATTTTCTACAAGATAATATTCATGATCGTTTATTGGAACAGCGATAACGTTACCCTTAGATCTTAAAGGCAAATGAACCTCAGTATTGAAACCTGCATAATGAGGAGTCTCCCATCCAGCATGTATTCTGGACCATGCTGTTGGTGGAGCTGGTATTATTCCCCTACCATTGTTTGAACCTTGGTCCATAAGTCCGAAAACTCCTATCCTACTTTCTCCAGTGTTCACATTCCAAAGTGGAGGAAGGCCAATAGCAAAACCAACCATTAGAGCAAAGGTTCCAGTTAATCCATATTGATATTCACAGGGCTCTGCTGCGTCAGAGAACATAGATTCTGAGATATCNTATAATAGATGATTCTGAGTTTCGGGNAAAATAATACCATGTTTGATTGCATGGTTACCGATAATAATGGACGATGTATTGAGNTTATCTTCTATCATTTCTGTGTCCACGTACGTGGAGGGTATGTCTTCTGGTGTCGGATCAAGAAAAGGAAGGGAAAAGTCTTGACCAATTCCCGCATGAAAAAGAACAATTAGGTCATAATTGGAATAATCAATGGAATCTTTACTGTAAGCCTCAAAGACCCCATCCTTAAATAATTCAGTAAGTCTTAATTCCTGTAAATCAACCCCATTGTAAGGATTGTAATGGTTCATTGTACTATCTAGGAGATAGCTTCCATTTGAAGTAGTAGGATAGACAGAAGACCCTTGAATATCAACTCCAAATTCCCCATACGATACAGATCTAAGGTATGAATCCAGCGCGAGAAGTTGAGATTGAAAATATTCTCTATCATGAGGTGGTGGATCTATAGTATACCCAAGACAGTTAATGCCCTCATTTTCATTTAAAAATTTGCCATTACCTGTTGTGCTTACTTGTTCATCTTCTTCAAATGTTATTCTAAGCGCACAAATACGCAAAGGGTCATTGATTGATGCATGAAGAACGTTTATTAGGCATAGAATAAACAATGACCTGCATAAGATAGAATACCACATTGAAATAAGGAAAATTTAGTATTGGATATTTAGAGAAAATCTCATGGTATTGGTAAGCGGATGCCCTTGCTCGCCATATGTATATCCAAAATCAAATCCATATCCAGAAAACCTTAATCCAATTCCAAAAGTTGGATTGCTTATCTTACCTGTCTTATCGTAATAAAAGCCTGTTCTTATTGCAAAATACTTTCCATACCAATATTCCATACCAAAATTATGGACTAAGCGATCTAACTCATTAGCTATACTTCTATCTTTGGAGTTACCTACTTCTTTAATTCCATATTCATTGTAACTACCCCAACCCTCATCATTAGGATCTCCAGATGTTTGAACCATTTCATTTTCACCTGGGTCTACAACGCCATTAGAATCAGAGTCAAACCATTTCCCTCCATCTATATTGCCGTCTTCATCTGCATCTACCCAATCATAACCACCTATAATGCCATCGCCATTACCAGGGCTGTTTGACCCATAATCAATATCTCCTCCCAAGAACCAATCATTAACCCAAGATGTAAAAAGAGCAAGATAGATCGGATCGGT
Organism: Fidelibacterota bacterium; assembly: GCA_002698235.1. Lineage (GTDB taxonomy): Bacteria > Fidelibacterota > Marinisomatia > Marinisomatales > UBA1611 > NZWG01. The sequence continues at coordinate 38,790 of NZWG01000061.1, read as the reverse complement.
GTGTGCTATTTCCATTTTTCCATCTACATTATAATCATTTCCTGGACTTATATTTCCATCTTCATCATAACCGCCTATGTAACCATCTCCATCCCAATCCATATCAGGATAAGAAGAGACCAGTAGCTTATCAACATCATATACCAAATTAAGCTTATTAAACTCACCATTTATCAATGAATAGTTTAACCCAATACTGAGATTGGTTGGTTGCGGATCAGCCTGATCTGGGTCTATAAATGAAACCTTTGGACCAAGATTTGATAAATTAAGTCCAAGTGTTAGGTTGGGCGACAACCATTCTTTATGCATATATCCTATGTCAAAACCAAAATCTGTTGACGTACCTTTTCCTTTTTCACTTCCAGCACCAATCTCAACGAGGTGCTGATAGGACATCTTAGCATTTATGCCAAAGGATTTATTTTTTGATATTAGTGCACTATATGACATAGAAAATGCTGTCATNTAACTTGTAAATGTGCCTAGTTCGTCACCAGTTTCACTCGTTCTAATTTGTTCACCAAGATTCAAAAANATCAAGTGCCCTCCTACCGTACCAAGGTTAGGATATTTTTTCCGATATGCTAAAAATTCATAATATAGGTCATCTGCAAGCCCAGGCAACCAATTGACATGCATCATCGCCAATTCTCTNCCNTCTAAAAANCCAAGACCCGCAGGGTTCCAATAACTTGCATATGCGTCATTNGCCACNGCAGTATGAGCTTCNCCCATTCCACCTGCCCTTGCACCTGGTGCTATTAAAAGAAATATTGCTCCAGCTTCACTTTGTGCANAAACTGGATTCATAANGGCTATCAAAAGTGATAGCGCAATCCCNGAACGCTTCATCGAACGTCTCCTAATCTATAATGTTATGTTAAATGCTGCCTCTTTNAGGCAATTAAATAGCGTTTAAGGTATTGGATTGCTCCTCTAATAATTGANTNGAATATATCTTTTCAAACCTCTCATAATCAAGTAATNATTGTGAGCATGAATTATTNCGNATTTATTTGAAAAATGCTAATGTCAAAATTGGTAAATATGTAATAAGCCCTACTGCAAAAAGTTTAATTATGAAAAATGGAAGNGTCGCCTGATATATNTTTGACATTGGCTCATTAAACCTATATGCTGAAAGGAATANGTTCATTCCTACTGGAGGAGTTAAAAAACCAAGTTCAAGATTTGCTATGAAAATTATTGCTAAATGCACTGGTTCAATACCAAAATGAGCGCCAAGTGGAGNAATTAGAGGAACGATAACTATAATTGCTGAAAAAATATCCATCAAACANCCNACCATTANTAGAAAAATATTTANNAATAATAAAAATACATACTTGTTTGCTATTGCAACNTTTGCCCAAGATAAAATTANCATTGGAATCTGTGCATCAANCANATANCTNGTTAAACCCATTGCAACACCCAATATGATAAGCACACCTCCTATNAAAGTGGCACATTCCNTCACTATTCCAGGTACTTCAGTTAGTTTAATATCTTTGTAAATAAATAATTCAANCATNAATACNTANACNACNGTTATTGCAGCTGTCTCTACTAGGGTCGTGAATCCACCNAANACACCAATTAATATTAATATTGGAAGAAAGAGTTCCCATTTCGTATCCCAAGATACTTTTAATGCTTTTTTTGGAATGAATCTTTTTAATTGAACGTTGTTTTTTCTACCTTCATATACTGACCACGATGATATCAAAAGTATGAGCAATAACCCAGGAATTAGTCCACCAATAAATACATCTTTAACCGATACGCCAGCTGTGACCCCGTAAATTATTAAAGGTAAACTTGGAGGAAATAAAAGACCTATTGCTCCAGAAACAGTTATCAAACCCAACGAAAATGAGCGACTATAACCATCTTTAATAAGCATAGGTAATAGAAGTCCACCAAGAGCCAGAATCGTTACACCAGAACCACCTGTCAAAGCAGTAAAAAAACCACATAGCAGTACAATGATTACCGGTGTGCCACCGGGAATCCAACCAAATAATTCTTTGAATACATTAACTAAACGCTCGGATGCCCTACTTTCAGCAAGTAAGTATCCAGCCATCGTAAATAGTGGAATTGTAGGGAGTGTAGGTGAGACAACGATACGATAAGTCTCTGCAGGAATTGCTGATATTGGCACGTACTCAGACCAGAACATTAGAATCGCAATTCCTCCTAACCCTACAAATATTGGAGCACCGTAGTAGATTGAAAAGATAATGATAAATATGCCAAAGGATACTACTGGAAAAATGCCAGATAGCCATTCATTAAACCAATTCATTGAAAGGAAGAAGCAAACACCTAAAAGTGTGATACGATGCAGATTTTTTTTATAACTATTTAAAAGAATATGAATAGCCATAAATGCAAACCCTAGTGGCATGATTATTTGCGCAAACCAGCGTGGGACACCTGGTGCTATATCAATAGGATACTCTATCTCCACTTTCAATAATTCCCAGCTACCTAGAGAGAGAGAGACTAACACCAAAAAGGTTGTGACCTTAGCTATCCACTCACCAAAGTTTATATTTTCTTGTTTCTGAAAAATTGAATCTCTTGTAAGTGCTAATAATTTATTTTGATTGGCCGCTAGGATTGCACCTACAAACCCAATCCATAAAGTAAGATGCTGTACAAGAACTTGAGAAGCAGGGATACTATTTAGGTTAAAAAAACGGGTTAAGGTCTCAATAAAAGGCAACAAGGTCATTAGAGAGAAAATCAATATGGCAAGAGCGTTCTCAACCTTGCCATTAACTAGTAAATGTCTAAACTGAAATAATTTGCCCATCAGGCAATCATTTATCAGTTAATCGAATAACAGTATCGTAAATACTCTCTGTAATTATATTACCCCTAAGGTATATGCTGACACGCTCAACCTCAGACTTCCACAATTGCATGTCAGGTTCATTAATTTGATGGATGGTCAGACCAAATTTTTTCATAGCATCTATTGCATCTTGTTCAGCTTTTTGATTGGTCTTTTTATATTTATCCTGGATAGATCTCGTGATCTGAATTAGTTCAGTATGATACTTTTTTGGTATCCGATTCCATGTCTTTAGGTCCATAACTATGCCAGCCATTAAAACACCCCACTTCATATCAAGCATATGATTCGCAATGCCAAATGATTGCTGTGCTAGTGCATAAATAGGTGGCATTGGAATCGTATTTATGAGGCCTGTCTGCAGTCCAGAAAGAATATCAGTAGAGGCTAAGGGAATTGGATTATACCCTGCCTTNTTATAAACCTGCTCCCATTTAAAATCACCAGCCCAAGTAAAAAATTTACTCTTTTTAAGATCTGAAGGAGTTTTAATTGGTTCAGTTGAGAACCAATATGCCCAAGTTAATTCACCAAAGTACAGTAGTTTGAACCCATTTTTTTCTAATTTCTCTTCTAGNTCAGGTAGTAAAGCATCTGTGACTATNCTAACATCCTCAGAGTTTTGATATACCAGAGGAATAAAATAACCAGAAAATTCTGATACAATCTCAGAGAGTCCTTCGGAGGTCATTCCTGCAGCATGTATTTGACCTATCCTCATTTTTCGTACCATGTCTCGCTCATCACCAATAACACCACCTGGATAAATTCTTAACCTAACTTTGCCTTTTGTTGTTTCCTTCCATTCCTGTCCCATTTCTATTAACATGCCATGCCAGTCGGTNCCNTCAGGNGCCAANGTNGCCATNTTAACAGTTATGTTGCGNGCCATNNNAATTGAAACAAANAAAAANNTTAATNTAATTATCTTTTTCATTCTAAAAAGTACTCATCTGTTTTTGTTAANAGCCATNTAGCCCTATTCTTAGCAAGAAGATTAGTTAATTCAAAATCACTTTTTGGTACGATCTCCATTTNCAAAACATAATTTAACTTATTTACAAAATCTTTCCTTTCTTGAAATNTTTTGTGTATCGANTCAGCNTATGTCATATATGGNCCNGCATCCATTCCATTNGAGAATTTAACAGCCTNATCAAAATAAAAATCNACTGAGTCTCGTAACATCNNTTCATTAANNTCAGANCTAGTGGCTGTAAAACTCATCATCGCAGAAAAAAGCGAACCATTATTCCATNCTGGATCTATTTGAATACATTGNTTCAAGATTCTTCCTACTTTAGGAAGGTTGATCAATTCAAATGGGTCTCCTCTGCTAGAACTTATAGAGCCTCCATATGATGCCGCAAGCCANTACATATCGCTTACATCCTCTTTCTGAAAATTAATTNNAGACTCNTTTNTTAGCCAANTATTGAATTCTGGATATTTCTCAGAGATAATTGATAGTCCAGATTCTCTGGCTTCTATAAANATTTTATTTGCTTTTTCATACTTCATCANNGNTNGAGCGTAATCTTCNTCTATCATTCTATTNGCCTCTTCCATAATAACACCAAAACCATATTCNATCTTTTTCTTTATCAGNAGACGTCTATCTGCGATATNNGGAGAGTTCTTTTTTTCTAGTTTGTTTATTTCTCTATCAAAATAAACAGAAACNAGTTTAGGTTGACTAATGAAAAATGCTTTTGGAGCACATGAAGCCANAAGCAAAAATTTTAATAATACTANTGACTTTATTTTTCTCAAAGNAATGATTCGATGGAATCAGTNTTTATAGATAGGAAATTTTGAGCACAATTCATTNACGTTCGAAAGGATNCTTGAANGTAGTTTTTCATTATCTGGCTGNGTGATGATNTCATCNATCCAATTTACAACCTGCTTCATCTCTAATTTTCCCATCCCCCTAGTTGTGATGGCTGGNGTCCCAACTCTAATNCCACTAGTAATAAATGGACTTTTNGTATCAAAAGGGACCATGTTTTTGTTTAGGTGAATGCCAGCTTGACCCAATGCATTTTCAGCTTTTTTACCATTAATATTTTTATTTGTCAGATCAATTAAAAGAACNTGNGTATCTGTCCCACCAGATACTAGATCATAATTTAATTTCAAAAATTCTTCAGCCATAGTTTGTGCATTATTTACAATTTCTTCAGTATACNTTTTAAACTCNGGCTTGAGAGCCTCACCAAACGCAACTGCNTTTGCTGCTATTACATGCATAAGTGGACCTCCTTGAATNCCNGGCATCACTGANGCATCAATCAATTCAGAAACCAATTTGACTCTTCCTGATTTTGGCGCTTTCTTTCCCCAAGGATTTTCAAAATCCTTACCCATCATAATGATTCCTCCTCTAGGGCCTCTNAATGTCTTGTGAGTNGTACTAGTCACTATGTCACAATATTTNATNGGAGANGGATGTANACCTGAAGCCACAAGCCCACTTGGATGTGCTATATCTGCCATTAAAAATGCACCTATAGAATCTGCCACACTTCTAAACTCTTCAAACTCAATATGNCTNGGATATGCACTTCCTCCGCAAATAATAAGTTTAGGTCTGTGTTNCAGAGCCAGTGCATTTACTTCATTAAAATCTACCCTACCAGTTTCTTTTGAAACATGATANGATATGGAGTTATATAACTGTCCTGAAAAGTTAACCATACTACCATGGGTAAGATGTCCTCCATGCGCAAGATCTAAACCCATTATAAGATCACCTGGTTTCAGAAATGTCATAAAAACTGCCATATTAGCNTGCGANCCTGAATGAGGCTGAACATTTACATATTCTGCTCCAAATAATTTTTTNAGACGATCTCNCGCCATATTTTCAGCCTCATCAACAACTTCGCAACCACCATAATANCGCTTACCAGGNTAACCTTCAGCNTATTTATTTGTCATCACACCACCCACCATTTGCATTACTGCTTGGCTAGTNAAATTCTCTGAAGCTATCAATTCTANNGTCGACTCTTCTCTTTNNGACTCTCTTTCAAGTATTTGNAATANTTCAGGGTCATTNTCTTTTAGGTAATTCATTATANCTACTTCCAACCTTCCTCAGCTTTCAGTGATTCAGTNACCCAATCATAGTCTGAGGTNGTAGCTGANATTGTCCTGCTTCTCTTAACTTTATCCTCTGCCATGAACCATTGNGCTTTTCCATAGAGTATGTCTTTTTCATTTTCTTTTAACCAAGAACTTTTTGAAAAACCTCTGTAACCNTTTTTTTCTGCTTTAACAAAATAATCATACGCAAGCTTTGCAATCAACCTATCATCATTTGTAAAAGGATTTTGGCGAAAATTATCCCATCCNTAATAATAAACTTTACCTTTTTGACCTAATCCATCGCCAGTTTTATTGTCAAGACTCGATGCCTTATCCGCCCATTTAAGAGCTTGTCTGTAGTCATCATTCTCAAGATATACATCTGAGATTGAAATTGCAATACGCCCATCTCTTGGATCAATCTTAAATAATTCTTCATAAGCTTTTGCAGACTTACCAATGTCATCTACCGCCCTGCTTGCTTCTGCTAATCTTCTATATGCAAGCTTACTACTTGAATCTTGTATTATCAATTNCTCTAANACTGGTATAGCTGCATCATACTGATCAACTTGTATCAGTCTGTCTGCATAATCTAGTCCATANCTTAAGTTACTTGGATTATCNTCNNATCGCTTTCTATAAACATCTAGAGGNTCTCTACCACTACTTTCAAAAGCCATTGCAAGTTCGCTTTGAGCTATTTCATTTCCNTCATCTAAGGATAGTATCTTTTCTANAACATAAATCTGATCATCGTAGCGATTGGTTTCCTTATACAATTTAGAGAGCTCNTTCATGATNGTCACATCTTCNGGTGCCATTTCAACTAGTCGNTCGTATTCAATGATCTCTTGATCGCCTTTTCCCTGCTTTTTATANGAATATGCCAATCTTTTTCTTAGNTCAACATTATCAGGTAGTTTTTGCAAACCATCNAGCAAAATGAACTCTGAGCTATCAAATTTTCCCATCTGCTCATANGCAATAGCATAATATTGGTATATTTCTTGAGGAGGNGCAAAATTAGGATTCCACTCATCNCAATCAAGAGTTGTTATTTCNTCGTATATCTTGACCGTTTGCTTCCAATCTCTATTTCTATAATATTCTGCTGCACTNCTCATNAGACGAGGACANCTTACATTTCTAAGAGAATCTAATTTTTTCTTATCTTGCGCAGAAGTGGCACCTGTGTNTGATGGTGGGACACACATCATNATCAGCATGATGCCTGCTGATAATGAAATTAACTTAATATGCCTCATTTTTACTTTTGTCTCCTTTTAACAAACCAGATATCAGCNAAACTGATACCTATTTGAATCTGTTGTATGAATTCTTTTCCATTAAAACCTGAATATTCTCTGTTTCCAAAATAGTAACTCANNTCAATCTGATTCCCNACNGGTTTAAACTTAAATCCAACCCCGAAAGAGAAACCNAGCTCTAAAATNTCTTCATCGTTGTGGAANAATGTATGGTTCAAATATGTTATCCCACTCTTNAAAGAGAATTTATCAAAAATNTTNAATGAATAATCTTCTGGATATGTAGATAAAGACACCTTCANAGAGTTCGTGCTCTTTATCCAATTTGAAAAAGGGATTACCAAAATTGATNCTTCATTTTGAGCATCATCTTTTAAGACCCCTACNTCTAAAGCTANGGCTGATCTTTCACCCAAAGTTCTNTTCAATCCTATTTTAAACCCTCTTGGATCGTGAGCATCNCTTACTTTTTTCTCAGAGTTGGAACTTACACTATCAGGAAATGGAAAATCATAATACGGTGGANTGTAATCATGGTATCCATTCCCATTNGAATCNTCAAATAAATATTTCCTCTCAATTGCAGTCTCAAGCGGTTTAAGTGAGAATGTGATCTTTGAAAANATTTTCAGATTTTCTAAAAGGGACAACCCAAAATAGAAATCATTTATAANACCGCTATACCTGGCTCTTGAACTTTGAATTACTGAACTACCACCAAAAAANATTGACTCNTTTTGTCTTGAGGANCCAAATAAAATATTNTGATTAAAACCAAATGAAAGTTTTTCACTTATNTTATATGANGTGCCTATCCTAAATGACANTATACCGCCTGACCTNGCAAAAGATCTTGTATATCCATANGTTGAATCAAAAGCTTCAAAGTNANTAGTATCTTGGTTTATTAGGTTTACTCTCTGNTCTGAGTANGGNGATAAAGACAACCCAAGTGAAGAGTTTGATTTTATGGGGACTACCCACATTGCATTGGATAAGNTAGAATATCCATTGGTCACAGATGATTCATTAATCAAACTTTCATTGCCGCTATATGAAATAGAAAGGTATGCAAACTTTAAATTATGCCAAGTAGAGGGGTTAGAAAGTGACACATTCTTTTGGAAGGCAGGAGTCAATTCTGTCATTCCATCTACGGCNTTACCATTCCCNTGAAAACTTCCATAATGGCCAATACCTAAACCATTCATNCTNCCTTGNGATAAACAGAGAGAGATGAACAGAAATAAGGTTATAACTAATCTAATTACTAACATAAATTATTTCAATTCTCATATCATTATTTTTCTCAAACTTAATGGATTCAAAGGGATCATTCTTTTCATTTGCAATAAGCTTAAAACCAAGATTTTCAATGTTTCCCAAGGTGATATTCTGTAAAACTTCCTTTATAGATATTACACATAATCCTTTTTCAGAATCTGTTGATACTCTATACGGGTAGCCCANCGCTTCGAANGGGTCCATATCATATACATTTGTGCTATCTACATACATACTATCATTTCCAANTGGATCAATNATGACATTATAAACAGAATTTGTTAGAGTCGTATCGTAACTTAAAATAAGATCCGCAGAACGAATGACAGAACCAATTGGCAAAAAGGAGTCTCCTAATTGCGGAGTGATCAATGACCTTTTACCCATTCCATTGCTCAGGGAAATGAAGCTCGTATCCGTAGATATTTCAATAGGTCTTATGATTGATAAATCACCATCTGAATACATTATTCCATNGGATGTATCTACGACGGTTGAGTCTTCTGAATTTTGATAAGTCCTTCTATAATACATGACTATCTTTGGATCTAAATCCCCGGTAGTAGCTTCCTCACTAAAAAGCTCTATGAAGCTAGANCTGTTTTCATTTAGCTGAATCGCAAATGAACGTACAAGATTAGAATCNAGCGTATCTGTTAGGGCAGCAATTAGNGTATCAATATTCCAAACCAATTCTGTAAAAAGGTAATCCCCATATGTNTCNGAACTNGTATCNNATTCACTACTGGTTTTTAGNTATGGTTGGCCNAATTCGGTCCAATCAGAATTTGAAAAANCTGAAAAATCAAGATAGGTACTAGAATTCTCATCAAATTGGGAGTCTGATTCAAAGTATAAGTNTGGCGCAGAACNNGCNTCNAGNAGACTATCATTNGAGTATAANAAGAANCNAAGACTNTCAACTACAANGGTAGAATCNAAAAAATAGTTCCAATAAAGTGAATTAGAGATTTGAATAAANGAGACCGGAACTTCTAATCCATTTTTAGANCCCANATANAGTCTCTCATTTGTNCCTATATTAGGAGCAANATTNTAATTTTGAGAGCTNATGCTGCTAACTGTTAAGGTATCAATACCTAACCCACTATTCNGGAATTCTGATGTTANTGGATCTTCTGAACAATTAATAGATCAGAACGATTAANAGGAGNATACTTAGGTGTCTTAGTGTTGCAATACCAATTTTCATATTTAAATNATTATATGAAAAATCAATCAGAAAGTTTCTTAAATATTTGATCCATTTCATCTGCAATCNTTTGGTAATTAGGCGACTCATCATCTGAGGCTTTNATTACAGATACTTTTTTCTTATTTGCTGCTACNCCTGGTTGCTTTANTAATTTTTCTGAAATGACATCTGATGGTTTATCAATAACAACAATTGCATTCGCATGAAACGCACCAACATCAAATGAATTTANTACATCACCCTTTAACATCTTATCAATTGGAACTTCTGCTAATTCTAAATCTTTTCTTGATATTTCCGAATATTCATTGAGATCATGAACAACCATTACTGTTTTGANTTTTTTATAGAACTCATTCTTTCCTTCAAAATGNTTTTTAAACANCCCAGGAACCATAGCGGTCTGCCATCCNTTACAAATAAAAATATCTGGNGACCAGAANAAATGNGGAAGNGTACTTAANACTGCTTTGGAAAAATAACAATATCGTTCTCCATTATCAGCTAAGATTCTTCCATTTTTTGATTTATAAACTAGATTAGACAGAGGTTGAAACCAATGCTCATCCTCAAGAAAGTATACTTGGACTCTAGTCTTTGGTATGAATGCACTTTTTGCACTTGCAACCATATTTTGTCCATTGAACTCAAGCGGAATTTCTCTTAGTCTNATAACTTCTCGCAGAATATATTTTCTTTCACTTACATATCCATATTTTGGAATCACTGTCCTAATGTCATGACCTTTTTCTTGAAGAAAAAGCGGAACCAGGGTGGAGAACCTAGCTAATGAAGTAACGTCTGCGAACGGAAGAATCTCCGTGGTAAGGTAATATATTTTTTTTGGCATTCTAGATTCTTTTATATATCAATTAACGGATAGCTGCTTGAGTGCTTCTTTAGCTTTTGGATAGTATTCACTACCGGGGAAATAATCAACAAGCCTTTGAAACTCTTCTGCAGCTTTTTCTACATTTCCAATACTTTGGTAGGCAAGTCCTATTTTTAGCTGTGCATCATCATCTTTATCTGTTCCAGCATAAGTAAAAACTTTTTCAAACTCAATTATTGCTCTTTTAAAATCTTTTTGTGAATAAAAACATTCAGCAAGCCAATATTGACTATTATCTGCTAGGTCGTTAGTAGCATCAGAAGATACTAAGGTCTCAAAACCTGAGATAGCCTCAGAAAAACTCTGGTTTTGAAAGTGCCCGAGACTAGCCATATATGTTTTTTTATATTCTGCAGAATTAAATCTTGGCTCCGATGAAATAGGTTCACCAGACTTGAGTTTTGCCATCTCATTATAACTGTTGGTTAGAGTAACAATTTTGTTCTCAACCAATACTAGTTTGTTAAATATCTCTAGGGCAGTACTGTCCATATATTTGGACTGATTCTCCAGATTGACAATTTTATTACTAAGTGTATTGATTCTTTTTAAGATAACCAGAGTTATGGAATCCTGCTGCGCTTTACTTTTAACTGCTTGTTTGAAGGCAGACATTAATTCGGGTAGCAGAATCTGATTATCGAGTTCAAGTGAGTCCACCATGACGCGAACACGGTCTATTTTAGCATTTAAGCGTTTCAACTCTCTTTTTGGGTCTTTACTCTGACCTAATGATAAAGATGGTAAAATTAAAAATAATGAGATTGATAAAATTAAATATTTGAATCGACTTGACATCTACTTGGCCCTTTTGTTTAGACGATACCGACCATAATTTACCATTTACTAGTCTACCTTCAAATAAGTTTATCAGTCAGAATAGTTGACACTTAAGTTTAAAACTAGTCCAACCATCATATAGCTGGTGATTAAGAATGAACCTCCTGCAGAAATAAACGGAAATGGAAGCCCTTTCACAGGAATAAGACCTACGGTCATGGCAGTATTTATAAATGCATGTGCCAACAATGTCGATGCAATTCCAATTAAAGCAAGACTGGAAAATCTATCTTTAGACAAAAAAGCCCTCTTGAGGATTTGAACAATAAGATAACCCATCAAAAGTAAAATAGATGCTACCATTATAAAGCCCATTTCTTCACCCATCACCGATAGAATAAAATCTGATTCTTGGACTGGAAGAAATTTTAAATGTGTTTGAGTACCTGCCCCCCACCCTTTACCAAAAATGCCACCAGAGCCTATGGCCGTTTTGCTTTGAATTACCTGATATGCTACACCAAGTGGATCTTTCTCAGGATTTAAAAATGAAATTATTCTTCCTTGCTGATAGGAAGATAATGAATTCCAAGCGAGGGGTGAGATTAAACCAAGAAATATATTTCCAAAGAATAATGTTATAGACATGATCATAGTTTGCCTTGCCCCAATTATTATACCGCCTAAAATAATTGCCCAAATTGTAAATGAGACAGTTTGAAAAGCCGTAAGCATACTGAATATAGGTGCAACCATGAGAAAGAGATAAAAAGGTCTTGCTCCAGACCAATATAGCATAGGTAAAACTGGTATGAGCATAACGATTGAGGTACCCAGGTCAGGCTGTTTCATTACAATCAGCGAAGGAATAAGTACAAAGCCTATTGGAACCAGAATTGAATGAAATTTTCTCATTTGGATCGTATGATCTGATAAAAACCGAGCCAGTGCTATTGTAGTAAACACTTTTGCAAATTCACTTGGTTGAATATTGAATGGAAGCCCAATGTCTAACCAACGAAATGTATTCGCGTGAGATTGACCAAAAAAGGGCAATGAAACTATTATTATTCCAATGAAATAAAAGGGATAGGCATATTTATGTATGGTATACCTTGGAAGAATAAAAATAAGCAGTGATAAACATAATGCTGGAATTAAAATCAGCAGTTGTTTATTGAAAGGATTATTTAAAAATCCACCACCTTGGTGTTGTGATATACTTTTCAGCACCACTAGCCCCACTAATGTCAAGAAGATAACAGAACCAATAATGCTAATTGGGAGTTCCTTATACTGCTTGGGTTTTACGTTTATCATCTAGAAGATATCTGACCAGTGCTCATTAAATTATTGAGAATATTTTTAAATGCACTTCTAGCCAGAGGAGCAGCAACTACACCACCAGAGCCTGCGTTCTCTAACAATACCACAATAGATATTTTTTGACTATCATATTCTAACCAACCGATAAACCAAGCATGATCTTCACCATGAGGGTTTTCTGCAGTGCCCGTTTTACCATAAACATTTACACCCTCTATTAGTGGATCTGCATTTTTTCCTGTGCCTTTTATATTTTTGATTACTTGATTCATATCAAAGACTATTCTGTCCCATGTTTTTGAATTCAATACTAGACTACTTTTAATTTGTTTTTTTGTCGAAAGGACAAGATGTGGACTTTTTGCCTCTCCGTTAGTTGCTAAAAGATTTGTATAATTAAACACTTGCATTGGAGTAACAAGTATCTCGCCTTGACCAATACAAAAGTTTAGTAGAGCACCCCTACTCCATCCAGAACGACCGTACCTTTTATTCATATATGCCACAGTAGGTATCGTACCTTTATATTCTCTTCCAATATCAATATCTGTGACTTCACCAAAACCAAATGCTCTAAAAAACTGTGCTAGTTTATCTAGGTCATAATATTGGATTGTTTTATAAAAGTAAATGTCGCAGGATTGCATTAAGGCAGAAGTAAGGTCAACGTTTCCATGCCCTTCTGTAAGCCAACATCCAAAAACTCTATCACCATATTGATATGAACCATCGCATTTTAATTGAGCAAAAGGGTCAAAATCTTCATTATCAAGAAGGACAGCTTCCGTAATCATTTTTACGATAGACCCTGGAGGGTATAAACCCTGATTAAATCTGTTTAAAAGAGGCTTATCTGGATTAGTTGAAACATTATTCCAGTCTTGCTCAAGTATACGACCTGTGAATAGGTCAGGTGGGAAATCTGGCTTACTAACCACTCCAAGAATCTCGCCTGTTTCAGGAACACCCACTATTACAACCCCTTTTTTTCCCATCATTAAGTTTTCTAATGAGAATTGAATATTAATATCAATCGTAGTAACAAGATTTTTTCCAGGCTCAGGATTTATAGGTAGAAAATCATCAATATGACCCACTTCTCTTCCGTATGCATCGACTTGATTAAACTGTACTCCGTGAGATCCTTTTAAATGATCCTCATAACTTTTCTCTAACCCACTCCAACCAATTATATCGCCAAATTCATAATCTGAGGGATTTTTCAAAGATTCTCGTATTTCTTTGTCAACTTCTTTAACATAACCAAGAATATGTGATGCCCTAACCAATGATGGAAAATATCTTTCTGGGAATTTTTGATAGTAAACACCTTTAAGATTTAACCTATTCTCCTCTAATCTTGAAATTTGACTGAANGTAAGATCTTTTGCTAATCTAGTTGGAATAAATCTACCNCGATAATANTTCTTATAATTNTNNAAAAGNCTNANNGAGTCNACTTCTACAATATTTGATATTAGGGATANGGTTGACTCCCTATTTGGTANCTCACCAGGAACNGCATTNAAAATATATGTTGGAAGATTATCAACCAATATTTTACCATTTCTNTCAAGNATCAATCCACGAGGTGCAGTNGTGGTNACTTTTCTAATTCTATTTGTATTGGCTTTTTTTGAATATTGATCATGGTCAAGTATTTGCAATTGAAANAATCTTACNATNAGNATCAAAATCAAACATATNNATATACCAATNGCAATTAGATACTGCTGAATGGATGCAACATTATCAGCTTTTAACATTATCTATTTTANTGAGTGGNTATATNAACTGAAGAACAGCAACAAACGANATNGTATANATTGATGTNCCTAACCACTTTCCCCAAAATATTTGTCTGTTTATTTCCCAAAGATCTTGATATTGAANACTNCAATAAACAAAAAATTGAAAAAGTAAAATAGCAANCCATGAAAGAGAGAAATAGAAAGGATTTAATCTAGCTCGATTTTTAAANAGGNCACCCNCTAGGTAACCAGAAATTGTATATGTTATTGGAGACAACCCAAAAAAAATACTACTNCTTGANAGATCTAANACTANACCAAATANAAACCCACTGCAGATACCAAATGTCCGGCCATAGGTCAANCTCCAGTATAAAATTANGATAACACAAAAATCAGGCCTAACTGTATTTATTGAAAAAGAGTCACTAAGCAATAATTGCAATAACCAAATAAAAATNGATAATGATATGAGATTAATCCATTTCATTTAATTTCTCTATNATTACAAAAACATATTGAAATGAGCTCATATCATTTGGAAGAGCAANACTGATCATTTTCTGAAAGCTACTTCTATCTTCATATACTCCCTCTACTTTACCCACAGGTAAGCCCGAAGGATATATATCACTGAAACCNGATGTAACTACTTTATCACCNATATTGATATTAACATTTTTCTGCACTTCTCTNATTTGAGCTGTATTGCCTTTCATAAAACGAAGTATACCAGTTGCTCCACTTGGGAGAATCCTAACACTNAGTCGAAAATTTGCATCTGAAATAAGTTGAACTATTGAAGCTTTGGATCCTGATTCAATTGTTTTTCCAATTACCCCATCTGGAGTTAATACNGCTTGATTTTTCTTAATACCATCAATTTGGCCACCATCNATAATAATAGAAAGTAGATTTGCCTGGGTTCCTTTATTAACAACTCTAGCAGGCCTTATAATCAATTTAGTTTGCCTCTTGAAATCTAGCATTCCAAGTAGCTCCTCATTTTCTTTTTGNAGATTCAACATTGATTCAACTTGTAAAGATAAAGACAATGTTTTCTCACGTAGGAGTTGATTTTCTTCCTCGAGGAACATGAGTGATTTGGCTACGGCAACTGGGGATGAAAAAAATGAAATCACATCTGCTGCTTTTCCTCTGACGTTTCCCATTTTAGGATTATCATTGTTCAATAATAAAACAAGGGAAAATGCTAAAGCAATTATAAATAAAAANTGGTCTTTATATCTAACAATTAACAGATAAAAACTGTACATACACTCCTATAGAAGAACAGCTTCGTACTTTTTTAAATTTTCTAAGACCATACCCGTTCCTTTAACTACTGACAAAAGNGGGTCTTCAGAAACATTTACAGGCACATTGGTACGTTCACGAATGATTTGATCNATCCCTTTTAGNAGACTTCCCCCTCCAGCTANAATAATTCCCCTTTCAAGAATATCAGCAGCAAGCTCAGGAGGCGTTTGCTCTAAACACCTTTTAACNGCTTCAACTATTTGATTAACCGGGTCTTTNAGGGCNAAGCGGACTTCATCAGATGAGACCTCAATAGTTTTTGGTATTCCAGAAACTAGATCACGACCTTTAACAGCAATATCAGCAGATTTCATTTTCATTGCGGAGCCAACCGTTTTCTTAATTTTNTCNCTCATTCCAAGACCAATTTCTAATTTGTGTTCATTCCTGAACCATTGCAAAACGGCCTCGTCCATTTCATCTCCTGCAATTCTAATTGTTTCTTTTGTAACAACACCATTTAGTGAAATAACTGCTATTTCAGTAGTGCCACCTCCTATATCTACAATAATATTTCCTATTGGCTGGCTTATATCCAACCCTATTCCAATTGCAGCAGCAACTGGCTCTTCAATAAGATATACCTCCCTNGCATTCGCCCTCTCACCGGANTCTTTAACTGCACGCCTTTCAACTTCAGTCACTCCNGATGGAACACAGATAACCATNCTTGGCCTAGCTAGTCTGTTTAGGTTGATTTTTCTGATAAAACCTTGCAACATNCCATCAGTCATTTTAAAATCAGCNATTACTCCATCTTGCAAGGGNCTTATAGTCTCTAATTCTCTATGCGTTTTACCAAGCATTGCTTTTGCTTCATCTCCAACTGCAACTATGGANTCATCAAGGACATTCCGTGTTACTATTGATGGTTCGTTTACTACAATACCTCTACCCTTCAACCATATGAGTGTATTTGCAGTTCCAAGATCTATNGCGACATCACCGGATATCCAGTTTAAAACATTAGGAATTTGAAGAGTGGACATNNTTTTTNNTCAATTAATTAGAGAANATTTCATNAGANAACTTACAAAGAAAACTCAACAGATTTAACTTGGCATTTTTTATTTTTCACTTCTTGCTTTTTCCATGCCTATCTTACTTAANTCATCTGCACGCATATTATTTTCTCTTCTAACATGAGCAAGACTCCAATTATCAATTTGTTTAAGTTCTGACAAAACCTGACTGCAAAGTTTTTTCATTCTGTNATTTTTNACCTTATATAATCCTAANACTTGCTTAACAACTAATTCGCTATCAGCAAATATTTTTANATTAGAAACTTTTAANTCAACTNATANCTTAATTCCTTTTACCATTGNTAGATATTCAGCTTCATTNTTTGTTTTATCAAATAAAGGNTCTGAAAAGCATGCCACTTCTTGATCATNCAAATACACCACACCACCTATGCCTGCTGTTTTAGAATGAAGGTCAGCAGCGCCATCAACATAAAGACTAAACATTTGGTCTTCNGAATTTTCAACATCTATCATTTCAGTTAATATNTTTTTATCACTAGGGCTAAGTCCATCTAATTTTATGGCGTTCTGNATTGCNTTTAATTGTATCTCACTNAAATGAATCATTCTAAANNCCAATATTAGGATTGGGACCATCTTGGGCTGGACATTCTTCCCAGTAATAACACCATNTGCATAGNAATGTTTTCTTAGCTGNAAACTTCTCTTTGTTTTTAATCTTTAGCTTTATTTTATCTATNACTGTTTTAATCTTANTAGCAAGTTNTTCTAAGTCNGATNTATTTCGTTTTGAATAAACCATTANGTTCTCCTTGCTTTGNTGCAGNAAATGCCATNCGAGTACAACACTATTGACACTCTTTTTTTTNTTTTCTAANCCAATCTGATATAGNCCTAATTGCATATCATTATCAGCCTCNTTTTGGTTATANGCACGCTTTCCTGTTTTATAATCATGAATTATCCAGTTGTNATCCTCATCCACATCTATCCTNTCAACGACCCCTTTGATCCTNTAATTACTATCATCATCTAATAAAAANTCCATCTCATATTCANTGGCGTAAACANTCTCTTCAAAAGGTTTNTATAAANAATANAACTTAGTCAAACATGTTTCACCAGTTCTAAAATAATANGATGCATATTTTTTCCATAATGGAATATTTTTATCTCTATCAATCGGAAGTATTTGCTTATTGACTATAGCTATTCTATCATGCCATTTTTGCTCCCAAAGGTGGTAATGATGTTGAATAATATTATCATAAGATAAGTTGACACCTAATTTCTTTTGANTATAAACATGNTCTATTGTCTCATGNACTCTCTTNCCCATNAAGGCCTCAATTCCTTCATCTTTTTTAAAAATCCTATCTAAGTAGCGAAACTGAAATTGCGCTGGACACTTTTGGAAGGATTGTATCGAACTATATGANAAGTAATTGGGTATCATAATCCCACAGCACCCATGAATGGTGTATCCAGGCGATAGTCTCCAAAACCATTTTGATCTCGAAAGACAAATTGCTTACTCACTTTTAAATAATTCCATATTTGATANACAGTTGAATTTCCTGCAGCAGGATTTGTTCGNTGGATCTCATCAGGCGGACCAAATAATATNTATATCATCCCTCGATCTGTCTCCCAGCCTGGTTCCCACCCAGAAAAATGTTCATTCACATATTCTATTCTCTTATAATATTCTTCCATTAATTCATTGTGTTCTGTGTCAGGGGTAGGGTCTCTTTTTTTCCAAAGCTTGTAAAACAACTGTTCCTTGTCTCCTTTCAATTCGTTCTTTAGATTTTTTCTATCTTCATTTGAAAGTATATACTTCATTTGCTGGATAGCTACCTCAACATCGTAAACATAACCAGTAAATCCAGGCTTATACCTAGAAAAGCTTATCCTTTGTTCGTCATCATTCTTTCCTTGAGANAGTATTATTCTAAAATCATTNTTAAGAGAATTAAATTTGACAGATGGGATGAAAATATTTTCACTAAAATAACCCGATGCTCCATTACCAGTAAATTTCTGAATCAAAGAATCATTAGCAGTACCATTGGTAAGATAAATATCAACTTGATAATCACCTTCATCAACAAAACCAGATATTTTCATATCAATACCTAATCCAATTTCCTGAACTCTAAAGCCGCGAGTGGGTATTTTACCATTACCAAAACCCCAATCTCCTGGTAAATCTAGTAGAAACATTGGCCTAAGAAGAGAAGGTGTTTTTTCCAAAGATCTAAAATCAACCTTCTTACTTAGAATACCCTTTTTCCTTGTATCAAGATCTTGTAGCTCAGCAATGACTTCATATTGATCACCAATGGGCACATTAAAATCGGTGTAGTGCTTCTTATTTTTCATGGCTGACCTTGTATCAGTATAAAGGTTAACCTCTATAGAATCGGTCCAAATCATATTTCCAATTTCTTTACCTTTCTTATGTCTGATACTTAAAGATGCTTGATAATGTGCTAAAAAAGAATTCTCTTTTTTTACAAACTGAAGCGCATGATAAGGGATTTCCATGAATGTCACAACTTTAATGGAATCAGAATCAATGGCCTCTGGAAATGGAGCCAGAACAAATTTTTCAACGTTTGTTTTTGACTTTTTAGACCTAGTTCTCTGCTGCGCAAGTATAGATGCTTGAGCTAGAATCAATATGAAAAATAATGTAATTAGTCGATTCATAGATGCCTCTTCCATAAAAATTTAATCAGTCCATTGGATGTACCCAACCAAATCTCTTTTCCATCTAGGATAATTTCATTAACTCTTCCAATAAATGAAAATACATAATCACGAACTAAACCAGTTTTTTTATTTATCTTTATTAGCCCATCTTCGACACCTAAAAAGATAAATTTATCATTCAATGCCATTGAGTATACGTCCTTATTACTATATATCCCTGATGTGAATATTAGGTTCCATTCTTTTTCTTCAATATCAAACTCTATTATGCCTATATCGCTTACAACATATATAGAACTACCATATTGCTCTAATGATACTACATTGCGAAGTTGTTCTGGAAAATTTTTTCTCCCAACATCTGACATTTGCATTAATTGTGACTGGATGCTTGAATATATAAATACACCTGCTCTTGTACCAAACCAAAGTCTATGTTCTATGCTGTCAATATCATGAATGGCTATGTTCTGAAAAATATTTTCTATACCAATGGGGTCTTCCCTTAACGTTGTGTTATTCATTCTTCCTAAACCTCTTGATGACCCAATCCACAGATGGGTATCATTTCCATATATATCATGGACTTGTCCTTGGGGAACACCCATGCTCTGTTCTAGAGTACGCCAATAATCATCTTTTTGATTATGGTATAAGATTATTCCATCGCCGCCCGCCCATAATTCATTTTGAGAGTGGAATAATGAATAAACTGGGCTAGGTGTCATATTGATTGTTTCTTCAAATGCATAACAAATTGAAGAGGATGAAGCTAGGTCGAATTGAGATATCCCTTTTGATTGTTTGAAATCTTGACTTCCAATGTATAATTCATTTTCTGAGTAAAATAATGAACTAACATCTGTATTTTGAACGTGATCTGGCATAATTGAAAAAGATTCCATGGTCGTGGTTCCATAAAAGAGACTACCTTCATTAGTTCCAAAGAATACATTACCATGATTACCAATAAAGCCAGTTTTTATNCTTGNCCTTCTTCCNAGTCTNTCAATTAATTCATTACCATTAAATATCCAACCATCTAAGAGATTATAATTTTCAAATAATTTTCTTAATTCGGTTTCTCCTCTGTAAGGNCCACTGCTCCATTTAATTTCAAGTTCATCGGGNATTGGATAAATTCCAATCAGCATCCCTGACGAATGATCTATTTTTACNAAAGATGAGCGAGCATGAAGCCAAATAAAATTAGNGCTAGANCCTATTTTCTGTATCTGGTCATATCGCGATAAGCCAAANCTTTNCAGATCAATNGAATACCAATCNCCTTCCCTAGAAAAAGAGTATTGTAAATATTTTTGGGNTGCTGCCCAGATCAGACCTGTCACCANATCAAAATGAACCGCANTTATTGANTTTTCTTGGAGTCCTTGGGCAGTGGTTAGTGGTTCNTCAAAATAGTTACCGTACAANTTAAAACGCTTGATACCNCCCTCNNTTGTAGCAATATAGGCAAAAGTATATCCTTCAGTGATTGAATTTATTTCTCCAGAGCCTTTATANAGCACCCAATCAAATGGCCTAAATCTTGAATCTGGCTGGCTTTTTACTTCCGTAATTAGTAAAAATAATATTAGAAAACTTTTTACCGANNTTGGCATAGAATTATTTACTGTCTTTTTTGATTTCTTCTCCTATTTCNAGATCTATTGGTATTACGATTTTTTCTAACATTNTTTTTATTCCTATTATTACCTCTAGAAACACCGGGTCGNATCTTCCATATATGNCCATGATCTAAGAAAATAAGTACTGATGCAAAATGTTTTAAGTTTATATCTGAGGGTGAAGATAATATTATNGTTGTACCAAGTGTACGATTCATNGTAGTNATCTTTGATCTAAAATCTTTCTCCATTTTANTACTGAAGTATACTCCATAATCATCAATTAATAGCACACGNGGGTCTGCTTCACATGCAAGTATCATTCCAAGCCAATGTAACTCTCCTTCGGAAATATCTTTCATATTCC
The DNA here is from genome assembly GCA_002698235.1 of Fidelibacterota bacterium. Classification (GTDB taxonomy): domain Bacteria; phylum Fidelibacterota; class Marinisomatia; order Marinisomatales; family UBA1611; genus NZWG01. Next base: position 17,286 of record NZWG01000061.1, on the reverse strand, counting down.
TTGTCCAAAGGTTTTTAAAACTACCATCTTTAAAATATCGATTTTGAATTACATTCTTCTTTTTTCCGAATTTACTCGNTATGNATGNGGATACGGTTGAATTTGGNGTGTTNATTGATACATCTTTGGTATAAAATACATCTTCATGAGTTTGAANTTTTCCAAGCCAGTTTGTTTCATAAGGGCTATCCTCATAAAGCACGTTACCAGATGATTCTTTTTCTGAACCAGATANTATATTGAGCAANGTTGACTTCCCACTACCTANATTGCCAATAATGCCATANATNGTACCAGGNTGNATCTCNAGTTTTTTTAAACTTAATGCACTAGTTGNNTTGTACTCTTTTTCAAGGTCANTGACCTTNAATATCAATCTCTTNATTTTTGACATTTTCTAAATTCCTTTTAGATCTTTATGATCCATGCAATAAATAAGGAAAATCAGAAACGATAAATNACACTACTATTNTTCCAGCCATCTTTCAGCATCAATCGCTGCCATACAACCTGAGCCTGCAGCCGTTACTGCTTGTCGGTATATNTGATCNTGCACATCGCCACATGCAAATACACCATCCAGATTAGTATATGTAGATCCTGGTTTTGTGATGATATATCCAGAATCATCAAGATCAAGAGCTCCATTAAAAAGTGAGGTGTTTGGTACATGCCCTATAGCCATAAAAATACCTTCACAAGCTANATCATGAGTNTCNTCTGTTATTGTATCCCTAAGAANAACGGATTCAACACCAGTCTCGGTTGTCCCAATAATATCCTCAACAGTTGAATTGTATTTGAATGATATCTTTGGATTAGACATTGCTCTTTCAACCATNATCTTTGATGCACGAAGTTCCTCGCGTCGATGAACAACTACGACTTCNGATGCAAACTTTGTCAAAAAGGTAGCTTCTTCCATTGCTGAATCACCACCTCCAACTACCAAGACCTTTTTGTCTTTAAAAAAGAACCCGTCACAGGTCGCACATGCAGAGACACCATGCCCCATCAGTCTNGACTCNGAATCAAGACCNANTAAACGTGCAGATGCACCAGTGGATATGATAATCGCTTCAGCTGAATACATTTCATTATTGGAATTAACANTANAGGGTGTCTTTGATAGATCNACACTGTCCACTGTCTTGAANNGACATTCTGCGCCAAAACGTTGCGCCTGTTTTCTGAACTCATCCATCATATCTGGCCCCATGATCCCGTCAGGGAATCCAGGGTAATTTTCAACATCCGTTGTTATTGTGAGCTGCCCACCAGGTTGAGCACCCTCAAAAACGAGAGGCTCAAGATTTGCTCTTGCCGCATAGATCGCTGCAGTGAGCCCAGCAGGTCCTGAACCAATAATGATAATTTTTCGCTTCATTTCCTTTATTAATTAAACAACTTCATTTAAAATATCGGTGATATTCCCTTTTGGAACAGCACCTACAATCTGATTTACAACTTCCCCATTTTTNATAACAAGAAGAGTGGGGATACTTCTTACNCCATATTTCATGGCAGTATTTTGATTTTGATCTACGTCAACNTTGCCTACTTTTACCTTCCCCTCNTACTCTCCTGCTATNTCTTCAATAACAGGTGCAATTGCCTTGCAAGGACCACACCATACGGCCCAAAAGTCAATTAAAACNGGAAGGTCNGAACTGGCAACATCTGTATCAAAATTTTCATCTGTNAATTCATGCACNTTNGTAGACATTGTATCTAATTCTCCTGAATATTAATAAATAATAGAACATAAATTAGGTTAACTAATAATGCGGTTGGTATAAAAAATATTTTTATTTCTTGAACGTACCCCAAAACACTATTATAAAAAATAAAGGCCAAAAAACTATTATTGGATTGAGATAGTGGCATCTAAAGAGTACCTCTGCTCATTGATTCTAATATCATCAAATAAAATGACATTATCGCTTAAGTTTTCACCAATTAGGCTTAAAAGGACATCAAACATTTTGTACCTGACCATCTTCGATACCTTCAAAGAATAATTTGTATCTCTTTGTAGTTCATGAACTGTAAAAAGATTAGAATCATCTAGATACGTAAGATTCCTTTCACCAGATGTAAGAGCCATTAACTCTATATGAAAATATCTATTATGAATAAGGATTTGATTTTTCATAACGTTCTCTGGCATCAATTGAAGTTTTAAGTGATCACTAGAAGCAAAAAAGGAAAAGGTTGTTGTGAATTGTAAACGACGCGTAATTGGCTGCAATTGGAAATTAAAAACCATCCCTGACCTGCTTACTTTTCCAGCGTTGATAGGCAAGGTCATCGAATTTCCCTTTATTGGAACCTGTTTTATTTTGCTGTCATATAATTGGTTAAAGGCTCTGACCTTCCACAAGTAAGACCATGAATATTTTTTTAAGTTAACGCTATTTGTAAAAATTACTTCAAATGATGTTTTCTTCTCATTAGATAGAGGTTTCTCATCGTAAATAGTATTGGAATAGATATTACTCTTAATGACATCTTCAAGATATGGTACCTTATTTGACCTACCGAAAGTTAAATAAACAGAGCTCTCATCATCTTTTTTCTGCATTATTTTAGTGCTGAATTTGAAACTATGGTCATCCCAATAATTTGGCGCAATATAAACTTGAGATGTTGGATCTTTGACGTCTGTTGTCCTCTCTTTGCTAAAAACAAATTTAAGATCTTTAACATAAGCTTGGTTACCGTTTGGCTCAAGGAATGATTCTATAGACCAGGTAAAAATAGAATTTTGCCTATCGATCAATAAATTCCCAACAATGAGATCCCAGTCAGATTTAATTATCTTCGAGGTGGTAGCAAATGCAAGCATGTAATTCTTAAAATCTTTTTCAACAGAAAAACCCAGAGATTGACATTTATCAAACAGATGAAGACTATCCAGACGATTATGACTCAGCCCCTTTCTCTCTTGGTATAAACCATGGATTCTAATTCTTCCTGTAAGGGGACTCCACTGATCAACTTTTGTAATAAATGTATTATCTTGGGTCCATAATGAGTCTTTATTTTTCAAATTGTATTTATCTTTAGTGTTTTGAAAACCCGAAAAACTTATTTCGAGATTTTTTCTATTGGTTAGGCCAATATTTGAAAAGTAATTATGACCTGTACTTCTAATTTGTGTTCTAGATGAATCGGCATAAAACGAGAAATGGTCTCGCTGTTTAAATCCACCATGGATGGTTGCATGTTTGATTCCAATAGATCCATAACCATCCAAGCCCAGATTATTTAGAGAATTTTGATACCCACTAAATGTTAATTTGTTTTCGTAGGCCATGTTGGGTATATAATGAATTGATTCCGATAATGCTGAATACTTACTATGACCACCATCTGTGATTATGAATTCTGAAATACCTCTTTCAGATATTAACCCCAGATCATCGTTTGGGTTACTTATGTTATTGACCTTTACGCTACCATACAGAACATTAGCCTCATCAATGGGAATTCCATTGATCAAAGGTTTTCTAAAACCATCCATTGTAAAGTACGTAATAAACGAGTTGTCCCAATGAAGAATGGATTCAATACGATTGAATCCTTTTTGCAACATATCACTCATTCCATGGCTTGTTATATTTTCTCCCTCCCTAGATAGAATAAACTTAATAGATGTATTGATAGAGTCTAGGTAATTCACTTCAATTACCTTTACAAGCTCAACTTCTGTATCATTAGTAAATGAAATTGCATTTAGAGTAATTGTATGATAGCCATTTAGTGAAAATTTGATCTTTCTATCTTTTACTGGCATTAAAAAGGAAAAGGCGCCTTGTTCATCAGTAGTGGCCTTAGAGAACGAAGGCATTGATTCTATACTTACGTTTTTAAGATAATTACCAGAGTTGCTTATGACCTTACCAGAGATAGGCTTTGATTTTGCATATAGAGAAGGTAAAAATATTGAAAAGACCAAGAATATCTTAGCTATATCTATCATCAATAATAGTATTGTAGGCATTCACTATCTCAATAGCTTTGAGAGATCTTCTCCTAGGACTGAGGACGCTGTGAGTAGACCCGAGAACAGAGCACTGGATACTCCAACAGTGGTAATGTCTTGGCCAACATAATATAGACCTTTCTTTTCNGANTGAGGCCTGAGCCANNTNTGCCTAAANCGNTTNGGTGAATGATCTATNCCATACATNTCNCCNNTANTNTAATTNGCNAGNTCNCTNACAGTNANTGGAGTTGATANNTCTTGATAATCAATNTGANCNTTTATCCCNTCAACCTGNTTTGTGACNACATCCAATATNCGCNTGGACAATTNTTCCTTNANNTCTTCATAATCNCTNCCTCGCTTTTTCCATTCAAGNTGTTCCCATTTTTTAAACCATTGCATNCTNCTNAATGTAATTGCCTCNANNGTNGAACTATTTGGATTTTTTTCANTCCATGACTCATCTTTTGCTGAAGGGAAAGAAACATATACNANAGGGAAATCATTTTNGGGATTATCAATATANTCTNGAACTGCTCTATCATGATCATAGTGTGGATAGACCCAAAGGTTTGTATTCTTTAATNCAAGATCNTCAGCAGATCGATNCAGNCCAAGATGAAGACAGACATAACTCTTGGTTTGNTTTATNTCTTTTAATCTATCTANNGNTTTTGGTTCAAGNTTGTTATCCAATAATCTTTCCATAGTATTAAAGATACCTGCATTGCTGATGACACACTTAGACCGAATTACTGTACCATCTTCCATCTCTACACCTATCGCCTTATTTCTATGGATTTTTATCGATGCAACTGTAGCATTTACGTATAAAGACCCACCATTCTTTTCAATCGTATCAGAGATAGTCTCTGCAATTCTTCTAGAGGTACCTGTAGGATAGTTACCGCCATTAAGATAATGCCTGGCAACAAATGCGTGCATTGCAAAACTACTTTTTGAAGGTGGAAGACCATGGTCGCCCCACTGACCCGTAAGAACGCCTATCAATTGCTTATCCTTGGTTAGACTTGACAATACATCCATCGTGGTTCTATCAGAATATTTGAAAAACTTTCTTGTCATAAAAGGGTATGATATCTTATCTAGAATTCCGGCTAGTGCCTTTTGACTAAAATAAGACCTACTGCTCTTTGCAACAGAATCAAGAAGCGTCATATACTTAAGTATCGCAGATTCTTCTTTTGGAAAGTATGATATCATATCTTGAATAAACCTTTCTCGAGGAGCATTAAAGTCATAAGACCGATCAGGAAATATTATTCTATCGTAATTTGTATCCATGGCTGACCATTCCAAATGACCATCGGATATAATATCAAATAACTTCCTGATNGGAGAGCGTGTACTATTGACCTGTCCAATGTAGTGAATACCTACATCCCATTCGTAGTTTTTTCGCTTGAACGTATGTGTCCAACCACCGATCTTAAAATGTTTTTCAAGAACTAAAACTCGTTTTCCTTTAAGACCAAGCAAGGCCGCAGTGCAAAGCCCACCTATTCCTGAACCGATGACAATGGCATCATAGGTATCGTCAACTACATTAGATTGATATGATCTCCACTTTTTCATTATTCAAATAAATAATCTCTACCCGCAACGACCGTTCGAATAACTTTAGAAGATAAAATATGGTCTGGATCGACTGTTAAAAGGTTTTTTGAATGGACCACAAAATCCGCATTCTTACCAACACTCAAAGACCCCGTTGTCTCATCCCAAAATGCGGCATANGCATTATTGAGAGTATAACATCTTAATGCCTCAGCAACACTGATCTTTTCACCAGGGAACCAGCCACCAGGATTTTTATTGTCTCTTGTTTTTCTTGTGACCGCAGCATGGATTCCAGTTAATGGATCGAGTGGTGCCACGGTCCAGTCGGACCCAAACGTTAAATTGGCACCCTTATCAAGGAGAGATCTAAATACATATGTTCTACTCAATAGATCGAACCCAACTCTTTTATGAGCCCAAGAACCATCGTCAAAAAGATGAAACGGTTGCATTGATGGTATAACATCTTCGTTTGAAAATCGATCTATTGCTGATGGAGAAAGATGCTGTGCATGCTCTATTCGACTACGTCTATCTCTTTCTCCGTTCTCAAGTCTGATCTTTGCAAATTCATTCAGGATCCAATCATTTGCCTTGTCACCAATGGCATGAACTGCATGCTGTACGTTTGCCTTATCTGTTTGCCTGAGCAATTCCTTAAAATTTATTGTATCCTGAATGGTCAAAATACCCATAGTAGAAATAGTTTCTTTTCCATGAGTTTTATGATCAGGAAGGTATGGCTTATTCATCCAAGCTGTTCTTGACCCCAAAGATCCATCCATCATGCCTTTGATACCATTCCACTTTAGCCAATCATTTCCTGATCCATTTTTTTCAACGTATGATAGAATATCTCTCCAATTTTCATACCACGTGAATAACTTTACTCTAAGTTTAAGATTTCCTTTATCAAGACTACGTTTATATACAGCAAGATCGCTCCAAGACCCTGACCCCATATCATGCACCTGAGTAATCCCTTTTGAGAGAGCGTGCTCCATTGCTTTATTNAGTGCCTGATCTAATTCTTCCATTGACTCCTCAGGAATCAGATCCCTACATAGATCGATTGCATGGTCTTTCAATATTCCCGTAGGTTTACCATCCCTACCTCTTTGAATAATTCCCCCATCTGGATCTGATGTCCTATCATTGATGTCAGCCAGAACAAGTGCTTTACTATTTGCTAAAGCCATATGACCATCTAATCTATCTAATAGCACCGGTCTATCCTTCACAACCTGGTCGATCCAAGACCTATCTGGATAAATTCCACCCCATTTTTCATGGTCCCAATTACCTCCCACCATCCACTTTCCTTCAGGTAGTTTAGCATCTATCTCTAGAATACGTTCTTGGAATTCTTCTTTATTGGTCACATCGTATAGATTGACCTGTGACAGCTGCATGCCTCCCATTATAAAGTGCACATGGTTATCAATGAAGCCAGGGGTAACAAACTTTCCTTGAAGGTCGATCTGTATCGCATTATCATTCACCATTGCCATGGCCTGAGAATTTGAACCAATAAAAACAATTTTCTCTGCCCTAACGATCATGGCATTTGCTCGAGGTGTAATTTGATCGCCGGTCCAAATGATACCATTATGATAAATTTTTTCAACCGGATCAACCGTTGAACAATTCCATAGAAACATAAGAAGAAGCAATGTTCTTTTAGGCATTAGACAGTCTTCTTACCTTAATCTTTAAAATAGAACCAACCTATCATGCAAAGAGTATATATCAAAGTATATAGGGCAGCATTGTGAAATGATAGTTGATCTTCATGATACCTCCAAAACAAGAGNGATATCACTANCACTTCAACTACAATAAATTTCCTCTGAANCTTGTTCATGATTNTTTNGAGGACTCATACTCNTGCATGGCTAATATTANAGCGTCTACTCCTTCCAATGGCATTGCATTATAAATGGATGCCCTNAATCCACCAACAGATCGATGTCCTTTCAGTGTCTTCAATCCTCTTTTATCACAAAANGATANAAATTCATTATCATCCAATGCTTTGTCAANAAATACAAAAGGAATATTCATCATGGAACGATCATCAATATTGATCAANGAAGCAAANANGGTATTCCTCTCTATTTCATGATATAGTTTTTCTGATTTTTCTCTGTTTATTTTTTCCATTTCAGCCAAACCACCCAAGCCCTCTATCCATTTNAGCGTCTCATTNACTGCGAAAACCGATGAAACAGGTGGNGTATTGAACATTGATCTTTTTTCAACGTGAGTCTCGTAGTTCAACATNGAAGGTATATCACGATAATTTTTACCTATCAGGTCATCTTTTATGATGACCATGGTAACACCNGCAGGCCCCATATTTTTTTGAGCACCTGCATAAATNAGACCAAATTTACNAATATCAATGGGNCTAGATAGAATGTCAGAAGACATGTCCGCGATCAAGGGACCGTGGCCTNNNNATACTTCTGGTAACACATTATATTGAGTNCCATAAATNGTNTTATTACTNGTTATATGCAAATATTNAGAATTAATATNTTGTTNGTAAACATTTGGAATATATGTATAGTTAGANTCTTTAGAACTTCCTATGACATTGGCAATTCCTATTCGATTGCACTCAATGATCGCCTTAGAGGACCAGGCTCCTGTATCNAAANAATCAGCGCATCCTTTTTCAGATAAAAGATTGAGTGGTATCATGGAGAACTGCAACGAAGCNCCACCNTGNAGCCATAACACGTGGTAGTTTGATGGCACATCAAGCAACTCTCTTACCCTGGACGTGGCACNATCAAATAATTCGACTATGGGTCTTGAACGGTGACTCATCTCGAGGACACTCATTCCCNCTCCCTNATATTCAATGGATGCATCTCTGACNGCCTGCAACACAGCTTCTGGCATGCACGCCGGTCCAGCACTGAAATTATATATTTTCATGTCCGATATAATAATAGGTTTNTTGTCNGGANCTTAAATTACTCTTGAAGGTAGATTATATAAACAAAAACCCNGCCAGTTTACAAATTTGTTCCTGACGGGGTCTATTTTTTCTNTACTAAAGTGACTATGGTCTCTCNACTCTGTATGGAATTGACCATACACTGGTATTATATCCTCCATCTGANACAAACATGGTGGCAAGGTCTATNGTCTCAGTAAAAGTGCGAAANACGCCACGAGACTGCCCTAGNCCTGGACCATGNACCCTCATNATACCAGAGTGAGTATTATCATTCATNNANTCATCAATNNCCATCCCTGAATCNTGCAGATGCTTTCTTCCTCTTTGTAGACGACTTCTTCCATAGTTCAAGAATACCCATTCACCAACTCCCGTGCTGTCTGNANTATACTCAGGNCCTTGATTATCNACAGTAACATATGCNACTACCCTGGTAAATGCTGTAAAGCTAGGCAAAGACTCNCGATCAATGAAAAGATCACCCAATTGATCTGCAGAATAAGAATANAGCATATCTCCAACTTGAAGGCTACTATNAATAGAGTAAAAAGATAATCCNGTCAGTACTACNTTGTCNCCTGCACCTCCNGTCATTGGAGTAAGTGCATCTATCTTCCATCTATATCCATCAGGATTAGAATTATCATTNNCCTTTACAAAACGTATCTTGCGGGTAAGNATCGTTGANAATTCCTTTGTGAAGGTTAGGGAATCTATCTGTTCTTGATTCGTNTCAATGGCAGTGGCNATGAACTCACCGCTGATCAAATGCGTAACCAGGCCAATGGCAGTATCCTCTCCTGTCTCAAACTCAACNNTCCTCTCTCGATCAATGATATTTCGTCCAAATCTAACTCTATAGCCCTGTCCAAAGACGAGTGTATCACTAAGCATGCGTGCAACCCCTCCNGTCTCAAGCCCAACCTCATGATTGAGCTCCATNTCACCACCAGAGTCAAAACCATCGACGCCAACAGCCTCATCATTGTCAAGAAGTTCTAATAGAAGAGATTCAATATGGTNATTGTCATCCACCGATGTGCTATCAACACAGCTAGCCAGAATGAACAATGACAATGCAATTAATGTTATTGTATTTCTCATGATATACTCCATTATTTAAAATCCACGGCGTTTACGACCACCACGTTTCATTTGTTTACGATTTTTTTTTCGATCTTTACCCTTTCGATCTCGCATTTCACTTTGCATTTCTTTCATTAGTCTTTGCTTGAACACACTCAACTTCACCATTTGGTTTGGAGTAAGGATGTCATCCATNCCCAGAATGAACTTAGTCTCTAAGTCAACTCGATCTTTTCGTAATGCTGACACTTTTTTTATCGTTCTTTCCATCTCCGACTTTGAGAGTTCCTCTTGATCTCGAATTTTAAAGCGTACATCCATTAGACTCTTTCTCTCATCCTTTCCAATTTCGTCAAGCTGTTCACGGTGTTCGCGAAATCGAGGAAAAAATTTTTCAGCCTGCTCTGAGGAAAGATCTAGATCCTCTGTTAATCGCCATATGACCATACTCTCTCTCCTCTCTGACCTTGGAGTTTCTTCGTTTGACCAATCATCCTGGCCAAGGCCTCCTCTACTATCACTTTGTGCTATTGCAAATGATACCATGCACATTAAAAGCAACTTATTCATAGTTAAATTTCCTTTTCTTGTTCAAATACATAAAGTAAGTCGTAAGTCTCCCAAACATAGCCTTCTTGTAAAAGATAATAAGCCATATCATTCAAATAGGAATCATAATTGTTAAGAGAATCGCCATTAAGATTCCATAGATCGGTCTCAAGCACATTTTCAATGTCTTCGACAAAATAGGTCGATTCAGATCTATTTGATGCACCATACTGAGTGATCGTCAGAACAAGGACGACGGCAAGCATCATGAACGATGAAACCATTATATTGCGATTGTCTTGAGAGTGCTGTACCCTCATTTCGAGTCTATAAAGAAACTCATCTTCATCAATGTCTTGCACGCTTCCCAACCGGGAATTGATTATTCTTTTTTCAAGATCAAGCATCTTTGACCCTTTTTTTCAAGGTCTTTAATGCATGATGATAATTGACCTTTGCAGTGCCCTCGGTCATGCCAGTGATATCTGATATTTCCTTGTATGATAATTCTTCTGCTATTCTCATCATGACCACGCTACGCTGTTTATTTGGCAGCTTTCCGATCTCATCCCAAAGTTCTCTCCTATACCATTCATCCTCAACTGTAGTATCTCTTTCTCCTCGATCAGGAGCCTGGTCAAGGCGCAGGAGATCCTTCCACTTATTCCTAGTGAACCAAGTGTTTGCGGTATTGAGATTGACACGATAAAGGAATGTTGAGAATGATGACTGAAAACGAAATTTCTTAAGACTTTTATATAACTTAAAAAAAACATCCTGTGCGAGATCTTCGGCAACCATTTTATCTCTCGTAATGGTAAAGAAGAATCCAATGGTGTCAGAGAGATGGTTTCTAACGATCTTTTCAAACGCCAATTGGTCGCCTTTTTGATATTTTTTAATAAGTTCATTATCATTTTCCATGTCATTTCGAACCATTAGACCATTGAAAGAGAAAAAGGTTAAAAATATTTTTCATCAACACCATTCAGATTTAGATCAAATGACCTTACTGCTTATCTTTCGTTGATGTAATATTAGAATCTAATACGCTTATGGAAAATCAAAAGAATAAACTTTCACCTAACAACAAACAGAGATCGGCCATTGAGCACCCCCCTGCTCCTTTAATGATCCTTGCTGGTGCTGGCACTGGAAAGACCTATACACTAGAAAATAGGATAATATATCTTATCAACCACTACAAGGTGAACCCCATGAACATATTGGCCATTACCTATACAGAAAAGGCCGCACAGGAGTTAAAGATGCGGGTGGTTGAAAAAATAGGCCACAATGCACATTCAATGACAGTTAACACCTTCCACTCTCTTTGCTACAAAATACTCAAAGACCACTATGATGGCGGTCTTCAGCTATTGGATGAGAGCGAAGCGATTCACATATTCCTAGAAAGATTTGATGAGCTAATGCCATTTGAATCAAATGAGTTTCCACTAGACCCACAGCGTGCAGTAACAGAAAGCTTCATGCCATTCTTTAATCGCATGAGAGACGAATTGATAGATCCGAAAAATTTAAAGATACCAAAACCAACTGATAGCGGCCCAATTACCGATGAAATAGCAAAACAACTAAAAGATCTGAAAAAGATATACCCACTTTTCCAATCATGGAAAAGAGAGGCGAACGTTGTTGATTACGGAGACATGATCTTATCAGCATATCAAATTTTATCAACTAATAAAGCTATCCTGAAAGATGTTCGAAATACTTATAAACATATCATCATTGATGAATTTCAGGATAACAACTATGCTNTAAATGAGATCGTAACTCTCATTGCTGGAAAAAGAAAACATGTAACAGTTGTGGGTGATGACGATCAGGTCATATACAGTTTTAGAGGGGCTAATAATTTTAACATTAGGGCATTTGCAAAACGGTATGGTGACCATGAACAATATCGCTCTATCGCCCTTGAAGACAATTACCGATCTAGCCAGTCTATACTTGATCTTGCAAACAATAGTATAAAGAACAACCCTGAACGAATGGAAAAGACACTCAGAGCATCTGTTGATCTAGCTTCTCAAAAACCAATCAGATTTTGGGGTGAGAAAGCTCAGCAAATAGAATATTTAATAAGTGAGATCCATAGCTTGAATGCAGATGGGGTTAGGTACAAGGATATTGCAGTATTATGCAGGACCCATGGGCAAGCAACTAGCATAATGAATGAACTTTCGCGCGCAGGGATACCAACCATTCCGCATTACATGGGATTATTTAATTGCTCAAGAGTAAAAGACATCATGGCATGGTGCCAGATCATATCCGGTGGCTCCTACCAAGACTCTGCAACCTATAGAATAATTAAACAGATCTATGGTAGTGAGGTTGCTTATGATATTTTCTCAAATTTCAATAAAAAGGACACAACACCAAGGTACGATATCATCATTAATGATAAAGCAATGCGAAAGACATTTCCTAAACTTGATAGAGTTATATCATCTATCCAAAAACTTCGATCAATGGCTCACAAAAAATCAACTGGCGAGATGGTCTGGCTGATAACCGAACACCTAAACAATCTACGAGATCATGCTGAAAGATATACACTTGATGACCACTTTCAATTACTGAATGTTGGAAACTTTTTGAAAAGATCGCAAGACTTTACAAAAAGAAATCGTAAAAAGGATAACATCAGATCTTTCAATATTTACTTAGAGGCTATCATGCGTTCAGGTGGCCTCCCTAGTCTCAGACCAAAGCCTCATAGGACCCAAGAGGGCGTTGTGATCAACACGGTACACGGTGTTAAAGGCGCTGAATTTCCAGTGGTCTTCATACCTTTTTTAAGATCGGCAAGTTTCCCACTTAACTTCCGCAGCAAAAAACGAATAGATCGACCTCCTGATGAGTGGCTTCACTACGCACAGAACACAGATCTAACTCAAAAAGAGCATCATCTATGCGAGGAACGTCGCCTGTTCTATGTTGCAGTGACTCGAGCAAAACAAAAACTCTATCTCTTGGTACCTAAAAAGGCTACCTCACCATTTATAAAAGAACTATCAGACACATTAATGGAGGACCATGAAATGTCCATTTCAGAAAAAAATATTAAATACCATTCAGACCTAAAGGTCAAATATGAGATCGATCTACAAAAAGCATTATCCAGAGAAGCATATGACCAGGTGAATGAGTACAGCCTAGCACTTAAAGCAATACACGATCATGAACAAGGCATTGACATACAACTTGGTGATGAGAACTGGGAAAAACAATTGAAGATCGAACTGAAGGATGAGTTCCAGCCACCTATTCCTGAACGCATTCATCTTTCAGCTAGTGCAATTGAGACCTACGAGAACTGTGGTCTGAAGTTTAGGCTTGGTCGCATTGATGGGATTCCTCAGACAGCCAATAAACCAGAACTGGTTTTTGGTAATATCATTCACGCCGTTCTACAAAGATTTCATGAAAAAGATAAAAAACTTGATTTGAAAAGGATCTTAAGACTTCTTGATGAAGAGTGGAAAGAGGATGCGTTTGACTACGAAGTAAGGGAAGAAAAATTCAAAGAGCAAGGCATAGAACTTTTGACCAGATACCAGTCAAATATATCCGCAGTTCCGCCCAATGTTCTAAGAACAGAAGAACAATTTACTTTTGATATAGGCCCAATTACCATCAGAGGTGCAATTGACAGAATCGATGAGACATCAGATGGGGTTAGCATATTGGATTATAAAACTAGTAAGACCTCAACCTCAGCTAAGTCAAACCTACAACTAGCGGTCTACTCTATGTATTTAGAACAATTAGATGATAACGAGATCGGAGGGCTGCCATTATCATCATCCTTGTACTTTNTNAGNGATGAAGAAAAGCCAATACGAGAGCACTCATTNACAACCGATGAGATCAGCAAGACCAAAGAAAAGATAATANACGTTGCAGCAGGAATCAGAAATAGAAAGTTTGAAGCTACAAAAGGAAAACACTGTGACTGGTGTGACTATAAAAGTCTTCTCTGCCCGGTTTGGGAACAATGATGGACANTATTAGNAACGATATTGCNATCTAATTNGATGANAAACNAATCAGAATGATGTTTTTATTAATTGATATTCAANTCTACCAGANAAATTATCTGCATCNAAAATTACTTTCTTNGGAATNCCTATTACGGTTATTGAATCCTCACTTGTAAAGANCATNTCTGAAAACAANCCCGCNCTAAATATCGTATCNCNNTGTTCATCTANTAGATATANATANGTTGAATCAGNTGCACCAATGGCNAGGTCCTTTACGATCATNGTGGTCAATATCTGATNTAATGNTGTGGCATCNAGATCAAGATCCCAATCANTCTTTTCAGTATACTTATCTCCAAGCAANGATAATGAAAAATAATCACTCTCATNTACNACAGCAGGNATATTTTCCAAAAGACCATCTGNATGATCNGGCGGATCAACACANGATANGGATATAAAAATAATTGTCAGACAAAGGACATGAAAGATGTTATTCAATTGGCATATTCTCTTTTGACCTATCCTGGCCAAGTTGTAGTTCAGATATTTTTTCCATGGGCTTTTCAAGTTCTCTNANCCTGGGCCCCNTNAGATCTTCATAATGATTTGAAAGAGCATTTAAAGATTTACCCATAGATTCAACCTTACCAGTAAACATGTCCCACTGTTTTTTAAAGACTCCCACTAACTCTTGCATCTCACCTGCTTTTTTCTCCATGGCAAAATTGGATACCGCCTGACGAATCAATGATAAGATGGCATATAGTGTTACCGGTGAACATAGTAAGATCTTTTTACCCAATGAGAAATCTATAAGGTCGTGATCTTCTTGATTCAAGAATGCATAGATACCTTCATTGGGAATGAACAGGAGAACATAGTCAACTGTGCTTCCTTTGGGATCAATGTATCCTCGCTTTGAGACTTCATTGACGCGATTTCGAACATCGGATAAAAAAGCTTTTTTTTCTGACTCTTTTTCGGTGTCACTTTCAGCAGCGACATATTTCTCATAATGCGCAAGCGGAAACTTCACATCCATGTTTATTACTTTTTCATCAGGCAATAGAAAGGTGAAATCTGGTCGGTCTCGCCCATCTGACATTTGGGACTGCTGGGTATAATTAATTCCTTCAACTAAACCAATGAAGTCTAGAATATCCTTGACCATACGTTCACCCCATTGACCTCGAGCTTGAGAGCTCGATAGGATCTGACGTAGCTGAGAAGTGGTATCTGTTAATTTACCAACACTTTCCTTTGACTCTTTCATCTGACCTTCAAGTGCAATCGTATTTTTGGACAGATTATCTAGATTTTGCTTCATTTCTTTTAAAGTTGAATCGATCAGTTCTTTTTTACCATCTAATTCCTTGGCGGAATCCTTATTCAGTTGCTCAAACTCAGTTTTAGCCAAACTAAGAAACTGGTTTTGATTATCGATAAATACTTTATTTGATATATTTTCAAACTCCTGTTTTAGGTCATCTTGATTCTTCTGCATCGAATCCACACCGCTTTGGCGTATAAACCATATGGATCCACCACCAAGGATGAATCCAACAACAAAAAGGATGATTCCAGTTAGATCCATTATCTAGAGGGTAAGTGCAAAAGAGTCGACCAAGATGCCAGGGCATGTTGTGGCACCTAATGAACGTTGTCCATATGTAGAAACCTCAGGCACAACTGTTAATTTGTCCTCTACATCTAGTAACTGTTCTCCAAAGAAACGGTAGAATGAGTCATCGAATCTCATGGTCTCTATTGGAGCGACTATCTCACCACCTTCCACCCAAAAGCATGCATACCTTGTCAAACCAGTGATCCTTCCTCCTGCATTATCACTCCAGTTGAGATAATGAATGTTTGAGAGATACAATCCTTTATCCAACTGCTTGGTCACGTTATCCTGATTGATGTTACCAGGAGCCATACGCGGAGAGCGAAGGTATTCACCTCCTTCAGCAAAATTTGAAGCTACCCCATATTCTTTGGCTGACCTTGAACTGACAAGCGTATTTTTGAGAGCGCCATTCTCGATCAGAGAAATAGATTCTGGCGAAACCTCTCCGTTTGAATTGAATTTAGGACAAAACCCTGGTGAGAAATCCTCAACAATTGAAAATTTTGGGGATAGCCTTATATCCTCATTCCTCATCCTACCAAAGCCGCTGCACCCTTGCCTGAGAGAAGCTTCACTTATTCCATTCCATGAGAACATCCCCAAGAAATCAGCAACCGCTGCTGCCTCGAACCAGGTTCTATACTCACCTGTATCGATCTTCATTGGTTTTTTTTCCATAAGAGAAAGCTTTCTTCTACTCTGGCTTACATAATTTTCATATTCATTTTGAATCCATTCACTTCCAGCATAGCACCCCTTGACCATTTGATGTTCAGGAGTCACTAACGAATAATCCAAACAAAATGATTCGGTTTCAAACCAATGTTTTTGACCTAAATTATTTGCGCTTCCACGATACATCTTCCCATTGGCTAAGATACCCACAAAATCAGTGCCCTCCATTGCAGGCAAGATCGCATCAACAGCATCTTCAAATGGTAAACCATCGGCTTTCTTTATTTCACGACTAGATCCTGAATCAGTTGGCATTACCAAGAACGGATCTTCTGGAATCTCTTTTGATTCTGATCGCATTCTCTCTATTTCATCAAGTCCTCTCTTCAGGTCAAGATCTCCATCGCCTGAAATGGTAAATCCACCATTGCACGTTCGCCCATTAGAAATGAACTTTAAACCGAGATCTGCATCATCGACCAGGCCAGTTTGACGAACAGATGCATTATTGAATCGTACAAATTGACTATTCTCTCCATTCAAGGACAGAACTAGGTCTTCTCCAGCACCCAGTCCAGAAAATAAAGAATCACATAATGTATTAAATGTTTTTTCCATCTTAGACTCCTCCAAAGACTGATACATTATCAAAGAGACATGCAGGCGAGGCATGCCCCACACGTATGACCTGATTGGGCTCGCCTTTCCCACAATTTGGCGTCCCATAGATACCAAATGTATCAAGGTTGCCTACTCCCTTTAGACTATTCCAGAAAGGAGTCGATAT
>NZWG01000060.1 GCA_002698235.1 Fidelibacterota bacterium | reverse complement strand
AAAGAAAACAAAGCAAGAAAGGATGCTATCCTCGAAATAGATTTCTAAATAGTTATTCTAGCTATCTGGTTCAATATCCACATCAACAACCATATAGATTTTCCATTCCTTCCATTTTTTGATAAACCTTTTAATCCAAGAATTCTTGTAGCGATAGAAATGGTAAATTGATCTGCGTTGACTGATTAACTGGTCACTATCTCCAAGCCTTGAATAAGTCACATCAACCGTGCATAATTTTTCTTCCTTTCTATCTGACCTTGGAGCCACATTGATCTTATCTAATCTCGTCCTATTAAATTCTGATTTAGGTGATTGTTTCCATATTTTAAANATCTCGTCGAGTTCCTTTNTTTCNTAAATAANAAGTGGTGAGTTATTGCCAAAATGAAAAATAGTTTTTTCACCTTTACCATNNTAAAAGAAATCAGTCATTTNTTCAATATCTTTAGCATCAACAGCCTGAATATAATNCTGGAAACGCATTTGGANTTTATTATAGTCNTCAAATGGCTTTTCATTGGAAAAAGTGATNTTAAATATTANNAAAAATGACANAAGGTATTTATTCATTATCAAAGTTTANTTCTTGATTGTATTTGATTTTTTTCANTTTTTTTTNGATGCCCATCATTNTATNGTTANGCTAATTAGAATATNATTAAAATATTTAAATATTATTAATTTNGTANACTAGTTGNTTAAACTTTGNAAATNTNTNNAGCTATAAATTAGNTTTTCATGAAAAAAATATTAAACCTTCTACCAGTCTTCCTCCTCTTATNTTTATCTCTAGANGTAGCAATGGGAAAGAAGATTGACGATTCTCGCATTAAAATGCTGAATGGGGAATACGCTAAATTATCTGACTTTCANTCTGATGGTCCCCTGATCATTAATTTTTGGACAACTTGGTGACCATTCTGCGAGAGGCAGTTAGCCTANCTAGATCAATTAAATACAANTTTNAAAGANACAGGTCTAAAGGTTCTAGCCATAAATGTTAACAAACCAAATGTTCTNAAACAGGTTAGACCNTATATCAATAAAAGAAAATATAAGTTTCCAGTTTCTGTAGATCCTAGTTCTNGNTTAGCTAAAAANTTAGGTGTNATAGGATATCCAGCACTGTTTATNATAGGCAAGGATGGTACGATCATTTACAAATCCTCNGGATATGAAGAAGGTAAAGAGGATAAATATCTAGAAAAGTTATTAGAATACTTTAACAGTAAAAGTATAGCCNATAAAGATTTTAAATACGAGAAGCAACANTTGCTGGATGTAAAGGAAAATACAGTCACNATTGATTTCTAAATTAGATTATTGAACTANGTCAACGTTTGATATCATATATATCTTCCANTCCCTAAACCACTTCGTAGATAGGGACCANAGAAATTTAANAGGCTTCGCNTAGTAACCATTTCCTTTTATAAAGTGATAAAGTGCTCTNTCTGTNCTGATAACNTCACCATNCTNAGATAATCTATCATAAGTAACATCAGCAACGGCCAACATATTCTTGATTATTCCAGTTTGTTCAACCTCAATAGATCTAATTTTTGTAGNNTAAAAATNTGACCTTTCAGAATTTTTCCATCCATTGAANANTTTNTGNAANTCATTTTCAGAATCTATAGATGTAACTCTTTGTGATCCATAATGTAGNACAAGAGGNATGGTAACATATTGAAGCATNCCATCAAGATCTTTTTGATCAACTTTAGAAATGTAACTATTTAGCTTCGATAATATTTTTTTTTCGTACTTAAATGGTTTCTGATCTGCGCCCAATAAAACNCAAGAGCANATCAAAAAAATAGCTGAGACAGANTTAGGCATAATNAATCATGCTTGAGTCCGTGTAAAAACAGGTGAATTGGGTGTGGAAATAGATGAGTTAAANGAATAACCGTCTAGATCAAAAGATAGAATATCATCCTGATTATTGATCTTATTTTGAATAATGAAACGTGCCATCATTCCTCTTGCACGCTTAGCAAAAAAAGAGATCATCTTTAATTTTCCATCCTTGTACTCCTTAAACTGAGGAGTAATAACATTAGCATTCAATGATGGTCGATCGATGGATTTAAAATATTCAATGGAAGCACAGTTTATCACAGTATTATGGTCATGATCTCTTAATTCTTTATTTATTGAATTAGAAAGAGTNTCACCCCAATAGTCATAAAGNTCTTTCCCTGCTTTATTCTTTAATTTNGTTCCCATNTCTAATCGATAAGGCATCATTAGATCTAANGGTCTAAGNATACCATATAANCCTGAGAGTATACGTGTATGTTCTTGTGCGAAAATCATATCTTGATCGTTTAAGGANTCCGCATCAAGACCAGTNTANGTATCACCCATAAAGCAATAAGCAGACTCCATTGAATACTCTGGCTTAAGGNNACTATTCCAATTTTGNATACGCTCCCAGTTTAAGATAGCNANGTTTTCACTTATACCCATTAATGACATTANATCACTNGGNTTCATGTCTTTNANCTGACTNACTAATTCACTGGACTGNTCTAAAAACTGAGGCTGCTTGAACTTTTTTGTTTTTCCAATGCATTCNTTGGATAGTTTTTTTGCTGGTGATAATACTGTTAACATATGATTAATTTAACATAAACNCTGTTTGATAGANAATAGATCATAATGTTTCAGCAATAATACCATTCAAACGTTCTACAAAACCTGCAGGGTCTTCAAGTTTNACTCCTTCTTGAATTAAGGCCTGTTCGTAAAGAAGAAAAGCAATATCNTCAAATGACTTTTGTCTTGTCTTATCNTTTAATTTTGATACAATATCATGGTTAGGGTTGATCTCTAAGATTGGTTTGACCTCNGGCATGTCCATTTGCCCCATAGAACGCATCATCTCTTGCATCTGAGCAGTNGGGTCATTTTCATCTGCAACAATACAAGATGGTGAGTCACTCAACCTNGATGAGACCTTTACATCTTTCACCTTGTCACCTAGCAGCTTTTTCATTTTTTTCAGTACAGGTTTAAGAGACTTCTCGTCTTCTTTATCTGAATCATCTGAAAAATCTTCTGCAGCACCACTACGATTAACAGACTTGAGCTCTTTATCATCNTATTTTGGTACTCCTGTTATAATGATCTCATCGATCTCATCATCTAAAATGAGTACCTCAATATCTTTTTTAGCATACATTTCTAATAAAGGAGAATTCCTCAGAGTAACCTGATTCTGTCCTGTGATATAGTAAATNGATTTTTGATCTTCTCTCATCCTCTCAACATATTCCCTNANAGAAACAAGATCATCGCCTTTNGTAGACTTAAATCTNAGTAGATCTGTAAGTGCCTCTTTGTGTTCAAAATCTTGGTATACCCCTTCTTTTATCAAACGACCATATTGATCNNAGAATTCAGAATACTTTTCTTTATCACCGGCAATGGTCTTTAAGCGATCTAAGACCTTCTTCACAGAATTTGATCGNATCTTAGCCATAATTCTATTTTGTTGTAGAATCTCTCTACTTACGTTCAGGGGAAGGTCTGACGAGTCAATGACTCCTCTGACAAATCTAAGCCATGGAGGTAATAATTCTTTNTCGTCATCTGTGATGAATACNCTATTCACATACAGCTTAACTCCTGATTGATAATCTGCACGGAAAAGATCTGGAGATGCCTTCTTCGGCATGAAAAATAAAATTGTAAACTCAAGATTACCCTCCGCTCTAAAATGCACCCAATCAAAAGGGTCTTCCATGTCATTTGAAAAAGATTTNTAGAATTCCTTATAGTCCTTATNTTTNAACTCACTCTTAGATCTTGTCCAAAATGCTTTNGCATCATTTACCTGATCTGTTTTTATTTCTTTACCTTTTTCCTTTCCTTCATCATCATAGTCAGTCTCAGAGTATGTAAGAAATATAGGAAAGTCAATGTGGTCAGAATACTTTTTGATAAGNCNCTCAATTTTCCACCGACTTGCGAATTCTTTTCCTTCNTCATTTAAGAAGAGAGTAATTGATGTACCNTTTTCCTTTTTNACATCTTTTTTTATCTCAAACCCTGTTTCTCCNTCGCTTATCCATCTCCAGGACTCCTTGTTACCTGCTTTTTTNGTTGAAACCTCAACTCNATCTGCTACCATGAAGCTAGAATAGAATCCAACGCCAAATTGACCAATCAATTGAGAATCCTTTTTAGCATCTCCTGATAGCTTTGATAAAAAGTTCTTTGTNCCAGATCGCGCAATGGTNCCTANGTTATCTTGAAGTTCTTTTTTACTCATTCCAATACCAGANTCACTAATGGTCAGGGTTGGCTCATCACCATCTTGAAATTCTAGAGAGACCTTTGGATCAAAAGANAATGATTTAAAATCATCTTTTGTTAGTGTGAGGTATCTCAATTTATCGAGAGCATCAGATGAATTNGATATCAGTTCTCGAAGAAAGATCTCCTTGTGNGAATAAAGAGAATGGATGATCAGTTTAAGTAACTGACTNACTTCTGTTTGAAAGGGTTGTTGACTCAAAGTAGTCTCCTGATTAAATAAATTATTTAAAGTATGTATTCGATATCTTTTTAGGGCGGAAAAATAAAATAATATTTAATANAAAATCCACATTCATTAAATATTATTTAAATTTATTTGTTTTGGTTAATCACACCAAATTAANTTTTTATACAGGCCTTCTCACCTTTTCAAGCAAAGCCTTTGTTGCTTTGATACCAGAGACCTCGTCCATTGTACCGCCTTCGTATTCTATCCCAACATATCCCGTGTANCCTGATNNAGTTACAATATNCATCATTCTATAAAAATCAGTATTGATCTCATTGCCATCTGAATCAAATTCATGACTCTTNGCGCTTACCGCNTTAGCATAAGGCATTAACTCTTNCATGCCNTGATAGCGATCGTACCAACGATCTCCCTCAATCCGAAAATTTCCAAAGTCAGGCAGAGTACCGCATTTTGGATGATCTACNGCNTCCATAACAGCTGCTAACCATTTTCCATCAGATGAAAGACCACCATGATTCTCAACGATNGTGTTCGTGCCAAGTGTTGCACCAAATTCTGNTAATTTNCTTAAACCATCGGCNGCAAGGNTTACCTGNTCTNTATAAGAANCTGTTTTACTATAGTCACCAGTTTCNAGTCCNTGCANTGACTCAGTGAGATATGCATTTACTCTTATTGAATGNCATCCTAGATATTTTGCCGCTTCATGCCACTTATAATGATTTTCAACNGCCTCTTTCCTCTTTTCATCATNAGGATCNCCAAGACTNCCTTCATTATCACACATGATCAACAAGCTTGATACTCCAAGATCATNTGCTCTATTCTTCATTTCCTTAAGATATGATCCATCCTCTGCCTTATCAAAAAANAATGAATTCACATACTCTACTGCATCAATNCCAAANTTTTCTTTTGCTACCTTGGGAAAATCCAAATGATCGATNTCACCAGAGTATAATGCNCGNTGAAGTGACCATTCAGCTAGAGATATGTCAAAGTTCATNGTTTTANGCTTNCAAGANATTAGNGTNGGAACAGACATCCCTCCTGCCAATNCAAATGTTGTTTTTAAAAAATCTCTTCTTNTCAAACTAAAATATCACAGTCTCTTAATCCTAATGTTTCGGTACCATACTTCACCGTGGTCACCTTGNAAACCAACTCTNCCTGATGATGCTTTTGCAAAAAATGGCATGTCCNTGAACTTACTTTTTGAGATGAGCTCGATCATTGCAGGACTTTTATGATCATACTCTAATAACAACATACCATTAAGCCAATGTTCAATATGCCCATTCTTNGATACGATCCGTACTTTGTTGAATTCACCAAGTGGTTTTACCGCTTCTCTTANGGTTGGAATCANATCATAAAGTGCCCCTGCAGATGTCTCATCTCTAAGNCCATCTCTGTGCGAAATATTATCAAGAACCTGCATCTCGGGAGCAGANTGCCAGATGAAATCACCATCCTCTGTTGCAAAATAGAATATTCCACTATTTCCACCAGATTGCAATTTCCATTCAAGCTNAAGTTCAAAATCCTNAAATATCTCATCTGAAATAATNTCTACTCCATTCTTCCCAGGGACAGTTTTCAGNCTACCNTCCGATATGGCCCATGATTCCCATGGAAAGGTATCCATCTTATATCCTCGAAGACCTTTAACGGAACTACCATCAAATAACATCATCCATTCAGACTGTGTATTGCTGCATGATATAAATAANAGAATTAAAAAGAGTGAAATTATTTTNTTCATATTATTTCCTATTTNTCTTTTGGATTCCACTNACCTTNTGCAACGGCTGGAACAAAATCATCCAGNCCTGGTGGTGGAAATTGAATNGTTTTATCTTGTTCTGCACTCATATATGCTGTCATNAAAAGCTCGACAACAGCCACTCCATCACTAAAATTCTCTTCAGGTCTCTTGTTAGCCAGAAANCTCTCTACCATGTGGCGATTCTCACCGGTGTATCCGTAAGTATCTGCCTCGCTACTAACTACTGGCATCTCTCCCGATTCTGCATTCTGNTTCTCAACAAGGTCCTCATCCTCCTTGCCCTGNACCTTNCTACTAAAGAATACTTTAAGATCTGAGTCTAATGTATTNACGAACATAGAGTATTCNGGGCCAAATAATTCTAAACTCAAACGAAGACCTGCNCCAACAAAACACCATGATGTTGTGGTTTCAACAACTAAGTTGTGGCCTGAGTCATCTTCATATTCTATAAGAGATCTTGCAAAATCCTCTGCAGGACGCTTTAAGTAATCAGTTTTACCATTGCTATTTNGTAGAAGGATATCTGCGTACTCTGGACGCTGCCATTTTAGACAAGATGCATATGCATTAACACTTTTTGGGGTGAGACTATCCCTTTTCTTTCCTGGCTCAGTAAGCATGAAACGTGCTTCTTCAACTGAGTGACACATCATATCGTTCAAGACACCACCACCCTGCAATTCACCNTCCCANAACCANGGCATATGTGGGCCACTATGCTCTTCNGCTGCTCTTGCTAAATATGGNCGCCCAGTTGCTTTCGCTCCTCTNGACCANATNATCTCTTTACCCCTGGTNACCGANGGGGCAAAGACCTGATTCTCAAGATATCCATCTANGAGGCNTGCTNTTTGAGTTAACTCTAAAACCTTCTTAGCCTCTTTTACATTTCGGCCTAGCGGTTTCTCNCATGTCACACCNATCAATTCNCCTTTCCCTGAATCAATTGCATTAAAGATCTCTTCCATGATCTCTAGTCTTGTAAAATTAGGTGCACATATCCATAATGCGTTAATNCTAGGCTCTGCTACCATTTCTGTGATCGTATTAAAAACCTCAGCATCACCTACNCCAATGGTNCGAGCAAGAGACGCAGATTCCTCCGCNGAAGACCTTGTTTTNGACATAACACCTAANACTTCACAATTTCTTACTCCTATCAATGATTNAATGTGAAATCTTGTAATAAATCCACCTCCAATAAATCCAATNCCGATACTTTTTTGACTCATTTTAAATTTCCTTATTAAGCCTGTTCTTTAAATAAAANGTAGAAAATAGAAGTAGTTANAAGACCTATGGCTGATAAAGTGTACCAAAAGATCGAATANTCAAAAACTATAAGATCAGGTCCAGGAAGACGATAAACTGAGGTATAAGCATTTTGAAGATAACCAGATAGCCACCCTCCAATAACTGGCCCACCTCCAAGAATAATGATCCCAAATACGGTTTGCGCTGAATGTCTTACATCTTCTTCTGCTAACTTATCAACATAGACATAAGCAGCTGCGAAGAAAAATGCATAGCAGAAACCGTGGAANGCTTGACTTACAATCATTACCCATACAGGNAATAGTTCTGTACCAAATATGGCATATCTCAAGCAATAGGCAGCAATNCCTATTGTTATAACTTTTTTAAATCCGATATTCTTTAAAAANTAGCCTANGTAGGCCATGGTTANTATCTCNGCAAATTGACCGATNGTCATCGCAGGTCCGATNTGACTATCAGGTATTCCAATGCGAGAAAGGAATGGACCTGTTTGTAGGAAATAGATCTGATGAATGATACTCACGGCTAAGCTAGAAATAACCAATATTGTAAAAGATGAGTATTTAAATAATTCAAATGCCTTTTTAAATGCTAGCTTTTCTGATGCATTCNCTTTTGGAGGNGTATTTGGCAAAAGAAAACAAAANGCNCCATAGATAATTGA
The DNA here is from genome assembly GCA_002698235.1 of Fidelibacterota bacterium. Taxonomy (GTDB): domain Bacteria; phylum Fidelibacterota; class Marinisomatia; order Marinisomatales; family UBA1611; genus NZWG01. The sequence continues at coordinate 7,989 of NZWG01000060.1, read as the reverse complement.
TATTCCGCCAGAAAATTTCAATGCATCTCCTAATCTCGCGGTGACATCAGGCACCTCTGCTCCAACTATGAAGGGTGGCATTGACTGAAATTGAAGGTCCGTCTGAAGCCATATCATGGGAAATGCCCAACTAGCAGCGATCCAGCCAATTGTACCCCAAACACGAATCTTAGGAAAATCATTTTCCTGATCATCTATGTGCGAAAAAGTAATGGAGTTTGAAAGAGCAAGTGTTGGCATGTATAGGACACTATATAGGATTGATAAGATCAACCACGATTGGTAGTCTGTCTGTAAGGAGGTATACCATTTCACAATACCTCCCGTTGTCACAAGAAAAGCAAGAACTCGTTCCGTACTAAAATATCTATCAGCGATCTGCCCTGCAATAAATGGGGCAGCTATAGCTCCTATAGAACCAGCAAGACCAAGGATCATACCTATCTGAGAACCAGAAAAACCGAGACCTCCGTCTGATATGCTTGCAGAGAGATATCTAGCCGTTACAGGCAGCCAAGCTCCCCATAATGCATACTGGAGGAACATCATGGTGCCTAGTCTTGAATTATTTGTCACAGGAAGAAATTATTAAATATTAAATGAGTTTACGATTAACTGGATCCCACTCAATTCTTCGACCAGTTAAGTAAGACTCCGTTGCCATAGCGCAAGTAACCGCCTCCTCAAATGCAATATCTACATTGCATTTTGGTTGACCTCCGCTTCTAATGGCATCTAACCAATCCTTGATGTGCAGATGAGATGGATCAACTCTTTTTCCATCTCGATATGCATACAGTAGGCCTTTGTTCGCAAAATATTGACTTGTTGCAGACGTAACACCATCTATCTGTTTTGATCCAGGAGAGTAACGATANATTGGATATTTTGTATTGATAATGCCCTCTTCAATTCTATCTTTATATTGAGTTGATTCATTATCTGCTATTACCCTGAATCCGCCTACACTACCAGCATTGGACATCCCCCCTAAAACCATTGTTGCATCATGCCCCATGATCCGGTTACCTCTGGAACTATTGCTTGATAGCGTCGCACTATACAAAACGGTCAGATCTTTATCAGGGTACTCAAGTGTCGCATGCCAAACGTCAGGCACATCTCGTCCATCTTTGTAGAAATAAATTCCGCCTGATGATGATGCATACTTTGGAATTCCCATACCCATGATCTGATTTAATTGATCGTAGTCATGGGAGAAAAGGTCTCCCGATAAACCTGTGCCGTAGTCATACCAACATCTCCACCTAAAAAATCGTTTTAATGCTTCTTCACCAAATGGTATCTTATTTGGAGACGGTTCTTGGAAGGTATCCCAATCAATTGTCTTTTTATTTGCATCTTTGTGGATGCTCCATACCCACGCACCCCATGGTGAATTTCTATTGGTTGTAAGCTCTACTAAATTAATGGGGCCTAGAAGTCCTTGGTCAATGATCTGCTTAGCCTTGTCATTTGCCTCTACCTGCCTATTTTGATGACCCAATTGAAGCTTAACGCCAGTTTCTTTNATGACATCATGTACATCNANAGCNTCCTGGAATGTTCGTGTAAGTCCNTTNTCACAGTAGACATGCTTACCNGCTNTAGCAGCGTCTATGGTTATCNTTGAATGCCAATGNTCTGGNGTAGCNACAATNACNGCATCTAGNTCTTCTCTNGCAAGCATATCCTTGTAATTACGNTATCNTGTTGCAGATTCCCTTGGGTCTCCACCTGGACGCATATCATTTTTCGATGCATCGATCGCGAGATCTGCATGATGATCAAAAAGGTCACAGACACCAACTAGCGANCAATTTAGATCTTCTTGTTCCATNAATGTAGTATAGGCCTTATGGAGTTTATTTTCCTTAGAACTATTATATGCCCAGTCTACCCATCCCTTGGTTGCAAATCCAGCACCCCGCACCAAGTGTGNCCCTCTTCCTCCATAGCCAATGATTCCAATGTTCAGATGCTTACTATCTGAAAGTTTACTTATTACTGCAGGAGCCTTCTTTTCATTGATAAGATCTGTTAATAGGTTTTTTCGCTTTAAAGCATCTCTTTTCAATTTTGCCCAAAGATTTACAAGAAAAAAACCAAAAACAGGTACCGTAGCAAGTCCCTTTAAAAACTCTCGCCTTTTTTGGTCCATTTTNTCGTTTGATCTATCACTCATCAGCGGATTCCTTTATTCTCTATTTCAGTTTGGCAATAAATCTATCTAGACCAATTAGATGACTAGTTGGGAAATGATATAAAACAAAAAGTGNAAATACCTCAATGAGATTCTTGTTCACTATGATGTAGCTNCCCTCGCCTGGTCTTGCATATTCCAAACCGAGTAAAGGTGGTGCAAATAGATAATACATAGAGATGAGTACCATTCCTCCTATTGCAGCTTGTCTTGAGAAGATACCTAACAACAAACAAGCACCAACCAGTGTTAGTCCCCACACATTAACATGATCTGAGATGGTCAATAAAGTAGGATTTGAAACAATCATCTTAGCAAGACCNGAAAAGATCCATTTAGAATCCAGNANGTAAGCTGCGGATGACCAATAGGGGTTNATAAGTTTGGAGACGCCTTCGTAAAGAATATGCCATCCTATTAATACTCTCAATAGGATGAGACCATAAAACTGGTAATTATTTANAACTATTGAAGGACTAATCTTATGAGCGTTNTCTGCCAGTTTACTACCCTATTTATTTTCATTTAAGAATTTGACTNGGTANAAGAATAAGTGAAATTGACATTAGAGTCAATGCTACTTTTTTAAAATTGTTTCTATTTTCTCCATGATAGTGCTNTCNAATTGATCTGANTATTTAATGCTNTCNAGATTTTGTATCAATTGGTCNTGCTTTGANGCACCTAAGATAACAGTGCTTACATTTTTATTTTTCAAACACCAACANAGAGCCATATTGACTAATGGAATACCCACNTCTTCAGATANAGCATGTAATTCCCTTACCTTNTCATGCTTTTCTTTATACTCTTCAGACTGAAAATTNTCCTTTATAAATTGATAANTATCGAGACTAGTACGCGTATCATCTGGCATNCCATCCATATATTTNCCNGTTAAAAGACCTGATGAAAGTGGACTCCAAATNGTTGTACCTAATCCTTCTTTATCAAAAAGCGATAGAAATTCATTTTCCATTTTATGCCTTGCAAACATATTGTATTCAGGCTGCTCCATAGAGGGAGGAGTGAGATTAAGCTCTCGAGCCACTTTNTATGCTTCTTCTAACTCTGATGCTGACCACTCAGATGTCCCCCAATAACAGATCTTACCCTGCATCACTAANGTNTGCATTGCCCTGACCGTCTCTTCAATAGGCGTATCTGGGTCTGGACGATGACAAAAATAAAGATCAAGATAATCAAGATGGAGTCTTCTGAGTGCATTNTCACAGGCATCAATNACATGTTTATGGCTAAGCCCTTGTTGGGTTGGCATTTTACCGCCCCAAAACACCTTACTAGAAATAATGAATGAGTCGCGGCTCCATCCTAACTTTTTGATTGCGTCTCCCATGATCATCTCTGAACGACCAGAGGCATATGCTTCAGCATTGTCAAAGAANTTGATGCCATTATCATAGGCTAATTGCAACATATCAGTTGCTTCCTGNAGTTTTAATTGAAACGANAAAGTTACCCATGAGCCATAAGATAGNTCACTAACCTTCAATCCCGTTTTTCCTAGTCTTCTATAATTCATTGATCATCTCCATTTGAANCTTAAATAAGTTAATATATATTTATATTNTATTTCATTCAGGCAGCTAGGATACTAGTGCGCTAAATCTTTAAAAATCAATTTAAGTACCTTGGCAAAAATAATTAATTGAATGGAATTTTATCACCCTTCAATGAGCCATCTGAATTGTACTCTTGAACNGTTTTTGAAAAGAAATCTTTGTATTCTTTTACCGTCCCATTATCATAATAGGTTACTTCATATAGGTTTCTACCCTTATTGTCAAAGTTCCATTCTTCTAAAACAACGCCATTCATTGCATATCGGGACCANATACCTATTTTTGTTCCCTTTTTATATGAACCCTCTTCTTCTTTTTTTCCATCAGCATACCATCTTGACCAGGGGCCGTCAAGTTTACCATACATCTTATTTATCTCCATAAAACCACTACCATCTTTTAAGACGAGATATTCTTTGATCCGCTTTCCATCGCTATAGTAGATCTCTTTAACCTTCTTACCTTTTGAGTTCCANTCAATATAATTTCCCGCACGCTTTCCTTCTTCATAAACGCAGCTAAAATTCTTTTTATTTGATAGGTACCAACCACTCCATTTGCCACTACGTTTTCCATTCTTATAGAGGCCTTCCTCTGCCTTTTCACCATTTGCATACCATCGCGTCCACTGACCATCAAGGACACCATTACGTTTGTGATATTCAGTGGTACCACTCTCATCTCNTTGAATGTGGTATTCAGTCAAGATAATACCATTATCATATTCAACATTCTTTATCAATCGCCCTCGGNTATCAAGTTCAGTATANANNTCATCTGGCTTACCATCTACATATTTGCCTTGNTATTTCTTCTCCCCATTTGTGTGCCAGCCTGTCCACAGCCCACCTTTTTTACCATATTTNTANACACCCTCTTCACTTTTCTTTCCATTNGCGTACCANTTTATCCACGANCCTGAAAGTTGGCCATTCCTTCTATTGATCTCAATGTAGCCCTCGCCATCATAGTCAACTATATATTCTGACATTGGTTTTCCCGCATCAAAATCAATGTCACTAGTGAGCCTACCTTCTTTATTCCATTCGGTATATAAACCATGTTTTAAACTATTTTGATAGTGCATTACATATTTTTTTTGACCATTTTCATGCCATGCTGACCAAGGACTTTGTTTTTCACCTTCGTCGTATCTTCCTGATTCTTTTTTTGTACCATCTGGATACCAGGTTGTCCATTCACCACTCCAAGGAAGATCATTCTTGTAAATGATCTTTGCACTCTCATTGCCGGTCATTGAAAAGTAAGTGGTCTGTCCTTCTCTTTTACCATCCTTGAAATGAACTTCTTCCTTTAATATGCCGGTCTCATCCCAAAAGAGCCATTTACCATCCTTGATCAAGTTACCATAATCATCTATACCTCTTACANCTCCATCGGTAAGCTTATGCCCTCTTGGATGATANGTTGTATACTGACCCGAGGGGATACCCTTNTCGTAATATTTCTTTGCTGATAATAGACCTTGATTATCCCAATAGGTCCAAGGTCCGTCTAATCTNCCACCTCTAACTGCTCCATGTGCCTGAGTGTATACATTAGATAANCCCTCGATTGGACCTGTGACAAGGAAGACTCCATCTAAATGTTTGTANAATCCAATATTCTTAAAGGTATNATAATCGATCTTTTTCCCAAGACGCTTNTTCCCATCTCTATCCCAGAATGACCAGTTCCCTTTTTCAATACCATTCTTACTATAATACCCCTCTTCGATCTTACGACCATCACTATTCCAATAGGTCCACAAGCCGCTTATACCTTCTTGTGGTATAGNTTCAATGATATCGGTTGATCTGTGCCCTTTGCCATTCATGTAGCTGCCAGCACATAATATTCTTCCATTCTCATAAAAGAATTTCCAGCGTCCNTACATAAGACCAAATCTATAGGTTCCGTTTACCTTTTTTGAACCATTTGGCCACCACTCATAATATTTTCCCCATGCCAATCCATCAATATAATTAGCCTGCTGAATGATCGTACCTGACTCCTTAGATATCTCAAAGGCAACCCCAGTAAAAGGAGCACTAGATTCCTTGTAAAACCACAGCCTGTCTTTGTAAACAAGGTCCGAAACAGGAACCTTCAGTCCTGCAAGAAGAGTAGTGATCGAAAATAGGGCTAATAGTATGAATTTCTTAAGCATGGTCAAATCTAACTAGGATGCTACAATTGTCAAAATATACAAATAAATAGCCTAATTGGTCTGGATTTCACTTAGTTCATTTTTCAAGGCAGACAGGATATCTTTGTCCATAAATGGCTGGGTTCCAATGAATGAATCATTATCCATTCCTGTCAAAGCATGTGCTTCTCTTAGGTTCTCAGATGCCTGATTATTGTCACCAGTTTTCTTGTGNGTGAGTGCTATGTAAAAAAGATAATTCTTTTTTACCTTTACCTTTTTAAACGTCTGGAGTGCCTCCTTTGGATTGTCCAACCAGTAGTGGCAAGTTGCTTCAGGACCAAATATTAAATCGTGGGAAAAAGGGTCAAGTCTCTTTGCACGCTCAAGTTCAGACAAGGCTTTTTCAAACTCTCCAAAATAAATAAGCATTATGGCATACCTTGAAATGATGAATACATCGCTAGGGCATAATTCTCTTGCTTTTTCAAAGTGATATCTGGCCGTTTCATGGTCTCTTTCATGCCATAGTTTCAATGCACCCATGATGCGATGAACCTCTGGCTCATTTGAGTCAAGCTCTAGAGCTAATTTTATAGACTCGAATGCATTCTCAAATATTTTAGGATCAGGATTCTCTTCCCAGTCAGCTAAATTACTCAAGGTACATGCCCTCCAAGCGTGAGCACGGGCATAGGATGGCTCTACCTCAATTGCTTTCTCAAAAAGCTCTACAGCCTTTTGAGTATTTTCCTTCATCACATTACCTTTCTTGGCGTATTCTAGTCCCTGTAATACCAGATCGTATGATGCCATGTTATCTGGCCTCTTGGTCTTTATATTGCTAAGTGTATCAGCCTCAACCCTTCCCACTATTGTCGAGACGATCTCTTCTGCTATTTTATCTTGGACATCAAACACCTCTTCAACTTTTAGATCAAAATTATTTGACCAAATGGATTTTTCATTTTTAGTCGACACGAGGTTTGTGTTTATACGCATTCTTGGACCGAGTTTTCTTACACTACCGTGGATGACATACCTTACCCCAAGTTCCGTACCTATCTCCTTAAATGATTTTGATTTTTCTTTGTAGGCAAAACTTGCATGGCTGGAAATGACCACCAATTTATTATAACGAGATAGCATGGATAGAAGATCTTCAGAAAAACCTTCGCAGAAATATTCCTGCTCCTCATCGTTACTTAAATTCTTGAAAAACATGACAGCAAGAGAACCAGGTTCAGCTTCTTTAACTACTGTCTCAATGGTCTCAGAGTCTTGATTGAATCGTGGTGTTCCTTTGTTGTCTAAAACATGGAATGCCTTGACTGGAAAATCTATATTTTTTAACTCCAACTCACCAGCATCCTCAAAAGAGGCCATTATTTTACGATTGATCATATCAAACAATGTCTGAGATACACAGATGCCNGATGGTTTTGCAGCTGCCTCTAACCTAGCCGCAATATTAACGGCATCTCCAAAAAGATTATCATCTGAGACCATAACGTCTCCNATATTTATNCCAACTCTAAATGTCATTTGGTCTGATTCAGGTTGCCCCTGGTTCATGGTCTTCATCTTTGACTGTATTGCAATTGCAGCTTCTGATGCTTTAATAGGACTAGAGAATTCGGCGATGACACTGTCACCAGCGCTACCAAATATGACACCGTCATTTTCATCGATTATACCATCAATAGCCTGCCTTCTTTCCTTGAGAATTTTTAAGGTATTGACCTCATCCTCACCCATCATCTTACTGAAACCAACGACGTCAGAAGCAAATATGGTTGTTAATTTTCTTTCCATTTTAGTTTCCTATATTTTTAAATAGAGTATACCTGGGTCTCTCCATCTCGACCTTTTAAGGTTATGGCTCCTTGAGAGCTTGCTTCAGAATTAAGGTCTTTTGTTAACGCAGTGTATATCTCTTTGCTAAATGCTATATCCGTACCAAACTCTTTGTTGGCCTGCTCGAGTCTCGCTGCAACATTCACCACATCCCCAATCGCACTATATTGAAGCATACGCTCACTTCCTATGTTACC
>NZWG01000059.1 GCA_002698235.1 Fidelibacterota bacterium | reverse complement strand
TAACCTATTAATTTTATCTGATCAACCATTATACTATTAATAATTTTCATATCTAATATTTCTAGTTGATTATCTTTTATACCTTCAATTAATATTCCAAAAGTCATCTGAGACGAATCGATAATTACATCCTCAGCTACTATTTCAACCTCATTTATTTCTAAAGAATCAATAACAATTTCATTTTTTTCAGACACATTTATAGGAGACTCTACAATTTCTATATCTTTAGAAATTTCCTGAATTTTTGGATTTTTAATATATTCTACAAATAACGTATCTAAATCTTCAAATCCTATTCGATCTTTTACTCTTAAGACAACCTCTAATTTTGTGCCTGGTCTATTTTCATTTGGTATTATTTCAATTATTTTTTTATAAGTTTGAACACTTTTTAGATATTTATTTTTATAAAAATCAGTTGAAATTTCATTTTCAAATTCATTACCAATTTTTAATGCCAAACCTGGTGATAAAATCCATTCAAATTTCAATTTTGACCCATCTCTTATAAATGATCTTGAAGCATCAAGAACAATATTTTCATTAGGCATTATCTGAATATTTGGACCAGCATTGGCACGAGGTCTTTTGCTACCTGATGAAAACATATCACTCTGGGCAATCAACATAGATTTAATTATTAAAAATAAAATTAATATTTTTTCTAATTTACTCTTCATATTTCTATCCTATATTTTATTTGTTACCACAGTAGGAGTAATAAAAATAAGTAATTCTCTTTGCTCTTTGTCTTTATCGCTAGATCGAAATAATTTTTTAATTAATGGAATATCTCCAAGAATTGGCACTTTTGATTCAATTTTTTGATCTGAATCAAAAATTAGCCCTCCAATTAATAAAGTTTCACCATTCTTAACTCTAACATTTGTGTTAGTTGATCTTGTTGAAATCATTGGCCGTTCATCTTTACCAACAAAACCTATAATAGCCTGCACAACAGCATCTATTTTCATACTAATAATTTTTTGTTTATTAACTTTAGGTAATACATCAAGAGATACATTGATATTTTGATTTTCATAAGTATAAGGATTTGAACCAAAAACACTACCCTCTCCTTGCGGAACAAGAATTGGTATTGTTGTACCTACCATGATATTCGCTGAAGAGTTACTTGTTGTTGTAACCTGTGGCTCTTGTAATAATTTTGTATCTTTATCATTTGCCAATAAATTAAGAATTGTAGAAACAACCGGACTGCTTAAAGTCGCAAAGTTCATTGTTTGGCCGCCCAAAAACATTTCACCGAAAGTTAAAGTGGTATCTGATAATCCATTATTAGTAAGATTCATTTTTTTCCGCAGATCCCAATTAATACCAATTATTTCATTGTGCTTTAAAGTAGTCTCTATAAATTTAACCGCTATATTAATTTGTGGACTTTGGATATCAAGAGAACTGATAACAGCATCAATTAAAGTAAAATTGGTAGGAGAATCTGAAACAATTAATATGTCTTTTTCTCCTAACTCTTCTTCCGATGATGCAGTAGAAGATAATGTTTTCACCTTCCCTTTTGGTGTTAAAACTTCGCTTACTGCTTCAAGAGCAACGCGGCCAGTAATGTAGTCTAATCGAAACATTCTTGTTGTCAACTCTCCACTCATGACTTGTCGTTTTTCCATTGGCTGAACAACAATAATATTATCTTGCAAAAACCATTCATAATTATTTACATGTAAGATTGCATCTAAAGCTGTCTCTAGAGAAACTTCTTTTAAACTTACTGTGACCTCACCTTTAACATCATCGCTCATTATTAAATTTAAATTATCCTTTGAAGCGAGCATCCTAACAGCATTGCTTAACTTGGTTGATTGAAAATCTAAACTAATAATTGTCTCAGGTAGACGATTATTTGGTGCAAGGTAATTACTGGGTGATTTCTTTTTTTTCTCTTCCCATGATATTATTAATTTGTAATTATCTTTTTTATTTTGCGGAGCTTCAAATCTAATAAAATATTCAGGCATCCTAGTAAAATCTAATTTTAATTCTAATCTATTCTTTTTTTCTTTTAGATTTACATTCTTTGGGACCTTAATTCCGAATTGATATAAAGGTTTATAAGAACTTTTTTTAACGAAATCACCTTTGCTCCATTTTACATTTTTAAATTCTAAAATCAATCCTGGTGGTGCAAATTTTTCATTGATTATATATTCATATTCCCCATTATCAAATTCCATTATAAGGGAATATTTTTTAAAAGCTAAATATGATTCATCTTCTAATGTAATATGGACATCTACAAGCTCAGGTGTTGTTTTTGCCATTAAAAGAGAAACAAAAAGTAAATATAAGTATGACTTTATTATGTATAATATATATTTCATTTATTCTTTTATTTTAAGGGTTACTGTATGCTTATTCTTCTTTAGAATAACATAGTTATTTGCTATTCTTTTAATGGTAAAACCTTTGATTTTATCTTTCTCATGAAGAATATTTCCATTAATGATAGCTTTATTGACATCTTCAAATCGTGTAATTCCTGTTAGATTAAACCAACTTTTATATTTATAACTTCTATTGTAAAATATATCTTTGCCCCAAGAGTTTATCGATAAACTAATCGGTTCTGTTTCTTTAGCTATTATTTTTCTTTTCTCAGCAATCGACTGTTGTTCTTTTTTTTGAATAGGTTGTGTACTATTATCAAAGAAAGTATTTGAAATCAGATCATAAGAAATGATCAAAATAATAAAACTTATAATGTAGAGAATGATTTTTTCTCTTCTAATCATTTTTTATCACCGTATATATTAAATTCAAGATGAGCTACAACTCCTCTTGGGTCTAAACTGTCCATTTTAAATTCACACTGACTCAAAAATATATTTTTAAATTTATTATTATGATCCTCAAGAAACTCTCCAATGGATATAAACTTGCCTGATAATTGAAAAGATAGGGTATGTCGTTCTAAGGGTAAATCATTCTTATTTATGATTTGATCTGACAGCATAAATGTATTCTCACGATCAACTTTTATGTCCTTAATATTGACCTTAAAATCACGAGCTAGTCCTTTAATTAATTCTATCTCCTCAAAAATATTTCTACTTAAAGAGAATTGATTAATTAAGGTNTCTCTTCTATAAATTAAATCATTTTCTACTTTTACAGTCTCTTTTAGAATATCCTGATGATCATTTAACTGTATATTTATCTCATTTAAATGTTTCTTTAATTGAACCAATTTTACTTTTTGCTCCTTAGTATTCCACAAAAAAAGTATAATTAAAATGGTCGTTGAAAAAAATAAAACCATAAATATGTTTCTTTGTTTCATTAAAAATTAAAGAACCAGTTCAATTTCATAATTTGTTCTCCATTTACTTATCTTTTGGGCACTACTAATTTCAACTGATTTAAATTTTCCACTTTCTTTTAAAAATAATATAAAACTATCTGAAATAACTTTTGAATCTTCTAGTGTAAGCCCATAAAAACCTTTGATTGAAACAAGTATATTTGAATTTTCTAAGTTTATTTTATTTACCTCATTTCTTATAAAACGAGAAGGTTTATTACCCAACTTTAATTCGGTTACTTTAAATCGTTTAGGGGTTACCTGAGTCAGATATTTTAGTAGAGTAACCATATTAAATGAGAGATTTTTATCTTCTTTTATAAGGAGGTCTAATCCATTAACATCTCTACTTTTTTCATAAATTTCCTTTTTCATTTCTTGGCGCATGTTCAATAATGTCAATTCTGAAGATTTTTTGGGCACAAGATTTTCTAAAGGGTCTATTTTTACTTTTTGAGAATAAGCAGCAAATGCGAATACAGTGGTTAATGCCAAAAAACTATTTCTTAAAATGTTATTACTTTTAAAATATTTAAAATCATTTTTATCATCTTCTGGTATTAAGTTCAATTCATTTTTTGAATCCATCAATAAACCTAGGTTTGCCATATAATCTAGCTCAATTGTATTTTCAATAATTTTATTATTTGTTAATTTATCTTTACTTGCTTTTTCTTTAATTTTTTCAAGAGATCGATCAAGGTCTTTTAATGTATCTTCGTGCTCTTCTGCCTTTGTCTTAAAATCTTCTAACTCTTTTTCTAATATATCAACTCTACTTCCATAGCTAGAGGCATTTCTATTTAATTCATTTAATTTTTTCTCTAAAATAGATAATTCTTCTTTATCTATCATGATTTTTTTCTCTAANACACCACAGTTTTCCTCTAGACGAATAATTTTTTTCTTATTAATATTTTCATTTTCAGTAAAAGAACGATTAAGCGATGCTTTTTTTTCTTTTAGAATGGAAATATCTTTTTCAGTTTCAGTTATTTCGTTAAATAACTGTTTTGTCCTTGATTTCATCTCAACCAAATCAACATAACTCTGTATCTTTTCTTTTACTGTATCTTGAGCCTCNTCTCTTTTTATAGNTTCANTATCATCTATTGATANCTCTAAGACTTTTTTCATATTTCTATTTATTTGTGATAGTTCATTATCAACTTTCGCTGACTCTACCCTTTTTGTCTTTAACCTCTTTTCTAGCTCAAGGACTTTTTCTTTTAATATGTTTTTTTGATTTTTATTTTTTTCTACTAGGTTATAAATACTATCTATTCGATCATTCAACATTGTCTTTGTTGGAAAATAGATGTCTTGGATCTCCTCTAGCTTCTCTATTGTTTTAAGATGATTTATACCTATTTGATCCCTGTTAGATTTATTTGAATCAACTATTTTATTTAATTTTAAAAAATCATTTTTTAAAATTTTAATATCCTCAACTAAGATATTTACTTTTTTAATAATACTTGATTCTTGACCTTGAATAGTATCTAGAGTTTTATATAAATCTTTAATGTCTTTATCATAAAGGTTTATGTTTACAGTAAAATCTTTTTCCATTTGGACTAGATCATTGAACTTCTCTGATTCATTAACTTGATCATTAATCTCTTCCCCCACATTCCCAACAAGTTTTTCTACTTTTTTTAGAGGAGATTTAACTTTCAGTTTTAACTTATTAATATCTTTTAAAATACCTTTAATATCATTGTCTACATTAATTTTCTCAAATTTTAACTTCCTTTGTTTTTGATTATACCTATCTTCATTTTCTTGATTTATGATTAATTCATTTTCCTCATCCTTAAGTTCTTTATGTAACGTTTTATCTTTTAATTCAAATATTGCTTTTGACTCATCCAGTTTTCTTTTTAAATCTGAATAATGATCCGAATAAGATTTTTCTTCTTCAATAAGCCTTGAAATTGTTTCTTTTATTTTCTGTAGGTTTATAGTTAATTTTTTTTGATTAATGTTATTAAGCAAAAGTTCTTCTGATTCATTTTTTAACCTATTGTTTATTTTATTTATTTTAATTATCANATCATGATTTTGTAAGTCGGCATCTAATTCTATAAGGTTTATTTTGTACTTTTCTTTTAACTGAGCTTTATTTTCTTTTACCTGCTCTAATTTATTAATCAACTTATTTGATACTTCATCTCTTGCTCTTTCTTGTTTTTTTGGTATTTGATTAATTTCATTTTGAATATCATCTAATTTTTTTTGTGCTTCTTTATTAAAACGTATAAACTCAACTTCTTTTTCTTCTAATGCTTTANTTCTAATNTTTAATTTTTTTTGAAATGAGTCTATTACCCTTTGAGCGTCTTTTATTTTAGTATTTGCATTTTTAATTTTCCGTTTTATACTTTTTTCTTGACCTCCATAAGGTTTCAATTCCTGGACTATCTTTTTATGACTTTTTTTATAATTTGTCATAAATAATTTGTGACGTTTAATTATATCAATAAATATATTTTCAAAATCTTTAATCTGCTTCTTATCAGATGAAATATTTTCTTTTACAATTGACCTTGCAACAGTAATTGCATCTGTATCATTATTAGATCTTTTTAAACTCTCGGTTAAAAATAATAAATATGACTTTTTTTCCTTTCTTTTAATGTTTTTAACTAAATCATTAACTTTAGAATCACGGATTAACCTTTCTTTTTCAAGATATTCTTCCCAATCAGAACGCTGAACCTCTAGATTGTTTAATTTATCTTGGATAGCTTTAGATTTAGCTAAAGAGTTTTCCCAAGTTTTTATTTCCTTTTCAAGTTTACTTATTAACGGAGATTTGCTTTTAATTTTCTCATCAAGCATCTCTTCGGATTTTTTCTTACTTTGAAAAGATTTTTCAATATCTTTTGTACTTTTTAAAAGTAAAGCCTGAACAGCGATGCGTTTTTTTTCTAAGGATGCTAGCTCCTTTTTAAAAAAAGTTTTTATAGTAACCTTCTTAGTATTACTTGCTCTCTTAATACTTAAATCTCTTTCTTTTTTAAGATTTTTTTGATCAATGTTCAACTCAATCTTTAAATTCCTCTTAGCCTCATCCAATTTTTGGATAACTGGAATTTTTTTGATATTTAACTCTTTTAATTCATTTGATTTTTGAATTTTAAATTTTTCTATTTGATTATTCCGCTCTAACAAACTTTTTATTTCATTAGAAAGCCCGGTTTGATGTATTGAATTTTCAGAAATCTCTTCTCTAATAGAGTTGATTTTATCTTCAACATTCTCAATTTGAGGTTTAAATTCAGTGACCCTCTCTTCATATACCTGATTATTTTTTAAAAAGTTATTTTGAATAGTCTCGAGGTTCTCTCCATTTTTTAAGATTGTTGCTTTTATTTCTGATAAATCAACCTCTATTGTTTTTAATTCATTTCCTATTTTTAATTTTTTTTCATTGTTTGCATTATTTTCTTTGATTTTTAAATCAATATTATTTATGATATCCTTAGTTTTAAGTATTTGTCTTCTTAGTTGAGTTATAACATTTAATAATTCTAACCTTTTCTGCTTTTTATCTTCTAAAATTGGCAGAGTTGACTCAAGCTCTGTTTTTAATAACGTTAGTTTTTGCTCTTCTTCAATTTTATTTAAATTTTTCTTTTTTAATTTGTTTTTTATATCATCTTGTTTTTTTTGTAATTCAGATTGTTCAATATTTATATGAATTAAATTTGCTGTATAACTTTTTAACTGGTCTAAATTATTTGTAGTCTCAATTATTAAATCAATAATTGGAATAAGTTTATTTCTAACTTCAACCGCATATTCTTTTTCTCCTGGCTTATCTATTAATATTTCTAATTCTTCAATTTTCTGATTTTCATAATTATTTTTTATTTCTTTTAATTTTTCATTGTTTTGAACTAATAAATAACCAACCCTCTTTAAAGCATTTAAATCTTCTTTTTTAAGTCTATCAATTGTTTTCAAATGAACCAAAAGAGATCTTTCAAATGCTTTTGCTGTATTTTGAATGGTATTAATTAAGTATTCTGAAATGGCTGCATCATCATAACCTGAATCTATTTTTAATTCTAATTTTTGAACCTTTTCTTGATTACCTAAAATTTGAAGTTGCAAATCATCACATTCTTTTTCATATTGTTCTTTTTCTTCATTTAATTTATTTCTCTGTGCCGACGCTTTTTTAATTTGACCAGCATATTCTAATTTAGAGCTATCTTTTTCATCGTGATTGTTAGTATTTTTATTGTCATTTTCAAAATCAATCTCTGACATTCTTTTAGTTAGATAATCGTATTCTTTATACTTTATTAATAGACCTTCTCTTTTTGAGTCTAGTTGCTTTGTAATCGTATCAGTATCAGTTTGAATTAAATCTTGAGTTTTCATATACTCATCTTTTAATAGCTTAAAATCAGAGGCTGATTTAATTAATTTTTTTGTTAATCTATTAATTGAATTAACTTTAGTATTTTGATCAATCTCTAAACGAGTAATTCTATATTTTGCCCTTTCAGGGCTTTTTGCCGTATCTACAACCTTACTATGATTTAATATTTTTTTCTGTACGTCTTCTAATGATCTTGAATGTTTTCTTTGTTTTTTAAGTAAACTTTTTTCTCTTGCTTGAACCCATATATTTCTCTTTGAGTCATAATACTTTTTGATAGATTTAAAATTTACTTTATCAAGTCTTTCTACTTTAAAATCTAAACCATCGCTAAATTTTTTATCAATATTCTTTATATGAGACCCAACTCCTCCAATATAAATACTGCTAATATTTTGATTTTTATAATTATTTGAATGATTATAAAGTTTTATTGCTTTTATAAAACTTTGAATTTCAATTATAATTTTATTTGAAATATCATTTATTGAGTTATTTTTATTTTCACTAAGATGATTGACTTTGATTGTGTCATTCACGTCTTTTAGCAAAATTCCAAATTTTTCTAAATAGTGAATTGCATTACTTTCATTAGTTTCATTTACTATTTTATTTACAGNTTTNCTAGCAATTAAAACNTCCGTAAATGACTTTAATCCAATAGAAATATCCACAGATGAAACCAAAGACTTTTCAA
This sequence comes from Fidelibacterota bacterium, assembly GCA_002698235.1. Taxonomy (GTDB): domain Bacteria; phylum Fidelibacterota; class Marinisomatia; order Marinisomatales; family UBA1611; genus NZWG01. Next base: position 736 of record NZWG01000059.1, on the reverse strand, counting down.
ATATTGAAACCATGTAAGTCTTTCTATGATCTATATAAACCACAACAGAGATAGCTCCAATTAAACCTAGATTATAATAGTTATGAATATTTAATAAAATTTTAGGAATTGAAGTATTGTATCTCGGATTTANACCAATTTCTTTTAAAATTTTATAATCGTAAGCTATTTGTTCTTTATTATCAGANTAACAAACAACNGTACTTGATTTNTGATCCGACACATAATCAAAAATATTTTGCTGAGGTTTAAATACTTTTGAATTTTTAAAAATGTTGATAATCGACTTCTTCAGATTTGCTNTACTTTTTTTATTTGNTTCTAAAAATGTCATTTTATAAGAGTANGAGTCTGAATGNATAGCTATGTAAACCTTTCGTTTATATNTATCAGAAAAATATTGGCTATAGACATTAATTATAAGCTCTGGGAGTGTAGTAATTTGAATTCCATTAATTTTAATTGGAAATNAATATCTCTTTGTTTTTTTTACTACAAANCCTGAAAACTCCAGTTTGATAAGAGAAAAAACAACATGTGATCCTGTGTGAACAAAACTTAGNGCATCTTTTACTCCATTTAACTGAAGGTTGTAATTTAAAAGCTTATTTTTTTCTGCATTGTCATCAGGAATAAAACCATTTATAGAAAGTTTAATATCTTCTTTTTGAATTCCTTGCCTGATCCGTCTTTCAATCCCGTATCGTCTAATTTTGAAGCGTCGCTCAATATTTTT
>NZWG01000058.1 GCA_002698235.1 Fidelibacterota bacterium | reverse complement strand
CTAAACATAATCCTGTCCGGCGTATTATTAAATTTTTATGGATAAATAAGATTAAAGGGCTTCAATTAATTTCATCTCATAAAGATGTTTTTAAAACTCTTTTTGGGATCTATTCTAATCAATTATTAAAACAATCTCATGGCCAAGACTCATCGCTTGTGAAACCTTTACATCTTCGTGATCACATTTTAGAACATATTATTTTATCCGAAGATACTAATAATGAAGATAGATTACATGCCGTGGTAAAAAAAATGTCGCAACAACTTGCTTTTAAACTTCGTAAACGAAGACAAATCGCTAATAAGATCAGATTAGAAATTCATTATTCAGATGGTTATAAAAGCGTAAAAATTAACAAAACTAAATCTAATGATGATGCTTCAATAGTTAAAACATGTACCACAATGATTAAACAAGCTAATTTCAGAAGAAATCGAGTCCGTTCTATTTTATTAGATACTAGTGATTTTAAACCTTACCTAGAACAAAGAAGTTTATTTGTTGATCAAAATACGATAAATAAACGAATCTCTAGAGCTGTAGAAAAGATACGGAATAAATATGGTTTTGATAGTTTACAAACTGCTGATATTATTCAGATCTTAAATAAATCGTAGTGTTTGTACATCTAAATATTCATTCTGTTTACTCAGCTATGAGAGGATTAATCTCATTTGATGCCCTTATGAAAATAGCAAAGTATAATAAAATGGATACTTTAGCATTGACAGATATCAATGGTATGTGGGGTTTTATAAAGTATGTCCAGCATTGTAAAAGTCATAATATTCTTCCAATAGCAGGCACCAATTTAATTACCAATAAAGAAGATATTATTTTATTAGTTGAAAATAAAAACGGATATGAAAATATTTGCAGATTGATATCTGCAGTTCATGAAAATCCAAATATAAAAGTCGAAGATATTTTAAGATTGTATTCTTCAGGTATTTTTATCTTATCCCATAAAGCATCAACATTAAAATCTTTAAAAAAAATCATTCCAGACAGTCATTTGTTTGTTGAATTAAGACCAGGATTAGAGGAAAAAAAGATCCATAAATTGGCAAAAAAGTTTAAGTTAGAAATGGTGGCAACTGGTGACGTCTATTTTAACTCAAAGAATGATCATAAATCATATTTAATATTAAATGCTATAAGTAATAATATAAAGTTAGATCAATTAGAAACTAAAAATTTAAAATCAGAACATCATTGGTTTCGTAATGAAGCACAAATGATACAACTATTTCCTAATAGTCTAAGTGCTTTAAATAATAGTCAATATTTAGCTGATCGATGTAAAACAGATTGGACATTTATAAATACTATTTTTCCAGGGTTGTCACTAAAGGATAATTATCAATCTAATAAAGAGTTAAAGAAGAGAGTATATAAGGGTGCAAAGGTCAGATATGAAGATATTAGTCAAGAAGTAGATTTTAGAATTAAATATGAATTAGATATAGTGATTCAAAAGGGATTTTCTACTTACTTTTTGATCGTACAGGATATTGTAATGCAAACGAAGTCAACGATTGGTAGAGGTTCTGCTGCTGCATCAATTATTAGTTATTGTCTTTTTATTACTCAAGTAGACCCTTTGATTCACAAGCTTCAATTTGAACGATTTATTCATCCAGAGAGAAAAGATATGCCTGATATAGATGTTGATTTTCCATGGGATGAAAGAGATGATATTTTACAATATGTATTTAAAAAGTATGGAAAAAATCAAACAGCAATGGTCTCAAATCAGGTATTCTTAAAACCGAGATCTTCTATTCGAGAAGTTGGGAAAGTATATGGGTTATCAAATGAAGAGATTAAGGATGTTACTAAACGAATTAGTTGGTATTCTTCCAAGCGTGATTTAAAAAATTGGATTAAAGAGGATATCCATTTTTCTAATATAAATATAGATAAAAAACTATTAGATGTATTAAAGGAAAGTGAAAAAATAATTGGAGTATTAAGATATTCTTCCGTACATCCGGGAGGAGTTATCATTGTTCCAGATGAAATTAAAAAATATGTTCCTGTTTTAATAGCTCCAAAAGGAATACAAATTGTTGAATGGGAGAAAGATCAGGTTGAAGATTCAGGACTTTTAAAAATTGATTTACTTGGTAATAGAAGTTTAGCAGTCGTCAGAGATACTATAAAACAAATTAATTTTAATTATGGCTTTGAGGTATCAAAAAATAAGTATTTAGATTATCATAAAGTTCAGCCAGTTGGAGATATTAAGACGCAACAATTAATGAAAAGTGGAAAGACAATGGGGATTTTCTATATTGAAAGTCCTGCAACGCGTCAACTCTTAGCTAAATCACGCTTAGTTGATTTTGAACATATTGTTATTTATTCTTCTATTATAAGACCCGCTGCAAATAAATATATAAATATTATGCTTGAGCGTATTCATGGTAGACCATGGAGCTTGATTCATCCAGATTTATCTTTTTTAAAAGAGAGTTATGGTATAATGGTTTATGAAGAACAGGTTTCAATGGCTGTTATGACAATGACGGACTTTGGATATGCAAAGGCAGAATTATTAAGGAAAACCATCAGTAGGAATGAAAATAAAGAAGCTATTCAAGACTGGGAAGAAAAATTTAATAATTCATCAATTAAGAGAGGATATAAGCCTCACATTATTAAAGAGGTCTGGGGGATGATAACCTCATTTATTGGTTATTCTTTTTGTAAGCCTCATTCAGCTTCTTATGCGATGTTATCTTTTACATGTGCTTATCTCAAAGCTCATTATTCTGCAGAATTCCTTGCCTCAGTTATATCTAATCAAGGGGGGTTTTATTCATCATATGCTTACATGAATGAATCTCGTCGTTTTGGAATAAAGGTTTTAAGACCCGATATTAACAAGAGTGAATGGAGGTGGGTTGGCATAAAAAATAAGATAAGAATGGGCTTTATGAGCATTNAAAAACTAAAAAGAAAGGTAGTNAATATAATTATAGATGAACGTAAAACAGGTGAATTCCAATCTTTAAATGATTTTTTATTAAGAGTTGATTTAGACTTTGCTGATGCTATTATTATTACAAACGCAGGTTGNTTTAAGCGCATTGAGCCAAAATTAAAGCATAGGGATATTTCATANTTAGTGGCTGGATTTTATCTTCAAAATAATGAAAAAACGCCATTGAATAGTTTTCCTAACAGGTCAGATCTAAACAGGAATGAATATTTTAAACTTGAATTAGAGTCTTTTGGTTATCCGTTATCTATCCATCCAATAGCTAGATATCGTTCTATCTTAAGTCATAAAATCAAATATGCTAAAGATATATATAAGTATATAGGGAATTCAATTTATTTGATAGGGCTTTATATTACTAAAAAGCAAACCAGAACTNGTAAATCTAAACCTATGAGNTTTCTTACATTAGAAGATGAGACTGATATTTTTGAGTGCGTTATCTTTCCTGAANTATTTATAGAGTTTGGTGATATATTAAATTGGGAAACACTCTTTATCATCAGAGGGGTTGTGGAATCCTCTTTTGGTGTTTGTAGTTTAAGANTTGAAAAAATTGCTAGTTTACANAGCTGGGTTGATAAGATAAATCGTCAAAAANCATCTAGAAATCTATTATCACTAGAACGTTAATTTTTGATATCTTTGAAATATTNGATTTGNAAACTTTTGAACAATATCAGGATTGTTCTTTATAACATTTTTAGTACAAAATGGATCATCTATGATATTATAAAGTGCATTAGTTTGATCCGTTAAATTTGATTTATAAAACCAATTTTTATCTCTACCCCAATAGGTTTCAACATCTCTTCCCATTGGGTCTTGATCATCTCGAATTTTATTTGAATTACCAATAATAATATTTCTATGTTCTTGAANTTTACCNTCGATAACATCTTTGTATGATAGACCNTGATTCATNTTNGATTTATTCGNACCAGNAAAATCTAAAATGGTTGCNGGAATATCAGCGCTNTGGATNAANCTANTAACTTTTATATCNGGAGAAATTTTATTTTTCCATGAGAATATAATTGGAGTTCGAAAAGATTGGTCGAAAATTGATAGTTTACCTTTGTCTCCACCATTATGAGATCTCATCGGATCATCAAAAAACTCTTGTTNNGGCTCTTGTTCCCATCCATTATCATTGACATAAACAAATAANGTATTATCATANAGGTNATGATCTTTAAGAAACTTAAATAACTCGCCAACAGAATCATCAAACCAGGTACAATTAGCATAGTACTCAACAGCAGATTTAGAATATCCTTTACCNAAATAGAGTTCACGATATTTATTTGGAGCATCAAAAGGGTAATGAGGAAGCTGAGGTGCATACCAAATAAAAAATGGATTCGATTTATTCTTTTTTATAAAATCAAATACAGGTTCATTTGTCACTCGACCTATATCTGTTCCCTCNCCTCCCATAAATTGTTGAAACCAGTTTCTACCATCTCTATTTTCTCGAACCCATCCAGAGGTCATACCATGAGTAAATCCACCATATTTATAATGATATTCCCACCATTTTCCTGATTGAAAACTTTTATATCCTAACTTGCTAAGTTCTTTAGGCATTGTCTGAAAATATTGTAATGCATGATAATCAAAGTTTGACTCCCACTCGTTTTTTGATTTGGCATTCATTTTTAGATAAAAATCCTCACTCTTCTTTTTCTGCTTCAAAGAATCTCGTTTTTGATTGTAATTATATGGTAATATTCCAGTCACCAAAGATTGTAAAGCAGGGCGGCAATGATTATCAGGAACATATCCATTAGTAAAAAGAACACCACTGTTTGCAAGGGTGTCCATATGGGGTGTTTTTACAATTTCAGACCCCATGAATCCAAAGTATGGATACCCATGATCATCTCCAATAATTAATATAACATTTGGTTTAGCATTCTGTTTTGCAATTTGATGATTACAACTAGATATAATAAGAACAAAAGTCAGAGGTATTATAAATAATATGTGCACAAATTTTATAGAAGGCATTTTACAAATATTTATTAATTATAGATTCAAACAATTCTTGTTTGCCGCTTCTAAGTTCAGGTTTAGTTTGATTAAGTGCAATTCTACTTAGTTGTGATAAGTTCAATTTTCCAGCGGAAAATTGATGACCTTCAGCTTTATTAAAGCTTGCATACCGTTCTTTTTTTAAGTCTGAATAGCTTGAATCTTTTAAGATATTATCTGCGATGATTAAACCTTTTGCTAAAATATCCATGGAATTAATATGTCCAATAAATATATCTTCTAGATCAGTTGAGTTTCTGCGTGTTTTTGCATCAAAATTCATACCTCCATTTTGTAAGCCTCCTGAATCCAATAATACCATCATAATGTGCACTGCATCATATATATTATGCAGAAATTCATCTGTATCCCATCCATTATGAGGATCACCTTGGTTGATATCCAAACTTCCAAAAGCACCGTAATCAAAAGCAGATTGAATTTCATGAGCAAAGGTATGTCCAGCCAAGGTTGCATGATTATTTTCAATATTAATTTTAAAATCTTCATCAAGGTCATAATGCTTTAAAAAGGCTACTACCGCCGCCACATCAAAATCGTATTGGTGTTTGGAGGGCTCCATGGGCTTAGGTTCGATTAAAAAAGTACCTTTAAATCCATTTTCTCTACCGTAATCTTTAGCTTTATGCAAAAATATCGCTAAATGATCCAATTCTTTTTTCATGTAAGTATTTAATAGCGAGGAATAACCTTCTCTACCACCCCAAAATACATAATTATCTCCCTTGAGTTCTATGGTAGCATCTATGGCGGACTTTACTTGAGCAGCGGCATGTGCAACCACTTTAAAATCTGGATTAGTTGCGGCTCCATTCATGTAAATTGGATTTGAAAATAAATTTGCAGTTCCCCATAGTAACTTTACCCCAGATTCTTCTTGTTTTTCTTTTGCAAGACTTACCATTGATTCAAGGTTAATAATTGATTCTCTTAAATTTTTCCCCTCAGGCGCAATGTCCCTATCATGAAAGCAGTAAAAATTTGTCCCAAGTTTTGTGAAAAATTCAAATGCTGCGTCTAATCGATTTTTCGCATTCTTGATAGGATTATCTGTGCAATCCCATGGAAATATTTTAGTTCCTGGACCAAAAGGATCTCCGCCAGTACCNCAGAAAGTATGCCAATAGGCGGTTGCGAATCGAAAATGATCTTTCATTGGTNTTCCAGCAATAATTTTTTCAGAATCATAATACTTAAANGATAAGGGATTACTAGAATTTGGCCCNTCGTATTTAATCCTTTTTANTTGAGGAAAATATTCNTCTNTACCTATGGATATTTTAATCGACATAATTTATAATTTAACCTCCNATTCCAAGNGGGGAAAAGTAAATAAGAATTAAAGCAAGAANTAAAATAATGATACCAGAGTTGATCANNTCAAAAGACTCCCAACTATTNTTTGANTCTTTCAAATCATCTTTTGAGGTCGTAGCATATGTCAANCCAGAGATACGATTTAAATCGGGTGCTGGAGTNATAAGACTTACAGTAATCATTAAAGCAATACAGGCTAAAAATGAGAAGATTGCAAAGTATAAAAAATTCAAATCAGCAAAATCATACCAAAAACCAGATAAATTTGATTTGTTTATCTCAAGAGCTAAACGTAGCATTCCTGCAGAAAATCCACNAATCAATGCTGCTAGAGCGCCTCTTGAATTGATTCTATTCCAAAAAATTCCAAGGAGGAAAACAGCTGCAATTGGTGGAGCAATGTAAGCTTGAACGCTTTGAAGGTATTGATATAGGCCTCCNCTTGAAACTACTTTCATTAATGGAATCCATAAAATACCTGATATAACAATAATTCCTGTTGCTATTCTTCCAACTACAACGAGTTTTTTCTCTGAAGCGTTTGGTTTTAACTTTTTATAAATATCCATTGTAAATAGTGTTGAGCATGAATTAAAGACCGATGACAATGAACTCATAAGAGCGGCTAACAAACCCCCTGCAACTAAACCTCTCATTCCAGAGGGTAGTAACTCTCTAACCAAAGTAGGAAAAACCTGATCAGAAGAAGCATAAGTTAGTTGTCCTGATTTAGACATTGCATATGCAATNAGACCTGGGATGAAGAACATNAATATNGGNAAAAGTTTTAAATAACCAGCAAAGATGGTACCTCTTCGAGCTTGTGTTTCATTTTGAGCTGATAAAACTCTCTGCACAATGTATTGATCTGTGCACCAATACCAAATTCCAATAATGGGAGGTGCAAAAACCATTCCAATCCATGGAAAATCAGGATGGTCAGCCGGTAAAAACATATTAAAGTGAGAGGAGCCNACTGCAGAAACCATGTTTCCCCATCCACCGATTTTAAACAGTCCGATTATGGTAATAGTGACAGAACCTATTATTAAAACAATTGCTTGAAGGGCATCTGTATAGATAACAGCCCTGAGTCCCCCTAAAATAGTGTAGGCCCCGGTNATGAGAACAATTAATAATGCGCCCGACCAAAACTCTATTCCCATTAAAGTTTGAAATACTACAGCTCCTGCATAGACAGTGACGGAAACTTTGGTCAGTATATAACTGATTAAAGTAATGATGGTTAATATCCATCGCGAATGCTCAGAGTAACGACGCTCTAAAAACTCAGGCATCGTAAAAACGGTGCTTCTAAGGTAGAATGGTACAAAAACCCAGCCTAAAAGAAGGATAATCCATGAATGAAGTTCATAGTGTCCCATAACCATTCCGCTATCAGCTGCTGTTCCAGCTAAACCAACAATATGTTCAGAGCCTATGTTTGAAGCAAATATTGATGCACCAATTACAAACCATCCTAGGTTTCTTCCTGCTAAAAAGTAATCCTCTGAAGATTCCTGTTTTTGCTTAATTACCCACCATATAATAGAACCCAAAACAATAAAAAATAAAATTAAAATATTCCAATCAAGAAGGGTAAAGATTTTCATGTGTGCTCCCATTGATACAGTTTATTTGCATTTACATAACAACTGAAGATAATTTATTAATATAAAATAAACATATATAAGATATAACTGCTAAACAAATAAATTAGTAGTTATATTTGGAGTTACTATTTAGTTTTACGTAAGTATTAAATAATAAAGGAGCAAAAATGAAAAAATTGATATCGTTAATTGTAAGTTTTACCACATTATTATTTGCTGTAGATGTAACATTTACTGTGAATGATGGTTCTTGGTTAAATACAAATCTTATGTACAAGGGAACAGCAACTGATTGGGGCGTCGTTCAGATGTACGACGATGGTACGAATGGTGATGCTACAGCTGATGATCATATATGGTCAGTCACTGTCGATGTTGCATCAGGAGATCATCAATGGGGAGCTATTGATACGGATAACGGAGACGGTACTGCTTGTGAGGCTTGTGATGGATCAGATGGATGGGGATCATGGCTAATTGTAGGCGATAATCCTTCATACAGTGTCTCAGATGCTGGCGAGGTAACCGGAGTTGTGGATTATGTTATTGCTCCAGATAGTGCAGTCTCAGAAGGATCTGTTATGTTTACGGTTCATGATGGAACGGAAGAATGGACTAATCTCATGTGGAAAGGTTCTCCAACTGAATGGGCTGTTCAGCAAATGTACGATGATGGTACCATGGGTGATGAAGTTTCAGGTGATCATATCTGGACGGCTGTTATAGAAAATGTGACAGCAGGAGATCATCAGTGGGGGGCCATTGATACAGATAACGGAGATGGTACTGCTTGTGAAGCGTGTGATGGATCAGATGGATATGGTTCATGGTTAATTGTAGGCGATAACCCTGCATTTAATTTAGAAGATGATTTGCTGACCTTGCATGGAGCAACTGATTATACAATTATGGCTCCGGTAGGTGGAGACATAACAAAAACAGTTTTATTTAATGTTGATATGACTGAATGGCTTGACGAAGAAGGTAATTTAGGAATGAGAGCTTTCAATATTGCAAATGGTGATGAAGTTCAGGTTCGTGGAAGCTTTAATGGCTGGGGTAATTGTGAAGAATGTACTATGACAAGAACTCCTGGAACTAATATTTTTAGTCATGCCATTGAGGTTACCTCACTTGCTGAAACACAGCATGAATATGCCTTTTACATGAATTTAACTGAAGCATCGCTAGTAGCGATTGTTGAAAATTATGATGCTCCTGGGGTGGTAGACTGGATTGGATGGGAAACATCACCAAGAGACCTTGGAAATCGTAAGT
>NZWG01000057.1 GCA_002698235.1 Fidelibacterota bacterium | reverse complement strand
TGTTATCGCCCTGTGAGTCATATCACCAAGATTTCCTATGGGTGTTGATACAAGATAAAGAATTCCTCTTTTACTGCTCAAACCTAAATCTTAGATAGGACATTATGCATCATGGACATAGCTTGGTCTATTTCCTCATTTGAGACATTTAGATGGGGCCTGAATCGTATTGAGTTATGACCACAGCCTAATATGATAGCTCCCTCAGCTTCCATATTAGAAATTAATTTATCACGATGGTCCGGTGTCGGAAGGTCGAACGCACAAAATAACCCCTTTCCTCTTACATTGGTAATTATCTCATCATTATCATCCTTCAGCGAGCTTAAACAAGAAAGTAAGTATTCTCCATTTTCTGAAGCCATATTTACAAGGTCATCTTTTTCCATTAGCTCTAGATAAATTGTAAATCTCACCATATCTACAAGATTTCCTCCAAACGTAGAATTTATTCTACTTGATTCCTTGAATACATGGTTTTCGATTTCATTTAACCTATTCCCTGCAAAGATACCACAGCACTGGGTTTTCTTACCAAAACTAATTACATCTGGCTCCATTGATTCACAGTTTAACTTGCAATTTAATTCACAATTTGGTTCGCAAAAATGCTGATGCGCCCACATTTTTCCTGTTATTCCAATACCCGTTTGAACTTCATCATAAATCAAAAGAAAATCATTTTCAAGAGACAAGGTTTTAAGTTGCTTAAAATACTCAGGTCTGAAGTGATTATCGCCACCTTCGCCCTGTATAGGCTCTAAGATCATACAAGCTACATCGTCTGGATGTTTTGAAAGAAAATCCTTTATCTCATTTATTGATTGCTTCTCAAGTTTAATTACTTCTTCAAGATTATCATTATTAAGTGGGAACTTTATAGATGGATTGGTCACTCTTGGCCAGTTGAACTTGGGAAAATGCATTACCTTCCTGGGATCTGGTGAGTCTGTCAAGGACATTGTATATCCAGTTCTGCCATGGAAACAGTCTTTTAAGTGCAGTACTAGATTCTCAGGAACTTTTTTCCCAAGGACAGCATTCTTTTTTGCTTTCCAATCAAACGCAGTCTTAAGTGCATTCTCAACAGCCAATCCGCCACCCTCAATAAAAAATGCATATGGCATATAACTAGGTTGAGCTATACGACCAACCGTTTCAACAAATTCTGCCATTTGTGGCGAATATATATCAGAATTTGCAGGTTTATTTATAGCAGCTTTAGTAAGACGATCAATATTTTCCATCACATAAGGGTGATTATAGCCGATTGACATGGATGCATACATTGAAAATAGGTCTAGATATTCTTTACCCGTATTTCCATCCACCAGCCAAGATCCATGGCTCCTTTCTAAATCAATAACTGGGGACATTCCATCAGCCAGCATGTGCTTACTTATTGCAGTTCTAGTATTATTAAAGTTTATTTTCATTTGGTTAGTTATACCTTTATGAATTTTTTTCCAAATTAAATTCTATTCCTTGAGCAAGTGGAAGTTCGTTACTCCAATTTATCGTATTCGTTTGTCTTCTCATGTACTGTTTCCAACTATCAGAGCCTGATTCTCTACCACCACCGGTTTCCTTCTCCCCGCCAAATGCACCACCTATTTCGGCTCCAGAGGTCCCTATGTTAATATTGGCAATTCCGCAGTCAGATCCAATGGATGATAGAAATTTTTCAGCTTTTCTAATATTCATTGTAAACATTGCAGACGAGAGACCTTGAGGTACGTCGTTATGCATTCTTATGGCATCGTCTAAGTTTGAATAAGGAATCAAGTACAATATCGGCGCAAATGTCTCCTCTTGGACTATATCCCAGCTATTTTCAGCAGAAATGATTGTCGGCGTAACATAATTTCCAGGTCCGTCAATTGTAGTGCCACCATACAATACCTTGCCTCCAAGGTCTGTTGCTCTCTTGATTGCATTTGAAAAGTCATTGACTGCGTTTTCATTTACAAGAGGGCCCATCAAGGTTTCTTTGTCAAGTGGGTCACCTATATTGACTTGTTTATATGCGTTAATAAGATTGTTTTTTAAATCTTCGTAAATAGAGTCTTCGATCAAGACTCGTCTGGTGCTCGTACATCTTTGTCCTGCAGTACCGACCGCACCAAATACAATAGCAGGGACCACTAGGTCCATGTCGGCTGATTTTTCAACTATTATGCAATTATTACCACCTAGCTCAAGAATGGTTCTTCCAAATCGCTCTGACACCACCTTGCTTACATGCCTACCCATATTTGTGGAGCCAGTAAAAGATACAAGAGGAATGTTCTTATCGTTGATCAAGGTTTCACCGATCTTAGAACCACTTCCTATGGTTAGACTGAAAATATTAGGTACATCTTTAATGGAAAGGACTTCATTGCAAATATTTTGAACTGCAATTCCACATAATGGAGTTGACGATGAGGGTTTCCATATGGTAGTATTGCCACATATGGCTGCTATAAATGCATTCCAGCTCCATACTGCTACCGGAAAATTAAATGCACTTATGACACCTGTGATCCCCAATGGGTGCCACTGTTCGTACATTCTGTGATCTTTTCTTTCAGAGTGCATGGTTTTTCCATAGAGCATCCTTGATTGTCCTACAGCAAAATCTGCTATATCGATCATTTCTTGAACCTCACCATCACCTTCAGCTTTGATCTTTCCCATTTCCATTGCGACAAGGCTCCCCAATGGGTCCTTATAGTCTCTGAGGGCATTTCCAAGGTCCCTAACTAACTGACCTCTTTCTGGAGCGGGAACCTTTTTCCACTCTTCATAAGCCTCAAGTGAGCCTTTGACTACATCGTCATAATCCTCTTCACTGCATTGATATACAGATGATATTAATTCTCCATTTGATGGGTTTATTGAATCAATTTTACCTGCATCTTCAGTCTGACTCCAATGACTTGGTCCTAGACTTGCACCATAGTTTTCATCATTAATTCCAAGTTTTTTTAAGAATTCCATTTTCAAAGGCCTTTTATTACGGTTCGAATTGCATCAGTTAGTCGGTCTATTTGATTATTATTAATGGTCAATGCGGGTGCCAAACGAACAGTTGAATGATGAGTTTCTTTGGCATATACACCATGGTTCAGTAATTCAACTGAAACTGTATGACCGTCAAGGGATCTCTCATCATGCATTTCAAATGCTGTTAATAATCCCTTACCCCTAACTTCTTTTATCTTTTGAGGAAATTCATCTTTTATTGAATTCAAGTTTCCTATAAGGTAGTCACCTTTTACTTTTGCATTTTCTGCTAAACTTTCATCAACAAGCACCTTTATTGCATAGGTACCAACTACGGATGCCAAGGGATAACCACCAAATGTTGACCCTTCACTTCCAGGAGTTAATACGTCAATTACATCTTTTCGACCAGCAACAAAGGATACTGGTAAAATACCACCACCAGCCGCTTTTCCGCATCCCATTATATCAGGTTTCACACCATATAATTGATGAGCAAAATTTCTTCCAGTCCTACCAAATCCAGTTTGAACTTCATCCATTGCCAACAAAATATTATACTTTTTACATAATTTGGAGACTTGTGGAAAATAATCATCATCAGGTACTATGACTCCCGCCTCTCCTTGAATTGGTTCAACCATATAACTAGCAATTTGATCACCCTTCTTTTTGAATAAATCCTCAAGTGCTTCGATATTATTATAAGGTACTAGTTCAATACCTGGTAAAAAAGGCCCAAACCCAGCTCTGGATTCAGCGTCATCAGACATAGAAATAGCGGCCATTGATCTACCATGAAAATTNCCTGTGGCTCCTACGATAATGATATCTTTTTCTGGAATTCCNTTTTTATAATGACCCCAGCGTCTACTGATTTTGAATGAGAGCTCCCAAGATTCAACTCCTGCAACCTTTGGAACAACCTTGTCCATTTCTGTAATACCNGTCGCAGCGAGTAGAAATGCGCTCATGTATTTGTGTCTTATCGACCTAGGAACAGTTGGCAACTTTTCTTCGTCTAAGTGTTTGATCACAGAGTCTACAATAGTTTTGTTTAATTGACCTTGATTTACTGCTGAGTAACAACATAAACCGTCAATAAGTTCGGTTTCTATATATTTTTTAATGTCATCTGGATGGGGTTTTCTGGCTAATAGAGTTGAAGAATCCTTAACTTTTGAAACAACGATATTTTCTAGTGGTGAATAATTTTGTCCACCTTTATTCTTCTCGATTGATTCATGCTCATCTGGAGTAAGGTCGCCAATTCTAACGCCATTTACAGTAAGGTTATCGCCATAGCCATCAATTTGAACCACACTCATACGAACTCCAAGATATTATAAATAAAAAGCCGATAAATTTAATAATGAAATAGCCACGTAATAATCATAATAAATTCAATATTTAGTTAAAAAACTACCTAGGAAGCGGATCTTCCATATCTGCAATAACAAAAGCCATGATTGCCATGGCAGCAATGCACTTATTAAACTCATGAAAATCAACCTTGTCAAAAGTGTCAGCTGCAGTATGATGATACCAGAAATATTTGGAGGATTCAACATTCAATGACATTACAGGTATACCCTCATCATTAAGAGGTGCTACATCCGCTGCTCTACCCCAATCAGTGACCTCATTCGCCTTAATGGGTTTTAGTAGTTCATGAATACTTTCAATTACACTCTTTGCTTCTTTACTACCAGTAAATCCAAATCCTTTAGGTGCGAATACTCCTGCATCTGATTCTATTGCTACTATATGCTTATCAAGTTCATCCATGTGCATATCTCGGTATGCTCTACTACCTCTACTACCATTTTCCTCATTTGTCCATAATACGCATCTAATTGTTCTTTTTGGCTTTAATCCCAAATCTTTAATAAGTCTCAATACCTCCCATGAAGCTATGCATGCTCCTCCATCATCATGTGCACCTTGACCAACATCCCAAGAGTCAATATGTCCACCAACAACCACTATCTCGTCAGGGCGTTCATAACCTCTTATTTCGGAGACAATATTTCGAGACCATCTATCTCCAACGGTTTTGGCCTCCATACTTAGCTTCAAGGTAATCCTTTCTCCTCTATCGTGTATTCGACCAAGCATCATTGCGTCTTCTATGGTCAATGCTGCCGTGGGAATTTTTTCATATTCAGCATCATACCCCATAACTCCAGTATGAGGAGTATCCATTGACCAATCACCTATGGATCTCACTAAACTTGCAACAGCACCATACTTAGCAGCTCTACTAGCACCTGAATACCTATACATGACCGTTTCACTGTATGAAGTGAAGGGAGCATTATAAAGAACAATTTTTCCTTTTATATTTTCACCTAGAGACTCAAGCTCGTTAAAATCATTCACTACCAATAGGTCACCTGTAATCCCTGATTTTGGAGTTTTTACACTGCCTCCTAAGCCTAACATAGTCAACTCTCTTTTAAAAGGCTTAAGAAGCCTAATTGATTCTTTTCCACGAATCCATGTTGGAACTCGAACTCTTTGCCCTTCAACGTTTTCTAAACCATCCTTTTTCATTCCAGAAATGATCCAATTTATTGAGTTCTCTAAATTTTTTGAACCGCTTAATCTTGGTCCGAACATATCACATAGATAAGCCAATCTATTGTATGCAGTACTATCTGAAAGAGCCTCAGATATAATTCTNAGTGAAATATCTGTATAATTTTCTTTAATTGATTCTGAAAACAAGATCGATATTGAAAAGATNAATAGAANGAGTTTTTGNGTCATTTTCTAANCTCCAGTNATTCCAATTATTTCAAAAAGCAAAAGATAGAGATCTGTTATTTCCAGGTCNCCATTACCATTCATATCTGATGGATNAAAACTATGCATATTGATTGNATNAAACCCATTCACATGATCCGANAACGATATAACATCGTTGANTCCNACNANTCTATCAAAATTAATATCTCCTAGAATAAACTGATCTATTTTCCAATCCCAATATTCCGNAAATAAAGAATCTAGCGGATTGATCGTCAATGGGGCGTTATTTACGTTTAAATCAAGAAATAGNGAATCAGCTGTATTATTGGATTTTGCAACTTTGATAAACGCAGAAATAGCTGGAGTGCCATATGGCTCACATCTGGTATCAGCTCCAGAAATGTTGGCAGCCATCAATGAGGCAATTAATTTTTCTTCAAAAGANCCATATTGTGTAAGAAATGCTTCTTCCATTTCATCTAAAATAGATGGTCCAAGCAAGATATTTCCTTGTATAGCATAGTTTTCTCCAATTATATGCCCCTTATAGTTGAGACAATTANTACCTGTAAAAGATGCACTTCTTCCTCCTTCNACTAGATCAACAATACCATATTGTCTAATAGATGNATCATTTTGTGAATCATTATTAATTAACCATTCAATTATTTCATCTGGTGAGTATCCTTGTTCCATAAGATATGATGCACTATCTTGGTTNATTTCATTCCAATAAGATTGAGTATGGATTCCACCAATACCTGGATGAACATCGCTAATGATTACAGACCCCTGGATNCATGATGCACCAGCACTTCCAACTTGCCCTGAATTAGGGTCAACAGCTATAATAGAAAATGTATCCTGAGTAAATANATGTTCTACCATTAAAGTTATAATAAGACACGCGATTGTCNTTTTAATGGTCAAACTACTTTCTTTTGAATAAATGATATGATCTTTTCTGCTACATCTATNGATGAGCATGTTTCAATACCCTGCAAGCCTGGCGAGGAATTCACCTCCAATATCAACGGACCTCTNTTNGATCTCATAAGGTCAACNCCTGCAATTGAAAGGCCAAGAATTTTTGAGGCATTAACCGACATCTCTTCTTCTTCATAAGTGAGTTGAACTTTTTCCATTGTTCCTCCACGATGGACATTGGAACGAAATTCACCTTCTGGNGCAGTCCTNTTCATTGAGGCTACAACTTTATTGCCAACAACAAATGCTCTTATATCTTCTCCTGCAGATTCTTTAATGAATTCTTGGACCATGATATCTGCATCGAGCTGCCTAAAGGCACTCATTACTGATTCGGCAGCTTTTCTTGTTTCAGCAAGTACTATTCCTTGACCTTGTGTTCCTTGCAATAATTTCATTATCAGAGGTGTACTNCCTACGGATTCGATTACTCCTTCAATATCTTTCGTATGACTGGCAAATCCCGTAATTGGCATGTTTATACCAGCCTCCGCTAAAATTTGTAATGATCTTAGTTTGTCTCTTGAATTAGCAATGGCATCGGATGTATTACAACAATAACTATTCATCATTTCAAATTGCTTAACAACAGCAGTNCCATAGAAAGTNTTTGANGCACCAATTCTCGGNATCACGGCATCTACNTTTCCTANAGATTCNCCACCATAAAATATAGTCGGTTTACGTGAAGTTATGTTCATATAACACCTCATGTAATCAACAACTCTTACGTTATGACCCAGNTTATTACCNGCTTCTACTAATCTNCTTGTAGAATAAAGGTTCTTGTTNCNTGATAGAATAAAGATATTCATCTGGTTNCAACNTTATTTTTACCTGTTAAATAAGANTTGTGTGAATGNATTANATGTTTTTTCATTAAACTATTTCGACCAATCANCATAGGNTATGTCATGTGAGACCTAGTTGTTAANGTCACCTCTGTNAACCATGAACNCTTACCTANTTTTATTNTTAACTTAACNACTGGNCTGGTTTCTGTCTCTCCAAANGAGCTAGTTATTTTTAAATATNTAATAATCTTTGAAGAAATTTCTTTATGATCATTGGATTGATGAACTCTAAATTTCANCCATGCNTGACCTTGTTTTTTGAATTCCTCCATATGGGTTGCATGCAGTGCAGAGGTCCGCGCACCAGTATCAACTTTGGCTTTTATAGCAAAATAATCACTTTTAGGAAGATATACCCACTCTCTCCATCCAATAGGAATGTAGGATAAATTTCTATGTTCTTTTATTTTTTTGACAGCCAAATCACTATGGCAATATAATTTAAAAGAAAGGCCTTTCTGCCTTATCCACCCTCTTGCATGTCAGAGTCAATTATTCTATCCAGAGGCGGAAGATTAATAATTTCCATACTGAAATAATCTGCAATGGTTGATATTATATTGCCGATACTAATTAACCCGACTGGCTCATTTAGATCATTGACGATGGGTACATGCCTAAAACCACCAATATGCATTTTGTTCAATGCATACGCAAGTGGATCTTCAGGAGAAAGGTATTCTGGATTTTCAGTCATGAATTCATCAACTGTAACTAGGTCAAGGTCAAATCCCTTTCCTGTAATTTTTAATAAAATATCTCTTTCAGTTAAAATTCCTTCCAAGATATTATTTCTTACTACGAGGACACAATTTTGTTCTTTACCTTGAAGAATTTCAAGGGCATTTTTCATACTAGTACCAATTTCGACCATCAAAGGTACTTTAAGACCTAATGATGATATAGGGTCATTTACTTGGACAGCAGAACCCATTTCAACACTATCCTCATCGGACTCGAGACCTTCAAACCATTCATCATCGTCTGAGGTTAATTGGTAATCTAAATTCATAGGAACTAATATAAATGGTTGAACTAATAAAATCAACCATCATAAAATTAAAACATCTTATTATTAAAAAAATTTAAAGTAAAAATTTGATTAAAAAAATACCGCCAAAGCCATAATCCAATCCCATAGCCTAAACCCGCTCCTAAAATAGAGGAGGTAGTACAAAGGATACCAAAAGACAAAGCCTTCTCCTTTCTACCAAGAGCCAGGGGAATTAAAAGAATATTCGGTGGTATTGGAAAGAAAGAAGCTTCAGCGAATGAGATACCAGCTAGTACTTTTGGTCCTGAAGGTTTATTTGCCCAACTTAAGACCCAATCATATAATTTCCTTATAAATCCCATTTTATGTTAGCTACTATAAAATATACCAATTGCGGACATAACCTGTCTTTGTGATGTTCGTCCTGCAGGTCTATTCAATAGGCGGCTGTCAGCAACCATGCAACTTGACCCACCACCATCTAGGTTCAATGCTTCCGTACATCCAAATTCTTTCATCATAACAGCTAGTTCTTCAAGATATACCCCCCTGCTGTCTACTTGTCGTCCATCCACAACCATCATTATCAAATGATTGTCTTTAGTATAACCTATAGCAGTCCGTGGCTGAATACCTGCAACTGGTGTATTGAAAAATACTTCCTCCTCAACCGTAACCTCAATTTCGCTGTTGTTGATGAGAACAGGTCCTGCATGTAAAGCGTCTCTCATATTCCAATAATGACCATTTTGGAAATCAATTGTTTTATTAGGATGACCCGGTCGATTATTTTTTGGCTCCTTCCATTCAAATATCGAATCATTATTGGTAGAGCACCACCCAATATCAGGGTATCCATCATCAGATATTCCAAAAGCTCCTCGTGTAATAAAATATCTATCTGAATCTCTTATTACAGAATGGCTAGCGGGCTCTTCCAAAGTACCTTTAGTTTTCAATAGACCTACATGTTTTGCGGGACTTTTATCAGAAATAAAATAACCACCATTGATGACAATTCTCGCACCTGTATTGTTAAGAAATTCTATTGGAGTATTCATTCTATCTTTATCGCTTGAAGATAATACTTCAACCAATATTTTGGGGTTATTTAAATCTATTTTTGCAACCCAAGCTTTAAGCGGTAAAGACTTATTTTCACCTCTTAAAACGCTAATACCTTCTGGCATATCTAAATCAAATTCACTCCAATTCATAGGTAGAAATTCTTCCACAGAGACACTATGACAACTGAAGAATAGAAGCAAAATTGTAAAATACTTGAGCTTCATATTATCTATTGAAATTAGAAATATTTTTTATTTTAAAAGATTTTGAGCCAATGATTGTTCCATTATTATCTTGAACGTCCACTCTCCACTCTCCAATTTGATTAGGTAGTATAGTTTTTTTTGTCCAAGATCTATAAATATTAGATTTTCGAACATTATAACGGACCTGCGTCATCATTTGGCCTTTAAAGTACCATATATGCTTGACTTCTCTTTTCTGACCAGGATTTTGAATCCTAGTAAAACAATAGAGTGAATCTACATTATTCGTGAAGATGAGATCAGAACCAACAGGAGTTCTTTTATAAATACTTTTACATATTTTTATATCCTTTACGACTAGAGGGAGATTTTTAATTATATCCTTATCCTTGGATAGATCATCTAGAATATTTTTTTCTACGATTTTTTGTATTGTGTTTGCTGGTTTTTCTTTTTTTTCATTGAGAATCAGAGGTTCAGGCTTTACGTTATTTTTTATTGTATTTTCTAAGGAACTATTTTGTTTTTCTATTTTCTTAAAATTGCTTTCTTCTTCATTAGATTTAGATAGGGTAGTATTATTTTCTTTATAATTAGCTTTTCCTTTAGGATAGTTGGTTATAATAAATATTAAATATATGATAAAAAGCGGAAAGGAAGATTTTGCTACCTTCATTTTAAATGAAATTACAACCAATATAATAAAAGTTATCGTTATGAAAATAATTTTAGTCGTAAACATGTCTTTATAACCAACTTATTAATTAAAAAAGGTAAAGAAAAAAAACACTACTTATATTAAACTCATTTTTATCTTTTAAAAATACAGAATTATTTATATATGAAATAAATAAAACTCTTTAAGTCGGAGCGACAGGATTTGAACCTGCGACCCCCACAACCCCATTGTGGTGCGCTACCGGGCTGCGCCACGCTCCGATTTTAATTATTTATAATTTTTAAAATATCTTGTAGACTATTTTTTACTTTTTTTAAAATCAATTTCTGATTTTGATTGAGAAGAGAACTATTTAATGAAGGAGATTCTGAACCTTGTTTACTTTGAATAACATTTCGTGCACCATCAATAGTAAACTTCTTAGTATAGAGTAAATCTTTAATATTTAATATTATTTCAATATCTTTTTGTCTATAAGTCCTATTACCTGCTCTATTTTTTGGTGGTTTTAATTGATTAAATTCTGTCTCCCAATATCTTAGAACGTAAGACTTTAAATCAGTCATATCACTGACCTCACCAATAGAATAATAGAGCTTTTTTACTTTAGGATTTATTTTAGACATTTTTCAATTATTTAAAGTTATACTTTAATATATAACAGTAACAAACACAGGACAAGATAAATAAAAGCTATGATAAACTTTTATATCTATAAAATAATTTCTTGAGTATTTTAGGAGCTAATTCCATTAATTCTAACGTTTCCACCATAGCTACCCTTACTTGTGTTTTACCTTTTTTACTGTTATCATAAAAACCACTCATCGGAGCCAATAATAAAGTGTAATACTCACCTTTTATCTCAACTCGACCTTTTAATGCGCAATAATTAATAAAATCGGTGGTGTCAAAATTTTCTATTATATTTCTAAAATCAATAACAAAGTAAATAGCAGCCTCGGGAATAGTAACAATTAGTCCCGGTATACAATCTTGAAGTTTTAACTTTAGTTGATTAGAAATTAATTTATAATAATTTTTTTGAGAATTCTGCCATTCAAGTATCTTTTTATGAGGCTCAGATGATAAAACACCGAAAATCTCTTGTCCTAAAGTATTAGCACAAAGATTTGCTGTATATTCAGATACTGCGCTATCGTGAAACTCCTGATTATCAGTTAAAAGGCCTCCAATTCTAAGACCACAAGCATTCCAAATCTTTGAGGCAGACTCTATACTAATACGCCTACCAGTGATGCCTTTGACATTTGACTCA
>NZWG01000007.1 GCA_002698235.1 Fidelibacterota bacterium | reverse complement strand
TCTTTCCGGTTACGTCACAAACTCTACTCATGTGTATTTCTTTTCTTTAATAATTTTTTCTGAAAAAAGCCCGCAAAATTAGTGATTCAATCTTGCACCAACAAATTTTATTTCAATTATTTCTTTCTCAGTTTCTTATAGGCCAATGCACCACCCAAGGCTGCCAACCAGCCTAGACCACCAATGGGGGCCTGAGATGGTTCATTTGGAAGGGTAATCCCCTGGGCCAGTGCCATGGATCCAATGGTTACTATGAACGTAATTGTGTTTCTAATAATGTTTCTCATCTTCCCTCTCCTATTTCACATAGGTGACTTTCTGGGTGAAAGTCTGGTTTGCTGTAATTAGTCTCAAGAAATATGTCCCCGTAGCCAACTCCTGCGGCTGCCAGGTATACTGATACTGTCCTGCAGTCATCCTTTCATTTAATAAGGTCTCTACAAGCTTTCCAGTAACATCATAGACCTGTAGCTCTACCCTACTTACTTCAGGTACATCAAAGCGTACCGTAGCACTTGGATTGAATGGATTTGGATATACTGGACTTAAAGCATAATCCTTTGGTATCACCTTTACGGGAGCATTGTCTAGTACTCCATAGGATACCTGTACGCTGAAGCGAGCATCTCCAAGAAGTGGATAGATACCCACTGCTTCTTCATAGGTCGCACTAAAGCTTCCCTTGGGCTCTATGGTAAAACTATGACTCATCTCATTGTTTAGATAGACCATCTCACCTGTGAGATTGTCTACCAGTGTGAGATCGATGTGCTCTGGCAGGTCATCTAGGTTCCAGCTCATGGATACCTCTGAAGTTCCTGTGACATAGTTCTCTTCTTCCAATGTAAGAGACATCACATCCAGGGGAATGGATATCGTTCCCTCATGATCAAATGGTACATTATTAATATCCAGTGAGTTCTCTCCATTATGGGTCAAGGATACTAAACGACTGCTGGCCATAAGCGGCATCAGTCTATTTGCATCTCTATCATCTTGACCTACCTCTCCATCCTGTCTAAAGGATACCCAGCTCTTACTATAGCCACCCTCTGCAGTAGTAAACTCCAGATAACTGCTACCATCACTCGCACCATCTAATGTCCTAAAAAAGGCGCCTGCGGTGCTTGATTTATCAGCTGTTTGAATGGTAATGTATCCAGCGCCGCCACTAGCGGTCACTACAAATCCTTGAAAAGGTGCTATAAGACCATTGGTCACATCTCCTGAAGATCCATTCCAACTGATGTACCCAGCTCCTCCGCTCTTAGCATCATCATGAATGTATACTGTGGCACTAACATTAGTCCTTGCTACATTATCATAATCAATGGTTTGGTAATAAGGGTTACCAGAAAAACCATATCGTGTATCCTCAATTGAGCCTATAGCAGGGTATCGAACATCACCACTACTTTCTGAACCACTAACGGATAATGTTACCGGCAGGTCATCCGTTCCATCATTATTATTATCTGCAAATACAAACGCTAAAATACCCTCACCTGCAGTCATGGTATTACCTAAGTTACTTACAACTGTCCAAGACCCTGCGCCACCCGAGCCCACAGCCCAGGTCCAGACATTATCTCCACTGGCCTCAGCGGCATCACTACCGGTCATCCCTTGAGTCCAAAGTTCGCTTAATAGATCGGTGTATGTACCATCCGATACGGGTGCTGATAACATTCGAAAACCGGCATTACCTGAAATAAGTACTCCAGGAGGTTTCCCAAATCCCGTTTGATCTGAAACTGGAGTAGAGCTAACTGTTTCAAAACGAGTACTAGGATCTGTCCATCCATCCGTATCACCAGCAACCACGCCTGCAATCAATTGAATATTTTGATTTCTTGTTGAAACACCAGACCCATCCCAGGAATTTCCTGGATCAGAATTAGATACTCCGAACATATCTGTCAAAGTACCGCCTAAATATATTTCTAATGCGTCATCTCCATTAAAAGTGAAACTTTCGGAATAAAAAGTCCCTCCATTGTTAGTAGTAGTGGTACTTAAATCAGAACCTACACCCACAACGATCACCCCACCATTTATCAAAGTTCCAGATGTGAGGGAATAGTCTGTAGATGGAGCAGCACCGTTAGTACCCTTTTTTACTTCTAAATTGGTTGAAGAAAAGTCTATAGTTGCTCCAGAAACATTCCATAATTCAATTCCTTTAGGATCAGAGCCACTATTTGTTTCGATGTATTGACTAACAATTATACTAGCATTTATCGAAGACAAAAGAAGTATTGATAATACGATTATATTATTTATTTTTTTCATAATGTTCTGCTTTTTATCTAGAAAATATTGGTCTCAATATATTAGAAATTGAGTTAATAATAAATATTTTTACTTTAAATAGGTTATCTTTTTATTAATCATAATACCTTTTGACTCAAATCTTACAAGATAGCTACCTGTAGAAATATTTGTTGGCACCCACTCTATTTGATGATATCCTGAAACCATTTTTCCTTTAAATAATCTATCAACAATGGCCCCTTTTAAATCATAAACAGAAATATTTATATCAGAATCATTCATTAAATGATAATCAATAGTGACTGATGGATTGAATGGATTTGGATAGACTCGATCGATTGTAAAGGAATCAGGTAAGGTTTTTTCTTTGTCGTTATCAACAATACCTTGTTCAAATATTATTTGAAACCGTGGATTCCCGATATATGGGTAGGTACCATTAACCATATTACTTTGGAAAGGAAAATCCCCTACACCTTCTAATTGAAACATATACTGACCAGAGCTTGCTGACGAGCTAAGATCAATTATCTCTCCTGTAAGATTATCAACTATTTTAGTGGTCATATAGGAGGAAAGGTCATCAATCTCCCAGGAAAGTTGAACATCTCCGGATCTGGAAATGAAATGTTCACCCTCAACATCAAGAATCATGATCTCCAATGGAACAGACACAGTATTTTCAGTTTCAAATGGAAGACTATTGATCTTTAATGGAATTTCATTTGCAAAGGTCATTATCTCAATTCTTGGAGTTGCATGAAGAGGAAGTAGCTTAGGTGCATCCTCCCTATCATAACCAATTAAACCATCTGGGGTAAATGAGAAATAGGTTGAAGAGGTCATCTCTCCCATTGATATATCAAATCTTGCAGTATATAAACTATCATCTTCCAAGGTTCTTCCTAAAAAACTACCAGCTGTCGAGGAAACATCAGCATCCTGAATGGTAAAGGACCCCGTTCCACCGTTTGCTTGAACCCAAAAACCTTGATAGGGAGCTATGAGCCCATTTGTTAGATCACCAGTAGAACCATTCCAAGTCTTCCATGCACTTGTTGCATCATTCCATACAGAAGCAGAGGATGAAAGATTTGTTTTTGTCAACAGATCCCAGTCAATCGTTTGTGGATATGGATTGCCAGCTAGGTAATAATCACCAGATGGTATGCTGCCAATGGCAACATCTCCAGTAGTTGATGATCCAGCTACACTTAAAGTGATTGGAAGATCAGAGTCACCATCAAAGTCTATATCCTGAAATACATACGTCAAAAATCCTTGGCCAGCACTAAGGCTACTGGATGACATGTTGCTCAATTCGGTCCAGGTCTGGTTTCCAAGATCTAGTGTCCAGACATTGGCAGAACCATCTGACCCTGCATCAGACCCTGTTATTCCTTGGGTCCAGGTCTCACTTAGTAGGTCATTGAAGATGGTACCTGAGACCGGTGAACTAAGCATCCTAAACCCGGAATTTCCAGTTAACGTCAATAATCTCAAACGTTGTCCAGTATCAAAAAGTCCTGGGTTAGAATTGCCTCCGCTCGATGAGTTAGATGTCGTAAAAGTTCCTGTTGGATTTTGAATCGTACGCTTACCACTTCCAGCGGCAGCGGCGGATGTTTCATCTATCAAGGTGCCATCATCTGTATTTGCAGTACCATCATTTGCCCGTAACCTCCATTTTCTTGCTGTACCAGTTCCAAAGTAAAGATTGTTGTTTCCATCATAGAAGGATGATGCGGATGGAAACGACGAAAAACCAGATGTAAATGTAGATTCATTCGACCCACGACTGATTACCCAAAAACCATTTGCTGGAATGGAGGCATCTCCCCCATCACCATCCGTACCTATGTCAAAAACATATTCACTTGAATTGTTGCTAGCATTTACCCTGACAAGTTTGTAGCCTGTTAAAGATACGCTTGAGCTGTTGTTATTATATAACTCTAAAAATTCAGTTGTTGATCCTGTACCCTCTGAAATTTCAGAAATATATATTCCTTTCGTTGTTACACTCAATTCTGCTGGAAACGATTCTCCATCACTGTTATATGATTTTACCCAAAATTTGTATTTTGTGCTCTTAGATAGACCATATATGGTCAAGGTATTAGCATCAGCAGCTAAAGTACTAATTAAACTCTCATCCTGGTATACTCTATATTCTGTCTCGTTGTTCGCATTATCCGTCCAAGAAAGTGTTAATGAATTTTCATTTAACGATGTTGTTGATAGACCTGATGGTGATGAAGGAGTTGTGCCCCATATGGAATTAACAAATTCTGGGAAATCAATGAACGGATTTCGATTCCCTTGGTATGCATATATGGAATCATTCCTATCACTTTCAAAAGCATCAACCGGGTCATTTGCATGCCAAGTTATCAGAGTGGATAACTTTCCAAAATTATCGCTGCTAGTGGAGGTGCCAGTATAATCAACCAGTTCAAGATCATAGGAAGTACCATTACTGTGTACACCTGGATCATATCGGACCTCCATGTAAAACATCATCCTTGCTACATCTCCCTTCACCGCATCCCTTGGTTCCCAACTGTCACTATCATAGTTACAGTCTGTTGCCTCACTGTGCGCAGAACCACCATCGTCAAAGTCCTTGGTCCCTCTGGAACTATTTACGGATTCATCTGTGGGTCGAAGATGATGTAGATCTGTATAAGCTGTATCGCTTTCGTTAGGAAAACCATGCGACTTTGACCAGACATGCTCTCGATTCCATCGATTACTCCCTGATGTACTACTTTGCCCACTATTCTCGTCCTTGTCCTGCGATCTTCCGGTATAAAGAAGTATCACATTTGAAGAATTGCTTGGATCCTCATCCGTTATCTTGATAAGATCCCAGACATCTGTATTAGAACTTGTGTATGGAAACTTTGTATGACCGTTTATGATCTCATGTAGAGCAGCTTGAAGAGATGTACCTGTAAGTCCATTTGCTGCATCATAATAGCCACTTGGCACAGCAGCAACTAAATGAAAAGATAATTGATGGCATAGAACCAACAACCCGATTTTTGTTATTTGATATTTATTCAATCTTAGTCAATAAAATATTATTCAGTTCTTAATTTAAATAGATTTAATCTTCTATGTGAAAATTGGTGATCTAAAAATAGAAACACCCATAATACTCGCTCCAATGGCAGGCGTTACGGACTATCCATTTCGAATTTTATGCAAGGAAATGGGAGCTGGGATCGTTTATTCTGAATTTGTCTCTGCCGATGGAATCATCCGAGAAAATAGTAAGACNCTCAATCTTATACGCTTTGAAGAACCTGAGCGTCCCATTGGTATTCAGATATTTGGAAGTGATCCAGAGGTTATGAGTCAAGCTTCTAAGTATGTNTTCGAAGCATTCAAACCAAACATCTTAGATATCAACTATGGCTGCCCAGTTCCAAAAGTAACNAAAAAAGGCGGCGGGTCTGCAGCTCTTCAAGATCTTTGTCTGATGGACGATATAACAGCGGCAGTTGTAGAGTCTGTTCCAGAAATACCAGTAACCGTNAAAATGCGTGCAGGTTGGAATAATGATTCCATCGTCATTCCAGGAGTAGGANAGCGATTAGAGAATATTGGTGTCAAGGCCATTACACTCCACCCGAGAACTACNAAGCAACGTTACACAGGAGACGCAAATTGGGACTATATNANGCAATTAAAAGAATCATGTTCCATACCAGTCATCGGAAATGGTGATGTTCGTACTACGGACGATATGATGCGAATGTTTGAAAAGACTGGTTGCGATGCAGTTATGGTAGGTAGAGCAGCGCAAGGAAATCCATGGTTTTTTNAGGAGGCCATTGCAGCCCTTAAAGGNAAACCAAAACCAGAGCCTCCATCTTTGAATGATATAGCCATGACCTGCTCTAGACACTTTGATCTTTTATTGGAAAATAGAGGCGAGAAAACTGGAAGCAATATGATGAGAAAACATTTTTCAAATTATATCAAAGGTTTCCCTGGTGCTTCAAATTTTCGTCAAAGACTCGTCACTGCACCAGACCTTGATTCAATGAGAGATGCTCTGAATATGTTCATTGATGCTTCAATGAACATTCATCATGAGTCTGTCTAGGTTTTGACCACTCTCCTCCTTGTCATATGAGATTATGTCAGGTAATTTCGCTCCCAATTTCATGACATTTTATACAACTATACATAACCAGATATAAATATGAATCAAAAAGCAGTTAATGAGCCAGTCAGATCCTATGAACCAGGTTCAATTGATAGGAAAAATCTTCAAAATAAATACGACAAGATGGCAAATGAGGTCATCGAGATTCCACTAATAATTGGTGGTGAGGAAGTCAGAACCAAAGATCAAGANCAGTGTGTCATGCCGCATGACCATCAACATGTACTTGGAAATTTTCATATGGCTGGTGANAATGAAGTTCAGCTGGCCATTGATAGTTCAATGAGTGCTTGGAAAACTTGGTCCAAGGTCGGTTTAGACGAAAGAACTAAAATTTTTAGAAAAGCTGCAGAATTGCTTCAAGGACCTTGGAGAGATACTATAAATGCTGCCACTATGCTAAATCAGAGCAAGAATGCCTTCCAAGCAGAAATAGATGCAGCATGTGAGCTAATAGACTTTTTTAACTTTAATTGCCAGTATGCAGAAGATATTTATGGCAATCAGCCTCTCATATCTCCAGAAGGAGTCAAGAACTCATTGGAATATCGACCCCTCGAGGGATTTGTTTTTGCCATCACACCTTTTAACTTTACCTCCATTGCTGCAAATCTACCCTGTGCTCCTGCTCTCATGGGCAATGTTGCATTATGGAAACCTGCTTCTAGTGCAGTACTTCCTTGTTATTTTATTATGAAAATGCTAGAAGAAGCAGGACTGCCTGATGGTGTTATCAATTTTATACCTGGATCTGGAGCAAAAGTTGGTGATCCAGTGTTGACAGATTCAAATCTTGCTGGAGTTCATTTCACAGGATCGACCCAAACATTTCAACACATTTGGAAAACGATTGGTAAAAATATAGATGGATATAAGACATACCCAAGAATTGTAGGTGAAACAGGTGGCAAGGATTTCTGCCTGGCACATGAGTCAGTAAATGTGAATGAACTGGCTACTGCCATGATAAGAGGTGCTTTTGAATTTCAAGGACAGAAATGCTCAGCAATGTCAAGGGCATACATCCCAACGTCNATCTGGCAAGACGTCAAAGATGTATATTTATCAGACTTAGAATCTGTTAAGGTTGGTACCCCAAGAGATTTTACCAATTTCGTTAATGCTGTGATCGATAAGAATGCATTTGATTCAATCTCTGAATACATCGAGTTCGCAAAAGACTCACCAGATGCAGAAATTATTTCTGGTGGTTCTTATGATGATAGTGAAGGATATTTTATTGAACCAACCACCATAATCACCACAGACCCCCACTTTAAGACCATGGAAGAAGAGATTTTTGGACCTGTCCTCACCATATACCTATATAATCCTTCTGACTGGGAAAAGACCATGGACCTTGTTGATAAAACATCACCCTACGCACTGACTGGTTGCGTAATGGGCAACGATAGATCTGCAATTAAGCAGGCAAAAGAACATTTAACGCATTCTGCAGGTAACTTTTACATAAACGATAAACCAACTGGAGCCGTAGTTGGTCAACAGCCTTTTGGCGGTAGTAGAGCATCAGGAACAAATGACAAAGCTGGTTCAGAATTAAATCTCCAACGTTGGATATCCGTAAGAACCGTTAAGGAGACATTTGACACTCCGACAGATTATCGATACCCTTTTCTTGAAGAGGATTAATTGAGTTCAAAAACAGCCATGATTGCAATGGGTGGAAATAGTATCTCACCAAAAAGTGGTACCGGAACCATACAAGAACAATTCGGAAGAACTCGTCAGGCGCTTGATGGCATTGCTCATTTTATTGATAGAGGTTATAACCTTTGCATAAACCATGGNAATGGTCCTCAGGTTGGAAATGAAATAATGAGAATGGAATTAACACAAGACTCAGTTCCAACACTNCCACTGGGAGTTTGTGTTGCAAGCACGCAAGGATCGATCGGCTACATGNTACANCAGTGTCTTCAAAANAAATTGAGAGANATGAATGNNGANAGAGAGGTTGTTACGCTTGTATCGCAAGTTATTGTAGATGAAAATGATGATTCATTCAAAGATCCAACAAAATACATTGGTAAACGTTATACAAANANNGAGGCANANNANTTGACCTCTGAGCTTGGATGGAATTTAAAAGAACAAGAAAAAGATGAATTCCGCAGAGTNGTCCCTTCTCCAATGCCAGAATACATTATGCATGGAAAATCGATAAAGGCCTTGGTNGATCGTGGTACGATCGTGATTGCATCCGGTGGTGGTGGTATCCCAGTNTATAATAATAGNTCAGGTNAGCTTGAAGGATTGGATGCGGTNATAGATAAAGATTATTCTGCTGCAAAAATGGGGCGTATCATNCGGGCAGAAGAACTATGGATCATTACAGACGTAGAAAGCGTTTACGATAATTTTGGTTCGATAGANCAAAGTAGAATAAGTTCAATGACCAGTGAAAAAGCAAAAGAACTCCATGATGAAGGAGCATTTCAGAAAGGGAGCATTGCTCCCAAAATAAAAGCAGCAATCCATTTTTTAAAACATCATGGTGATAAAGTTATCATAACCTCGATCCCTCATATCAAAGATGCATTGGATGGTAATGCGGGCACAGAAATAAGGAATGAAGCATGAAGGTACATGAGTATCAAGGAAAAGAAATATTTCGTAAATATGAGATTCCAACTCCAAATGGGATACCTGTTTTTAGTGTTGAAGAAGCACTCAAGGCTTACGATGAATTAAAAACNGATACAGTAGTGGTNAAGGCGCAGATTCATGCCGGGGGGCGTGGCAAAGGCGGAGGTGTNAAATTGGCACACAATAGGCAAGAAGTTGAGACGTTATCCAAAGAAATGTTAGGCATGACATTGGTAACTCATCAAACAGGCCCATCTGGTAAAGAAGTACAACGATTGTTGATAGAATCTGGCGCAGATATTGCCAAAGAATTTTATGCAGCTATCACNCTCGATAGAGGTAAGGAAATGGATGTTTTCATGGTTTCTNTTGAAGGAGGNGTCGATATTGAAAAAGTNGCNTCTGAAACTCCTGAAAAAATTGTTAAAACTTGGGTTGACCCCATGCTTGGCATGAGTTCATATCAAGCAAGAAAGTTGGCTTTTGGTTTAGAACTCAAAGGTAAAGCATTCAAACAAGCATGCTCAATTTTCATGAAAATGTATGAATGCTATAGATCAACTGATGCATCGCTTGCTGAGATCAATCCTTTAGTTTTAACAGGTGAGAATGAGGTTATCGCTTTAGATTCAAAATTTAACTTCGATGGCAATGCGCTATTTAGACAAAAAGAAATTGCAGCCATGAGAGACCTCAGCGAGGAAGACCCTATGGAAGTAGAGGCAGGAAATTATAACCTGAATTATATCAAACTAGATGGAAACGTTGGCTGTATGGTTAATGGAGCAGGGCTTGCGATGGCTACTATGGATATTATTAAACTTGCTGGAGGTGACCCTGCAAACTTTTTAGACGTAGGTGGCACAGCCAGTGCAGAAACCGTTAAAAATGGATTTAGAATTATTTTATCTGATAAGAATGTTAAGGCAGTACTGATCAACATATTTGGAGGCATTGTACGATGTGATAGAGTTGCAAATGGAGTTGTTCAAGCTGTAAAGGAATTGGGTCTTAATGTGCCGGTTGTTGTTCGCCTTGAAGGTACAAATGCTAATGAAGCTCAATCAATCCTAGAAGAATCAGGCGTTTCCATAATACCTGCCAAAGGCATGAAAGATGCAGCTGAGAAAGTGGTCAACGCTGCAATCGGTTCACAGGAGGTTTAAAATGTCTATACTCGTAAATAAAGATTCAAAGGTAGTTATCCAAGGCATCACTGGTTCAGAAGGCCAGTTTCATGGTGGCCAAATGCTTGAATATGGTACCAACATCGTTTCAGGTGTAACTCCTGGTAAAGGTGGCATTAAAACACTAGATGAGAAAGTACCTGTTTTCAATAGTGTCGAAGAGGCCGTTAATGAAACGGGTGCCAATACATCCATCATCTTTGTTCCTCCTCCCTTCGCAGCTGAAGCAGTAATTGAAGCAAGTTATGCCGGTATAGATACTGTTGTTTGTATCACTGAAGGTGTTCCTGTGCAGGATATGGTCAAGGTCAAAAAGGTACTTGATAGGAATAATACTAGACTAATAGGACCTAACTGCCCTGGTATCATTACTGTGGACGAATGTAAGCTAGGGATCATGCCAGGATTTATTTGTGAAAAGGGTAATGTTGGAGTTATCTCTAAGTCTGGAACGCTTACCTATGAGGCTATTGATCAATTGGTTAATGTTGGGCTTGGTCAGACAACAGCAATTGGAATTGGAGGTGATCCTATCATTGGAACAACCATGCGAGATTGTCTTGAATTATTCGAATCTGACCCTGAGACTGAGGGAGTTGTAATGATCGGTGAAATAGGTGGACAGATGGAGATCGAGGCAGCACGTTGGGCAAAAGAGAACATGACAAAACCAGCGGTTGGATTTATTGCTGGACAAACAGCACCGCCTGGTAGACGAATGGGTCATGCTGGTGCAATTGTCTCAGGTGGAGACGATACTGCTGAAGCAAAAATGCGAATCCTTGGAGAATGTGGTGTAAAAGTAGCAGAATCAGTCGCTGGCATCGGTGAACTAATGAAAGAATTAATGAAATAAAAATAAAAGGTCAACAATGGGAAATAAAACATTTGCAATTATTAAGCCAGATGCTGTGAAAGCTGGGAATACGGGAAAAATATATGATAGAATAATACAAGCAGGGTTCGATATCCTAGCAGCGCAATTATTAAGACTATCAGAGGAGCAGGCAAAAGGATTCTATGCCGTTCATCATGAGCGTCCATTTTTCGGTGATCTTATTGAGTTCATGACCTCAGGCCCTTGTATGGTTCTAGCACTTCAAAAAGATAACGCAGTAGAATCTTGGAGAAAGACCATTGGTGCAACAAACCCTCAAGATGCAGAGGATAATACAATTCGAAAGGACTTTGCATCCAATGTACAAGAAAATGCTGTGCACGGTTCCGATAGTGATGAAAATGCACAAAAAGAAATTGCCTTTTTCTTTTCAGATAGTGAACTTCCGAGCAACTAATGATTTTCTTTCATGCGTAAGATACAAATATTTTTTCTTTTACTATTTTTCGGCTGCGGTGGTAGTGGAATTGAAGGGTATGTAGATGAGCCTATTACCATTACAGCTAATAATCCTGAAGAAGGCCAAGATGTAGATTATTTTTGGTCCCTTGCTGAACAACCTGATGGCTCTCTCATAAACTCTGGTGACCTATTAGCCTCTGATGATGGCCAAGAAATGATATTCACACCAGATTACCCTGGAGACTATCTGATCGAGGTAGTTATCTCCCAATATGGAGATGAGATCTCTAATCAAACATTTTCATTTACAATCCTTGACATAAGTGATAAGGAGATTTCAAATAATGAAGATGTTGAAAAGGATAACGAAGATTGGCTTAATGAAGAGATTGAAGATAGTCTTGAACAGGATACAGAAAAGATAACTAAGGATTCAGTTAATGAGTCCCAAAACGAATCCATTCAACCAGAAAAAATTTCAAACTCCAATTCTGAATTGATGTCGAATAAAGATAAAGAAGGCTTTGCTGCAATGATTCAGATGGCCAAAGAAAAAGAAACAGATTCATTATCGAAGTTTGATAAATCAGATAAAGTGGTTGCAAAAATAAAAGAGCCAAAAAGGCAAGCAAGTATTGCAGAGAGAACAGACAGATTTACCATCCAAATAACATCAAAAAAGATGTTAAAAGATGCACAGCTATTTTCACAAGATCTAATTGGACAAGGATACGACTCCTATATNCAGAAGNTTGTTTTTAANTCCGAAGAGATTTGGTANAGAGTNCGNGTAGGTAGNTANGATAANTANAATTCTGCAAAAACTGCNGCNGATGCACTATCAACTGAGATTGGTATGCCTACTTGGGTTGATTTTGTGAGGAAAGAACAGTAATAATTAGGAGAAAATAATCATGGGCCCTATCAATCTTTACTATGATTTTCGTGATTTATTTCGTGCACCAAGGCTAGCTCTTAGTGGAAAAAAGATATGGATATTTATTGTAGGTAATCTTGCTGGCTTCATTTCATACTGGATATTTAGCTACTTGGCCCTATCTATATCTAATATTNCATTACAAGAAGCNCTTAATAAATTTGGTCTTTATCCTAGCTTATTTGGAAATGAGGCATCTTGGCTAGCTAGGGCCTTGTACTATCTTGGTATTACAGCTTGGGTAGTTTTCATTCTACTCTCCTCTACGGCAGTCAGTCGTGTTACATTGAAGCAATTGAAAGGAAATGATTTCTTCTCATCCGGAGATGCTTGGGAATATGTAAATAAACATTGGCATGCAGTTGTATTCTCACCAATTGCAATAATGATCATTATTTTCTTCTTTGTATTATTTGCTAGTCTTTTTGCTCTTCTGGGAACCATACCTTATTTAGGTGAGCTTTTATTTGTTATACCCTATATCATTTATTTCTTTGGTTCAGTATTTACCATCTATACTCTCTTCGTGCTTGTTGTATCATTGATATATGCACCATCGATTGTAGGGGTCTATGAGGAGGATACAATGGGTACCGTATTCAATTCCTATTCAATAACAATAGGACATGCATGGAGAATCATATTATATCACCTTCTACTAATTCCTTTATTACTCCTTGGTCTAGAAATAATATCTTGGTTCTGGATGAATTCAATTAATTTCATAAATTTTGTTTTTGGATGTGAGTGGTTCATGGGTGGAGATCTGACCTCCATTTCCTCTTATGCCTCCTCCCTTGTTTATCCAGGTTGGTTGCAAGAAACAATATCATTTCTTAAAAATGATATTGTAGGTCTTTTTGGTCTCAATTACAATGTTCCTAATCTATTTTCAAATTCTTATGCAGTCACAAGTGGTGGCCTTACTGATTTTGAATCAATTTCTGGTGTGATACTAGGTGTCTCATATTTCTTGATTGGATTATCTATTGTTTCTTACGGCCTTTCCATTCTGTCAGTTGGTGAAACACTTATGTTCGTTATTTTCAAGAAGAAATCGGATGATGATGACCTGTTACTAAGAAAAGATGAGGATGAACTCGAAGAAGATGAGGATGAATATCTATTTGATGATGATTCTGAAGGTGATGATTCTGAAGGTGATGATTCTGAAGAAGTTTCTCCCAATTAGATTTGATCTTTTTTGTTCCTTAAAAGCTATAAACTTTAGATTATTTAATAAATTGTTCGGTATTGGTTAGGAATACTCAATCTCGTAAATTTATCCTTTAAAAATGAAAATAAAATTATCGGATATTAAATCCGGATTTAAAAATAAGTTCTTTGACATTCCAACGGATAGTATTCCTAAAAGGGGCACCACATTCAATAGTGATAATATCAATTGCACTTTATCAGCAAGCGTATTGGAAAGAAATAGATTTAAGCTGAAAGGTGAAATAGAAGCTGCTATTCTTCATGAATGTGTGAGGTGTTTAAAGTTATTTAACTCAAAAGTCACCTCAGCAATAAACTTTTTAGTTGTTGATAAACTTAATGATCATATAAAAATCAAAGGTGAAGAAATAATTGAGATACTCAATTCTGATGATGAATTTGATATCAGTGCAATGGTAGCAGATATTGTTGAATTGGAAAACCCAATAAAACCCTTATGCGATAATGAATGTTTGGGTTTATGTAATATCTGTGGAATTAATAAGAATGAAATATCCTGTGATTGTAAAATTGAAAAGGGGTATGGATTATGGGAAAATTTAAAAAAATTAGAAACTAAAAAGTATTAAGGAGAATCCATGGCACTGCCAAAAAGACGTCAATCAAAGACACGTGGGAAAAAACGAAGGACTCATTATAAGTCTTCCCGTGTTCATACTGTGGAATGTAAGAATACAGGTGTAGTTCATCTTCGCCATCGTGCATATTACGTAGATGACATTCTTTATTACAAAGGAAAGCCAGTAGGTTCCTGATTGTAGTAAATAGCTTGATCTCACTACCCTATTTTTATTAAAGTTATTCAAAAAGCTTTCCAAATCTTCCAGAATCTCCACTATTGAGATGAATGCTAAAATAACGGCAACAGCCCATAGTACCCCTGAAGGGGTCATGACAAATTTTGATATTGAAAAATTAGTTGATACCTCTGATGAATGGATTCGCTCAAGAACAGGAATCACTCAACGTCATGTTGTATCAGAGAATGAAGCAAGTTCAGATATTTCAACACGCATAGCGGTATCTCTTTTAAAGAAAAGTGGAATAGACCCAAACGATATAGACGTGATTATCATTGGAACAGTAACTCCAGATCACTTTACGCCATCAACTGCAGCTCTTGTTCAGAAAAATATTGGAGCTAGTAATGCTTGGGGATATGACCTGAGTGCTGCATGCTCTGGGTTTTTGTACGGGTTGGAAACTGGTGCAAATTTTATCGCTTCTGGAAAATACAAAAAGATAATGGTGATCGGAGTAGATATAATGACATCGATCTTAGACTTCCAAGACAGGGATACTTGTGTGATATTTGGAGATGGTGGTGGTGGAGTGATTCTAGAGCCTACCTCAAGCAAGAATGGAATAGTTGATTCTATTCTGCACATGGATGGCTCGGGTGGTGAATACCTTATCGTACCTGGTGGTGGAAGTAGGATGCCAGCAACAAATAAATCTGTTGATGATAGAGCCCATTATATAAAACAAGATGGAAAGACTGTCTTTAAACATGCAGTCAAGGGAATGGCAGATGTATCAGAGAAAATCTTATCTCGAAATAACTTAACAGGGGATGACATCGCACTGTTCATACCACACCAAGCAAATAAGAGGATCATTGACTCCGCCGCAAATCGATGTGGCATATCTGAAGATAAAGTATTGATCAATATTGATCAGTATGGAAATACAACTGCAGGTACTATCCCAATTGCAATTAATGAAGCCATCGATGATAAACGGATAAAAAATGGCGACTATGTGCTGCTAGCATCTTTTGGGGCAGGTTTTACCTGGGGAAGTATTTTAATAAAATGGGAGTCCGAG
>NZWG01000056.1 GCA_002698235.1 Fidelibacterota bacterium | reverse complement strand
ACCAGAGTCAATAGCGGCTTTAGGAGTCTTACCCTTACGTAGTTCCTCTCGAATTCTTTCGAAAATAATAACATTTGCATCGATGGACATCCCAACGGTTAGGATCAGCCCTGCTATCCCAGGTAGTGTTAGGGTAGCTTGCAGTGAAGCAAGAACTGCAAGGACAAGTAAAATATTCCAGACCAATGCAAAATCTGCAACGGTGCCAGCTAGCTTGTAATATACCAACATAAAGATTAAAACTGAGACAAGTCCAATTAATACTGCTTGAGTGCCCTGAGATATTGAATCAGCACCAAGGCTTGGTCCTACAATGCGTTCCTCTATTATATTGACGGGAGCAGGTAATGCACCAGCTCTCAGAATAATTGCAAGATCTTTTGCTTCATTCAAGTCTGCAAAACCTTCAATTTGAGTTCTTCCACCTGGAATCTTTTCTCTAATCGAAGGTGCCATGTGCACCTTTTGATCTAATACAATTGCAATTCTTTCTCCAACATTTGCACCTGTTACACGAGACCATGTTCTGGAACCCTCTGAGTTCATTGAGAGGGATACTACTGGTTGACCAGCAGAACCTCCACCAAGTGAACCAAGATCAGCACGTGCTTCCTCAACAATTCCTCCTGTTAATTCAGGTTCTTTCTCAAGGTAATATAAACGATAATATTTTTCTGGAGAATTTGGTGCCACGGGTTCGGA
The DNA here is from genome assembly GCA_002698235.1 of Fidelibacterota bacterium. GTDB lineage: Bacteria > Fidelibacterota > Marinisomatia > Marinisomatales > UBA1611 > NZWG01. The sequence continues at coordinate 53,600 of NZWG01000056.1, read as the reverse complement.
CTGTTGACTTATAAGAAACTGTCCATTGGCATTTTCTAAAGTGGACCTTACCTCATCTCGATTCAATAGTTTCTTGAAGGCATATAGGTTTTTCTCATCGATACCCATATCTCCCGGTATAGCAGATAAGAGGCCAGAGAATGGGGTTTCCATAAATATTTCACCTTCGGATTTTTCATCTCCGTTTGACTGATCTGTAGTTATCTCTTGATCTCCAAAAAGTTCAGACACCGTAGTTGGTGACTCATCTTTCTGTTCATCATCTGAATCTCCTGTGTCTTGTTTTATGGAGGTTGCTAGGTCTTTATCGCCTTTTAGGACATTATCCAATTGAGCAATCACTTCATTGGTAACGGCTACGTTTTTAACTAGATAAAATTCTAGTAATGCTGTACTCTGTAGCAATGCTCGTGCTCTCTCCGAATCTTGTATTCCTGCAAGTTCTACAACTATTCGGTGCTTGCCTTGCTTTTGAATGGTAGGCTCAGATACACCAAATTGGTCAACTCTATTTTGAAGGATTTCAAGAACTCGATTAATGGCATCGTCAGCCTCGCTATTTAGTGATGTGATTATTTCATCCAGAGAGGCACCATATTCATAGTAGTAACGTGAAAGCTTTATACCATCTTCTTTAACGCTTTGTTCAAAAATACTAATGAAGTCTTGACTCGTTGATATTGATTGTTCTTTTGCGTTATTAATTAATTTTTCAAGGCGATCATCTTTCATGGAAGCAAGGTTGCTTACAAGAAGTGGGATATCTGCCTCGAGCACTATGTACATGCCACCTTTGAGGTCGAGCCCTTGTCTGATAATACGGGATTCTGTTTTTTCTAATTCTCCAAGTGTACGCAAATCTTCTTTTCTATCCTCTGACATACTTTCATATTCCCAGGTAGGTAAGAGTGCGTAGACTGCCCAAATTAGGATTAGCCCAATGATTAAAAATCTAGGTGTTAAACTTTTTTGCATTTAAAAATTTATGTATATACTTTAAAAAAGTCGGTGAATATACTCTTTAGCTTCTTTGAGTGGCAAGAGAACAGACACAAAATTTAATTTTTAATTATTCCTAACTTTTTACCAACTTTTTCAAATCCATTGATCGCATGATCTAAATGCACCTTTTCCATAGCAGAGGATATTTGAACACGAATTCTAGCCTTACCCTTAGGAACAACAGGAAAATAAAAGCCAATAACATAGATTCCTTCCTTCAACATTTCATCTGCCATTTTTTGAGCTAATAATGATTCATATAACATGATTGGTACAATTGGATGAATTCCATCTAGGATATCAAAACCGATATTTGTCATCTTTTGTCTAAAGTATAGAGTATTTTTTTCTAGTTTATCTCTTAGGGCGGTTGTTGAAGACAACATTTTAAATGCTTCTATACCAGCTGCAACAATGGCAGGGGCTACAGTATTGGAGAATAGGTAGGGCCTAGAGCGTTGTCTTAAAAGATCAATAATATCCTTTTTACCAGTTGTAAATCCTCCAGAAGCGCCGCCCATTGCCTTGCCAAGGGTAGATGTGAATATGTCTATTTTTTCCAATACACCATGAAACTCGCTTGAGCCTCGTCCTGTTTCGCCAATGAATCCTGTAGCGTGGCTATCATCAACCATTACCATAGCATCATATTTTTCTGCTAATAGGGTAATATCGTCTAGTCTAGCGATATTACCGTCCATTGAAAAAACNCCATCAGTAGCAATTAGTCTAATTTTTGAATTTTGAGATTNCTTTAGTTTTNCCTCAAGGTCNTTCATNTTGCTNTTTTCANATCTNAGTCTTTTTGCNTTACATAGTCTNATACCATCAATTATTGATGCATGNTTCAANGAATCAGATATAACTGCATCGTTTTCANTAAGAATAGTTTCAAATAATCCNCCATTAGCATCAAAGCATGATGTATACAAAATGGTATCNTCNGTCTTAAAAAAGTTAGANATCTCTNTTTCNAGNNTNTTATGNAGGTCTTGAGTTCCNCAAATAAANCGAACAGAGGCCATTCCAAATCCATAATTNTCCATTGCCGATTTGGCTGCATCTATCAATTTTGGATGATTTGATAGACCAAGNTAATTATTTGCACAGAAATTTAATACATGNTCACCATTATGAGTCTTTANTTCAACACCTTGCGGTGTGGNAAGTGTTCTCTCANTTTTGTATAAGCCTTCATNTCTTATTNNTGTTAATATTTTGTTATAATGATTCATNTTTTNNGATTACCACTCGAGAACGATNTTTCCACANTCTCCTGTTTCCATAATNTTAAATGCTTCTTCATANTGATCGATNGATANTNTATGAGTTACAACCTGNGATATATCAAGGCCGCTNCTTAACATCTGTGTCATTTTATACCAGGTCTCATACATTTCTCTACCATAGATACCTTTGANTCTTAATCCTTTAAATATAATNTCATCCCAGTNAATTCTTGTTGAATCNGGTANCANACCTAAAAGTGCAACTTTTCCACCGTGGTACATATGNTCTANCATTGANCGAAATGCTTCAGGGTTTCCAGACATCTCTAAGCCAACATCAAAACCACTTGTCATNTTTAATTGAGGATAAAATTCAGCGATTGAACTTTTTGAAACGTTGATGGTCTTGGTCGCTCCCATTTTTTTTGCTAGTTTCAATCTATAATCATTTATATCAGTTATGACCACGTTTCTTGCGCCCACGAATTTGCAGATAGCTACAGACATCATTCCAATTGGACCAGCGCCAGTAATCAGAACATCTTCTCCTACCATCTCATAACTGAGGGATGTATGAACAGCATTGCCAAAGGGATCAAAGAATGATGCGATGTCTGATGGTATTTCATCGTGTATAGGCCAGACATTAGATTCAGGAATTACAAGATATTCAGCAAAAGCACCATCTTTATGGACTCCAATACCACTAGATTTCTGGCATAGGTGTCTCTTGCCTGCTCTACAGTTTCTGCAATTTCCACAAGTTATATGGCCTTCACCAGAAACACGCTGGCCATGTTTGTAGTGAGTGACTCCTGGTCCTATTTCTTCAACTATACCACAGAACTCATGGCCAATGACCAATGGTACATCTAGTGTTTTTTGAGCCCATTCATCCCACTTGTATATGTGAAGATCGGTTCCGCATATTGATGAGTGTGTTATCCTTATTTTCACATCATTGGTATCGCATTCAGGCTCAGGAATATTTTCCAACCAGATACCTCTTTCACTAGAACTTTTGACTAATGCTTTCATAAAATTATAAAATAAAACTTGTAATTTTTCACAGGTTGAATTTAATGCAAATTATGTTGGTTTTAATTTCTTAATCTTTTAAGAGGTGTTTAAATATTAGGTATGATAAATTTTGCATTCATAATTTTATGATCTATCAATAATGTCAAAGATTTTAGCATTCACAAATCAAAAGGGAGGAGTAGGTAAGACCACTTCTGCTGTAAATGTTGCTCTTAGCTTAGCAGTGTCAGAGGTTAAAACTCTATTGATCGATTTAGACCCTCAGTCAAATGCAACAACGGGACTTGCCGAACTTTTTGAAGATTTAAATGGAAATACTTATGATATCATGTTAAATGGAGATGGGGCCAAAGATGCAATTACAAGTACATCNTTTCCACACCTAGATATCATTGCATCCACAAATGACTTAGTTGGAGCAGAGATAGAGCTTGTTGGTGTCATGGCAAGAGAATTTCAATTACAAAAAGCCTTGAATAAAATAAAGAAAAAATATGATATAATTATTATTGACTGCCCGCCATCCCTTGGACTCTTAACCATTAATGCATTAACAGCATCAGATGCTTTAGTNATCCCAATACAGTGTGAGTATTATGCATTAGAGGGATTAGGTCAGTTATTGAATACTGTTCGACTGGTTCAAAGGCATTTGAATAAGCGACTCGAAATTGTGGGTATAATAATGACTATGTATGACGGCAGGCTAAATCTTTCAAAACAAGTCGTGAAAGAGGTCAACGGTTTCTTTAAGGATAAATTGTTTAAAACATACATCCATCGTAATGTTCGTTTAAGCGAGGCCCCCAGTTTTGGGAAGCCTGCTTTATTATACGACGCCAATTCAACTGGAGCACAAAATTATATGAGCCTGACTGAGGAGATATTACAGCGTGTCAAGTAATCGATTGGGTAAAGGCTTGGGAGCATTGATCAGGCCTGAAAAAGAATCAAAGAAGAAACCTTCAAAAAAAAGTATTGATAAGCCTGGTGTAATGGAAGTCCGGGTCAAAGATATACATCCTAATCCAAACCAGCCTAGACGAGAGTTTGACCAAAATGCTCTAGAAGAATTAGCAAACTCCATAAAGCTCAAAGGTGTTGTAACTCCAGTTACAGTACGTGTCACAGAAAAAGGATATGAATTAATTGCTGGGGAACGTCGTTGGAGAGCTTCTAAGATATCAAGAAAACAAAAGATACCTGCCTATGTGATCAATGTAAAAAATGATGCAGAGATAATGGAGATTGCATTGATTGAAAATGTGCAAAGAGAGGATCTCAATCCATTAGAAGAATCTGAAGCATATGCTGTTCTGAATTCCAAATTTGGAATGTCTCATAATGAAATTGCAATGGCAGTTGGTAAGAAAAGAGTCACCATATCAAACTCACTTCGATTGTTGAAGTTGCCGACGGAAATACGTAGAAGTCTTAGAAAAGGCATTATATCAGCGGGACATGCTCGTGCGATTTTACAGGGTAAGACGCTATCTCAAATGATGAATGCATGGAAAAAAATAATCGATAATGGACTTAGCGTTCGTGATGCTGAAGCCCTATTTAAAAGGTCAACGGCTATCAAGAAAAATAAGACAGTGAGATCATTTTCACCGCAGGTCAAGGCTATTGAAGATCAGCTGATTGAAATATTGGGCACTAAAGTAAAGTTAAAAGCTGGTAAAGATGGTGGTAGTATAGAAATATCTTATTATTCAAATGATGATCTTGATAGAATAATAGATCTGATTGAAACAGTATCGTTAAAGTGACCTCAAATAAGTACACAGTTATGTTCATTCCAGAGGGTGAGATCAATGCACGATCTCATCATATATCAAAAAGAACTTTTTTATTGATGATCGCTGCAATACTATTTACAGTAGTTTCAGGTTTAGGCTCAATGGCATATTATCTTCCTAAGATATCAAAATACCATGTGATCAAGGACCAACATGCTGTATTTACCTCTGAAAGGATAAAAGTTTTAAATTTGACCAGAGACCTTGAGAGAATAAAGCAAATGGATGATTTGGTACGTTCATCATTAGGTACAACATTGGACCTAATCCCAAGATCTAATGTTGCAGATTCATTAGGGAATGTTAGTGAACAAGGAATAAGGAAGGTTTCGTACATAGAAAATATTCCATCCGTTGCTCCCATAAATGGATTTATAAGCCAAAAAACAGACATGCCAGGACTATTTGTTAAAACATCCCACAACGGAATTGATATTGTGGCTCAAGAGGGTGAGCCAATACTTGCCTCAGCATCTGGCGTTGTTGTTTTTTCTGGTTGGACGTATGAATTTGGGAANATGGTCATACTTTACCACGGAGATGATTATTTTACTCANTATGGGCACAATAAAGATAATCTNGTAGAAAAACTAGATATTGTTGATCGTGGAGATGTTATTGGATTAGTTGGAAGCACCGGTATNTCTACNGGACCNCACNTACACTTTGAGGTCTGGCGACANTTTGTTCCAATGGATCCATTTGTTTTTTTCCCTGANTATAATAATTCAAATTTAACTTTGATCAATGAGTAAGATNAATTTTCAAAATGTTCANACGATGATAGGGGCAGATGCTACTATTAATGGTCCAATAACTCTTGATGAAGGAATAATTATTTATGGTAAATTGANTGGTGATATTGAGACCAAAGGACCTGTAAGAGTTGCTCAAAGTGCAAAAGTTGAAGGGNACATAGTTGGGAGTGATATTCGTATTGGTGGTAGCGTAACAGGTAATATTCGCTCGAGTGGGCAAGTCGTTCTTGGTAAAGCATGTGAACTGAAAGGTGACATTATCTANAGGAAATTNCTNATCGAGGATGGTGCTAAATTTGAAGGCAAATGTGATTTAATCGTTCAAGATGAGTAAGGTAGAGCTTTAGATTGTCTGCCAANCAGAAAGAAAAGTTTAAAAAGAAAATTGAGTTAACCACTTATCTTGGGTCATTNCAAAATATTGTTAGGCAGTCTGGNCCTGCTGCGACAGCATCATATGGTCTTATCTTTTCAATCCTAATTTTCACATATATTGGCTGGAATATTGATAATCATTATGATTCGTCTCCCCTTGGGATTCTTATCGGTGTTTTCTTAGGCCTCCTTATAGGATTTTATCATCTCATTAAGACAGCAACAAGCAATAGGAATTAAAATTTATTTTTAATTAAATATTATACTTTTATGGCCATTCATTTCATTTGTATTTTTCCTCGCTTTTTTATAGGGCTTTACGTAAACAAAGCGGTCATTATAATAAATATTTTACAAATACATATAAATATCTAAAGTCAAGAGTCCAGAGCAATGAGCGCACCAGAAGCCAGTCATACAACCACATCCGTAATGGAAAAAGTTGGTCCCAATATAATAAGCCATGTTTCAAATTCTGAACTTGCACATCCGATTATACATTTACCTACGGTTTATGGTATTAATTTTTCCGTCACAAAACATGTTCTTATGTTGTGGCTTGTTGCTTTTATCGTCTCAATCTCGATAATAATTCCAGTTAGAAAGTATTTATCCAGTGGTAGCATGGTACCCTCTGGATGGATGAATGCAATCGAAGCTATAGTAAAGTTCATCAGAGATTCTATTGCCATACCAAACCTAGGACAGAAATGGGTTATGACCTGGGCACCGGTCTTGCTTACATTCTTCTTCTTCATTTTATTTGCGAATGGGATAGGAATGGTTCCAATATTTGATGTTTTAGGTCTTATCAATCGTTNTATACTTGNTATTCCATATTCTGATTCACATAATGTCATCAACGGAATGCTTCATGGTGGTGTTACCGCTACAGGAAATTTTAATGTTACTGGCGCTTTAGCAACTATAACCTTTTTTTCAATAATGACNGCTGGAATTATGGCTCATGGGTTTACTCAACATTGGAAAAATCTTGTTCCTCACGGTCTTGCATGGCCAGTTTATATCATTTTAATTCCCATTGAGGTCATGGGATTATTCGTAAAGCCATTTGCATTGACCATGCGTCTGGCAGCTAATATGACTGGAGGCCACATAGCATTGCTAGCGCTCCTCTCACTGATGGCTATTTTTGGAGAAATGTTTAGTAGTGCAGCAGCAGGGATTGGTGTTTCACTAGTCGCAGTTCCAATGGCTGCTGCCATAGCCGGTTTAGAAATTATTGTTGTGCTCGTTCAGGCATATGTTTTTACATTGTTAACTGCCGTGTTCATAGGTATGGCAATTCACGTACATCATTAAATAAATAAAAAAAGGAAATAATAATGACAGCAACTACACTTATCCCTATTGGAATGGGTTTGATCGTATTAGGTGCAGGCCTTGGGATCGGAAAATTTGCAGCCGCTGCGGCTGAAAGTATTGCACGTCAACCAGAAGCAGCAGATAAGATCACAGGTGCAGTGAACTTGCCTCTGTTTCTTCTTGAAGGTGTTGCAATCTTGGCAGAAGTATTTACTTTCTTAATGCTCATCCTATAATTGATCTCCATTTATGGATAATAAAAAAGGCAATTCAAGCGATAGTCATCACGAAACTACCTTAGTCTCTTCAAAGGAAGCACATGGTGGTACGCCAAATCCACTGGTGCAATTAGATCCAGGCCTATTCATATGGACCATTATCACATTCTTGGTGTTATGCTCTGTCTTGGCAAAGTTTGCTTGGAAACCTCTTCTAAGTGCCTTGGAAAGTCGAGAAAATGATATTCAGTCCTCAATCGAAAATGCTAAGAAAGCTAAAAGTGAACTAGAACAGTTGAATGATGAGTCTGAAAAGATTATCGCCGAGGCTCGCTCAGAGGCTCAAGAAATTAGATCCGAGGCTAAAGCATCTGCAGAAAAGGTAAAAGCAGATATTCGATCCCAGGCTGAAGAAGACGTAAAAAAGGTCAAGGAAGAAGCAAGTGCTCAAATTCAGGTTGAGAAAGATAAGGCCATCTCTGAAATTAGGCAGGAAGTTGTAACGCTTACTATGTCTGTAGCAGAGAAGGTTATTGGGAAAAACTTATCAGTTGAAGATAACCAAGAACTAATTGAGAAATCCATTGTGAATTTGAGAGAGCATGAAGCCTAAAATGAATCCAAAAGTCCTTGCGACTGGATTATTCAATGTTGCAGATGACAGCAATATGCTTGAAAAAGTTAAGGATGCTCTTTTTCTAATCAATGGGATTGTCATTGAGAGTGGTCATTTTCGTGTATTCGTGCAATCCAAAAAGATAAAAAGGCAATCAAAGTCTGAGATCTTGAATACAGTTTTAGGTGACTCTGGACATTTTTTAGTCAATGAAATTGTATCTCATCTTAGTGGTAGTAATGCCCCTAAAAACCTCAATAAAATAGTTTTTCTTTTTAATTCAATGTATAGAGAAAAGAAGAATATTATTGAGGTCAAAGGAGTTGTTGCCAAGGATATGGATCATTCACAGTTAGACTCCTTGAAGACTTCGCTTGACAAAATTCTTGGCAAGCAAACTGAATTGTCTATTGAAGTAGATCCCGCCATAATTGGCGGTATTAAACTTCGAATTGAAAATACTTTTTTGGATGCTTCTATTCAAAACCAATTGCAGATACTTCGATCTGAACTTCTGCAGATTTAATACCTTAGGAAATTATGGAAATAAAAACTGATCAATTAACGCAACTACTTAGAGACCAGATTGANAAACATGATGGCTCGGTTGATATCTCAGAAGTAGGAGANGTGCTTGAAGTGGGTGATGGTGTTGCCCGTGTTTCAGGCCTTGAAAATGTAATGAGTTCTGAACTAGTTGAACTGCCAAATGGTGTATTTGGTATGGCACTGAATCTTGAAGAGGATAATGTTGGGCTTGTGCTCTTTGGAGAATCTCGNCTTGTAAANGAAGGTGANCTTGCTAAAAGAACGGGTCGCGTTGTAGAGGTTCCCGTAGGAGATGCAATGCTAGGTAGGGTTGTTAACCCGCTTGGTCAACCTATTGATGGTAAAGGGCCTATTGATACTGAGCACTCCTTGCCCATTGAAAGAAAGGCATTGGGAGTTATGGCTCGGTCCCCAGTAAATGAGCCATTGCAGACAGGTATCAAGGCTGTCGATAGTATGATTCCTATTGGAAGAGGACAGAGAGAGCTGATCATCGGTGACAGACAAACTGGTAAAACAGCAGTTGCCATCGATGCTATAATTAATCAGAAATACACTCATAAGACCGATGATCCAGTCTATTGTATCTATGTCGCAATTGGTCAAAAAGCTTCAACAGTTGCTGCATTGGTCAAAGAGTTAGAAAGTAATGGAGCTATGGAATACACTACCGTTGTTGCTGCAAATGCATCTGATCCCGCTCCAATGCAGTATATTGCACCATATGCTGGTGCTGCAATGGGTGAATATTTTAGGGACAATGGAAAGCATGGATTAATAGTTTATGATGATCTATCCAAACAGGCAGTTGCTTACCGTCAAATGTCTCTAGTCCTTCGTAGACCTCCNGGCAGAGAAGCATTTCCAGGTGACGTTTTTTATCTTCATAGTCGTTTATTAGAGCGCGCATCAAAACTCTCCAAAGACCTTGGAGGTGGCTCGTTAACCGCCTTACCAATCATTGAAACGCAGGAAGGCGATGTTTCAGCCTATATTCCTACGAATGTTATCTCTATCACCGATGGCCAAATCTATTTAGAGACCAACCTATTTAATTCAGGTATAAGACCTGCAATTGACGTAGGGTTATCGGTATCTAGAGTAGGTGGGAACGCGCAGATCAAAGCAATGAAATCAGTTGCTGGAACTCTGCGTTTAGATCTAGCACAATTCAGGGAGCTAGAAGCTTTTGCAAAGTTCGGTTCCGATCTTGATAAAGCAACTCTGCTTCAATTGACAAGGGGTGAGCGAATGGTTGAGATACTTAAACAGAATCAGTATGTTCCAATGGATGTTGAAAAACAAATCGCAATTATATTTGCCGCTTCAAAAGGTCATCTTGACGATCTAGATGTTGAACAAGTCTCTGATTTTGAGGCTGGTTTATTTGAGTATCTTGATGCGAATGCTTCGGATAGTCTTGCTTCTATAATAAGTGAGGGCAGTATCTCAGATGCGACAGCAGAGAAACTCGAAAAAGCTATATCTGACTATAAGGTAGGATTTAAAGTCTAGATTCGATGGCAAACTTAAAGGACATACGAGATCGAATTAAGTCGGTTAAAAGTATCCAAAAAGTGACCAAAGCAATGAAAATGGTTGCTGCAGCTAAAATGCGAAAGGCTCAAGAGCGGATGGAGCAAGCTCGACCGTACACCAACTCATTATCAGAAATCATTGAGCATTTATTGCCAGATACTGATAGAGAGAAGATGCCACTTTTGGATATTAGAGATATAAAACGCAAAGCTTACGTTGTTGTTTGTGCTGATAGGGGTTTAGCTGGTGCATTCAACTCCAATCTTTTAAAAGTTGCACAGAAAGAGATAGATGATTTTGGAAAAGACCGCGTTGATATCTTCTGCATAGGTAAAAAAGCACGTGACCATTTCACTTACAGAAACTATAATGTCATAAACAGTCATATTGATTTTTGGGCAGATATGGAATTTGAAAGTGCAATTACGATCGGAAGAAGTATCATTGATCACTTCACAAGCGGAGCCGTTGACGAGATTCACGTAGTATACAACTTTTTTGTCAACATAGCACAACAGGAAGCAAAGTCTGAGACACTTTTACCTCTTGCATATGAAGCTGATGGGGTGACAAAGTCCGATCGTTTATATGAGCCTTCAAAAGACGAACTAGTTGCAACACTTATTCCGAGGCATTTAAATGTTCAAATGTGGAAATATTTATTAGAATCATATGCAAGTGAGCAGGCAGCCCGCATGCTATCTATGGAAAATGCGACTTCAAATGCTCAGGATATGATTAAAGATCTAACGTTACAATTTAATAAGGCAAGGCAAGCTGCAATCACTACTGAAATGTTAGAGATTGTTGGTGGAGCTGAGGCTCTAGGATAATAAAAGGACATCCAAATTATGTCAAAAAATGGAAAAATCTCACAAGTAATGGGCGCAGTAGTAGACGTTGTATTCGAAGGCGGTCATTTGCCAGATATTTATAATGCTTTATCTGTTGATAGAGGAGATGAAGGAATCCTTGTTCTCGAGGTAGCGCAGCATTTGGGAGACTCAGTTGTCCGAACGGTTGCAATGGACTCTACAGATGGATTGGTCCGTGGGCATGTTGTTGAAGATACCGGCGAACCAATATCTGTACCAGTTGGAGAAAAGACCTTAGGTCGTTTATTTGATGTTTTAGGAAATACCATTGACCAAAAAGGTGATTGTGAAACTGAAAAAAGAAATCCAATTCATCGTCCGGCACCAAAACATGAAGATCTTGCAACTTCTACTGAAGCTCTCGTTACAGGTATTAAAGTAGTTGATCTAATGGAGCCTTATACTCGTGGAGGAAAGACAGGCCTTTTTGGTGGTGCTGGTGTAGGAAAAACAGTATTGATCCAAGAACTGATTAGAAATATTGCAACAGAGCATGGAGGTTATTCAGTGTTTGCTGGAGTAGGTGAGAGAACACGAGAAGGGAATGACCTTTATGCAGAAATGACTGAATCAGGGGTTATCGACAAGACCACTATGGTATTTGGTCAAATGAATGAACCCCCTGGTGCTCGCTTACGTGTTGCACTAAGTGGCTTGGCAATGGCGGAATTTTTTAGAGATGACGAGGGAAGAGATGTTCTACTTTTCATTGATAATATTTTTCGTTTTACCCAAGCAGGTTCAGAAGTTTCTGCACTATTAGGTCGTATGCCTTCCGCTGTTGGTTACCAACCTACATTGTCTACCGAAATGGGAGATCTGCAAGAGCGAATTACATCAACAAAAAAAGGTTCGATAACATCGGTTCAGGCAGTTTATGTTCCAGCTGATGACCTTACAGATCCTGCACCTGCTACTGCATTTGCTCATTTGGATGCAACTAGTGTCNTAGAGAGAAAGATAGCTGAGCTTGGAATTTANCCAGCNGTCGATCCGTTGGCCTCNACTTCAAGAATATTAGATCCAAGNATCATTGGTGAAAAACATTANAGNGTTGCAAGAAATGTTCAATCTGTTTTGCAACAGTATAAAGAACTGCAGGATATCATTGCAATACTTGGAATGGATGAATTATCAGATGCTGATAAGCTAANNGTATCAAGAGCTCGAAAAATCCAAAAATTTATGTCTCAACCATTCTTTGTTGCAGAGCAGTTCACCGGAACACCAGGTAGATATGTCAGCNTAGAAGATACAGTATCTGGNTTTGATGCTATTCTAAAAGGTGAAGTTGATGAACTACCAGAAAATGCATTCGCCTATGTTGGGACTATTGATGAAGCCATAGAAAAACATAAAAAGTCAGCTGCATAATGATCTCATATGATGTAGAGATTGTAACCCCGATTAAAGACTTAAATCTTAAAGAAGTTAGTTATTTGCGCTGTCCGGGATTGGATGGATCGTTTGGCGTAATGAGTAAACATCGAGATGGAATCTTCGCACTATCAATTGGCGAGATTAAGATTACTCAAAATGGTAAAGATAACTACTATTCAACAGGTGGTGGATTTGCTGAAATAGTAAATAATTCAGTCAAAATACTTGTAGAATCTCTTGAAAGATCAAACGAGATTGATGAAGGTCGTGCAAACGAGTCATTGAAAAGAGCTCAGAAAAGAAAAACAGACCAAAATTCAGAAATGAATGTAGCAAGGATTGAGGCATCTCTGGTTCGTGCTTTAAATCGATTGAGAGTATCAAAAAGATAATTATTAATACATCTAAATACATCTCAACCGCTTGTAATTTACAGGCGGTTTTTTTATGCATAATTTTAACTAACAATGTTTAAACGTACACATAACTGTGGGGATATTCGTTCCTCTGATATAGGCAATACCATAGTATTAAATGGTTGGGTCAATAAAGTCCGGCTACATGGGCAGGTTGTTTTTATCGATTTGCGTGATAGGTATGGTAAGACACAAATTGTATTTGATGCCGATGAGTATGCAGGTGATTTTGAAATTATAAAAAAAATATCTATGGAAGATGTATTGTCTATAAAAGGTATTGTACGTTCAAGGATTGAATCTGCTATCAATCCAAATTTAGCTACTGGAGAGATAGAGATTCTAGTTTCTGAATTCATCATGCTTAATGAATCAGCGCCCTTACCATTTATGCTTAATGATCGCTCTAATGCAGAAGAAAATCTAAGATTGAAATATCGTTATCTTGAGTTAAGAATGGAGGAACTCCAACAAAATTTAATGATACGTCATAAGACATATCAGGCAACAAGGTCTTATTTATCAGAAAATAAATTTGTTGAGGTTGAGACGCCTGTATTAATGAAGTCTACACCTGAGGGTGCTAGGGACTACTTAGTACCAAGTAGGGTCCATCAAGGGAAGTTTTATGCGTTACCCCAATCACCGCAGATATACAAGCAGATTCTAATGATATCCGGATANGATCGTTATTTTCAAATCGTTAAATGTTTTAGGGATGAAGATCTCAGGGCAGATAGGCAACCTGAATTCACACAAATAGATATAGAAATGTCCTTTGTAGATGAAGAAGATATTTTTTCATATATGGAGGGGTTAACGCGTCATGTNTTCGNAAATGTAGCTGAAATTGACCTTCCTNATTCTTTTCNAAGAATGACCTATANGNATGCAATGGAGACCTATGGGTCAGATAAACCTGATCTNAGGTATGAGCTTAAACTAGTTGATCTTAAGAAGTTTACNGATCTCTCTGAATTCAANGCCTTCAATTCAGTCGAAAGAGTAAAAGGNATNGTTATAAAAGGCGGAGCAAAATATTCAAGAAAGACTATTGATGATTTAACAGAACTNGTTAAAAAGTATAAAGCCAAAGGATTGGCATGGATGAAATCAAATAATGATGGATTCGAAGGAGGTATTTCAAANTTTTTCTCTACTGATTTGCATGAAAAAATAAAAAGTNCTTTAGCAATAGAAGATGGTGATATTCTTTTTATGATAGGAGATAAATCAAAAGTTGTATTAAATGCATTNGGGTNTCTAAGNANNGAAATAGCAGCTAGGGAAGATCTAATNGATAAAAATAAATTTTCTCCAGTTTGGATAACAGAATTNCCCATGTTTGAATATGATGAAGAAAATGAACGCCATATTGCAATGCATCATCCATTTACNGCACCAAGAATGGAAGACATCGACCTTCTAGATTCGGACCCTTCAAANGCTCTTAGNNGAGGATATGATTTGACAATGAATGGATATGAAATTGCAGGTGGTTCAATTAGAATACATTCTCATAAAATACAAGAAAAAGTATTTTCGTTGCTTGGACTAACTAGAGAAGAAGCAATTGAGAAATTTGGGTTTTTAGTAGAGGCTCTTTCCTATGGCGCTCCTCCACATGGGGGAATTGCATTTGGTTTNGATNGACTTGTNATGCTTNTNGCNGGTACNGATAACATNAGAGATGTTATAGCTTTTCCAAAAACTACCTCTGCGTCATCCCTTATGGATGAAAGTCCGAGTTCAGTTAGTAATTCTCAATTGGATGAATTAAGCATTAANATAAAAAAATAATGGAGGATTAGGTNTCTAGTCCTTGTTAGGCTTGAACATTCTCAAAAANAAATATGAGGATANACCTACAGCGCTAAANATCATACACATGACCATTATTTGNTAACGCACAGCTANGTGNGGTGATATCCCTGATAATATTTGCCCAGTCATCATTCCAGGTAAAGATACAAGACCAACTGCAAATAATGAATTTGTTATAGGAATCAATGATGCTNTAAGGGCNATGCCTTTNGCTTTATCGTGATTTATATTTCTTTCTAATTCTGCTTTTAACCTTTCGGCAGCTAGACTNACACCATTCATTGAACTTGCAAATATCATACCTGCGATAGGAATCATATATCTGGGCATGTACCANGGNTCNAATTTNAATACGAATTGAGTTACNAATAATAGTGTTAGACCNCCACCAANCATAATTGAAATAAATGCGTACTTTANNGATATNNATCTATCTTCAGANACAGNNCCTAAGGCNATCCAACTTGCTATAAGGACCATTGAGATNAAAATGGTAAGGATAATAAATACATTATCTGATAAAAATATATACGTTAAAAAATACCCTATGATCATTAATTGGATTAACATTCGAAATATAGCGTATAAAGAATTTTTCCAATCAAGATACCAAGAGTGTAGAATAAAGATAAGCAGTCCAACAGGAATGAAAATTATTAAAAGTCGTGAAAATGGTATGAATGTTATTGATTCATTCATCGAATAGATGGGTTATGGATACTTTATTGAAATTAAATTTTGATTCCAAAATAACCTAATATAANTATGGCCAAGCTATAGCATAAGACTGTGATAAAAACCGATAATAAAAGGCTGAGGTAGAAATTAAGGCCATTGTTGATCATGATTGGAAGTGAAATGAATAGGGCCATTGATGGGATTACCATCCAAAGAATGCTATTGGATAGAGCTTTAACTTTTTCGGTATCATTTGTATCAAGATAAAGCCATATCATCGATAGAACAGAAATCAAAGGAATGGATGCCAATAGTCCACCAATTAATGTGCTTCTCTTTGAAATCTCTGAAACAATTACAATAATTCCAGAAGAAATAAATACTTTAATAAAATAGTTGAATATCAATTTACAGAATAGCCTTATTGAAATAATTTATTTATTTGTATTATGCTATTTTTAAGACAGAGATCAATAGTCCGCTGTAACTCTAAACCACTATACCAATATGAATTAGACCACACCAAATCTCCAGATCTTTTGTCAATCATTTTCAACATGACCCCTACTTTACTGTGGGTATATTCAACCATATTACCTTCCCTTACCTTACCCGCATGAGTTGTAGTTGTTGAGGTTTGTAATTGCGAGGATTTAGATTTTTCTTCTTGTTGATCTATATCTGAAGTTTGTTGAACCACAGTCTTTGTATATCCACGGTCCTCATGTCTATAAGGTACCACTATCATTTCAGAATCGGTAAATTCTGTAATGATGCAATGTAGTTCTAATGAATTTTTTCCTTGATCAATCTGAACTTCTAATAAACTGTGATTCGACGCATTTACTGCATAACCATATTTTAAAAAATTATGGGTTAAGCTATTTGTGATCATTGCTCCTGAGCCTAGCATATTTGAATGATCAGATATACTATTTATAAATAATTTCTCAACATCATTAAAATCATATTTTGCTTGGACAGCAGGATTTTCTGGTCCAGACCAGCAAGAAAACAACATTAAGACTAAGATTGCATTTTTCTTACTCATTGTTCTTCAGATAATATATTTATATGATTCCGGGCCTGTTCTTTTATTTTTTTACTTTTAGAATATTTCAGGCAATTGCTCCATGCCTGCAATGCCTCTTTAGGTTGATTAAGNGCTTCATGGAGAAAGGCTTTCATTTGATATACCTCTGGACTAGTTGGGTCACTTAATTTTGCTCTTTTTATATGTGTTAAGGCCTCTTCATACATACCTGCATTTAATGCAGCGGTTGCCATTAATAAAGAATTGGATTCATCTGCGCTAAGAGTACTAAATAAAAAGAATATAAGTAATATTTTCATCATTGATATGTCTCTATATATAATTGAATAATTTAAGTTTAGTTNTCACTTTTAATTTTCATCACTCAAAGAGTGAGGATTCATTATTTAAAAGAATTTGTGCTTTTTGTTGATAGAACCAATTATCATTCATTACTTCTGGATGCAAGGTAAGGTTGATATCTAAAACANTAGTTAAAAGTGNGTTGAACTGTTCTCGATTCCCNGCCTTTTGATGGTAGTATTCTGCTAANAACACACTNTTGGCTAAATAGTGCGGGTTTGATTTTATCGCTTGTTCAAAATAAGAATATGANTGTTTAATGTCCAAACCAGGAATTTTACTNTATAACATTCCAAAGAATCGATATNCCCCTCCATAATGGAAATCTGGATCGAGAGTAAGGACCCTATTCATNATCACTTCCAGTAGTTCACGATTGTTTAATCTTTCTATGACAGGTCTAGTATTTAAATAATGCGCGAGGTTCTTTCCCCACCAATATAGTCCGGGTAATAAGGATTTTGGTGCATTATTCAGACATGTAAATAGTTTTACTGTACTATCACCATCGGATTCATTAAGCAGGAGCATAAAGTCTGGGTGCTGCATTACTGCTTCTTTACAAATTTCTGTTGCTTCGAAAAATAATGAACTCTGTTTAGCCAGATCAGACGGTANGAAAAAGGTTTTAGTAAATCTTATTTTTGCGAGCATGACCTTATTTTCAAAATCAATTGGATTATCTTGTAAAATTTTTAGAACGAGGTTCTCAGCTTTATCGAGAGATTTTGAATCTGTTCGTTGATTCCAATACGTATTGGTTTGNGAGGATAATTCATTAAATATCTTTTTACTTTCTTTGATTTCAATATCACTACCTGCGCAATTAATAAAAATTGCTATCAATAACAAAAGTAAGACTGTTGAAAATTTTTGTTTTAAGTATAAGGTCATTCTAACTGTTATATTTTACGTCTTAAAATTAAAGGATATATACGAGATTGGAAAAGATCATTGAATTAAAAACAATTGATCCAACTGCGTTGTTGGGCGTTGGAGATGTTAATATCAAGCTCATTGAAGAATTGATTCCAGCCAAGATTATTGCAAGAGGTGATGTAATTAAAATCCACGGTGAAGAATTAGATGTTGTTCAAGCGTATGAGGTNTTGCATGAAATGATGCAAACATTAAGTGCAAGAGGGAATTTGAATGTAATGGACATTCAGCAATTAATTACTTTATCAAAAACAAACTCAAATGGAACCAATGGGAGTGGAAAGATATCAGACTCCACCATATATTATGGTAAAAAAGGTGCGGTTGGTCCAAAAACTAAAGGACAACATCACTATTTAAATATCGTTAAAAATAATGATGTTGTTTTCAGTATTGGACCCGCTGGGACAGGGAAGACATTTTTATCGGTCGCATTTGCATTGGCCGCATTGGATTCTAATGAGGTTGATCGTATAATTCTTTGCAGACCAGCGGTTGAAGCAGGAGAGAGTTTGGGCTTTTTGCCAGGAGATCTTAAAGATAAGGTGGACCCATATCTTGCTCCACTCTATGACTCACTGCATAGACTTTATTCAGATTCTAAACTACACCGCTATCTAGAGAATAAGGTTATCGAAGTAGTTCCGCTTGCATACATGAGAGGCAGAACNTTGGACAACGCATANATGATCTTAGATGAAGCTCAAAATGCTACTGCACTTCAAATGAAAATGTTTCTAACTAGGCTTGGAGTTGGTTCAAGNGCTATCATCACAGGAGATATTACCCAAGTNGATCTTCAAGATCATAAAACTTCAGGTNTANTACAGGCCTCTAAAATTCTCAGAGGTGTTGATGGGATTGGATTTGTGATGTTAGATGAAAAAGATATCGTTAGACATCCACTAGTTAAAAAAATTATTCAGGCTTACGATAAAGAGTGATCTTTAATTTTTACNTGAGTNTATNATTCCATTTTTAAAATTTCAATTAAANNTAAAAAATAACCTTAATTTCTCGCCNATTTCATATATGCTTTTTATACAAAAACCATGCAGCGAAAATCNGTAATAGTTGCGGCAAAACGTACTCCAATTGGAGCTTTTCAAGGTGGACTTTCACCNTTGTCTGCATCCGACCTTGGAGCCATNGTCATTAAGANTNTATTGGACGATGCAAAAGTTGAAACTCATCNNGTTGATGAGGTAATCATGGGTAATGTCTTGTCTGCAGGTCAAGGACAGGCNCCAGCAAGACAAGCCACATTAAAGAGTGGCTGTTCTAATTCTGTTGAATCTTTAACCATAAATAAAATGTGTGGTTCTGGTTTAAAAGCNGTCATGNTAGCTGACCAAGCGGTAAGNNGTGGTGATGCAGATATTNTAGTTGCAGGTGGAATGGAAAGTATGTCTAACGCGCCACANCTGATACAAGATATAAGATCAGGTAAGCGGTTNGGCCATGGTAANTTCATTGACAGCATGATACATGATGGACTCTGGGACGTATATAATGATAAGCATATGGGTAATTGTGCCGAGATGCTTGCAATAGATCGTAATTACACTAGAGANTCTCANGATGAATACGCNATTGNTTCCTATAATAGATCAATATCGGCNATNGAAANAGGCATATTNAATACTGANATAGTCCCTGTAGAAGTACCAAANAGAGGAGGAGGCTCCATTNNAATAGAAAAAGATGAGGAACCTACAAACGTCATATTCGAAAAGATCNCAAAATTGAGACCTGCATTTGAAAGCTCTGGTACAATTACAGCGGGCAATGCATCAAAACTAAATGATGGNGCTGCTGCACTGTTGGTAATGGAAGAGCAAAAAGCAAAAGAGTTAGGTATCAAACCATTAGGNTCAATCTTAGGTCATTTGTCTTCAGCTCATGANCCAGAGTGGTTTACTACTGCTCCTGGCAAAGCTATAGAAGCATTATTGAACAAATNNGATCTTAATTCAGATNATATAGATCTCTGGGAGATCAANGAAGCTTTTTCTGTNGTTTCCATGGCTGCAATCGAGGATTTTAATCTTAATANGGAAAAAGTGAATATTTATGGTGGAGCAGTAGCATTGGGGCANCCTATTGGCGCTTCTGGAGCAAGAATTCTTACTACCCTAATAAATGGNATGGNGAGNACAGATTCAAAACTTGGCCTTGCAACCCTTTGTATTGGAGGGGGNGAAGCTTCAGCANTAATTNTACAAAGACATGATTGATCTTACATTATCTCCTGANCAAGAATTGATAAAAGATACAGCAANAGATTTTGCTACTAAACATTTGTTACCTGGNGTTATGGAGCGCGATGAGAAACAAAAATTTCCANATGATGAGATAAAAGCGATGGGAGAATTGGGTTTNATGGGTATGATGNTNCCTGAAGAATGGGGAGGGTCTGACCTTGATGCTATTTCTTATGTTATTGCCGTTGAAGAGATNGCAGCAGTCGAGTTGGCAACATCTACTATAATGTCNGTTAATAATTCNTTGGTNTGTCAGGTTCTATTGGATTGGGGCAACGATTTACAAAAAGCTCAATATCTAAAGCCATTAGCATCCGGTGCGAAATTAGGAGCATATAGCCTAAGTGAGCCTCAGTCTGGATCTGATGCAAGTAATATGAGNACCTATGCAGAAAGAAATGGAGATGAATTCANAATTAATGGCGTAAAGAACTGGGTAACAAGTGGCGAAAATAGCGATTTTATCATCTTNTTTTGTAAAACAGAAAAGGGAGNAGGCTCAAAAGGCATATCTGCATTCATTATCGAGAAAGGTACCCCAGGTCTTACAGTTGGGAAAAAAGAAAATAANCTAGGTATAAGAGCATCAGATACCTGTGAACTTTATTTTGATGACTGTAAGATANCAGAAAAAAATCTAATTGGTAGTTTGGGGCAGGGTTTNTCAATTGCCATGAAAGCATTAGGTGGTGGAAGAATAGGGATTGCNGCTCAATCAATTGGGCTAGCGAGGTCTGCGCTTGAGAAAGCAATAAGTTATTCTAAGGACAGAGAGCAGTTTGGNCAGTCCATAAGTAAATTTGGCGCTATACAAAATAAGGTTGCAGACATGGCAACGAATATTGATGCAGCGCGATTATTGGTTTGGAAGGCAGCTATAAAAAAAGANCAAGGAAAGGANTTCAGCAAAGAAAGCTCAATGGCAAAGTTGTTTGCTTCTACTACTGCTATGACAGCAGCTACTGACTGTGTACAGATTCATGGTGGTTATGGTTATATGCAAGAATATGGCGTAGAAAGATTGATGCGCGATGCAAAGATAACAGAAATATATGAGGGNACATCAGAAATTCAGAAATTGGTAATAAGCAGAGAATTATTAAAATGATGTTAAAGAAAAAANATATAGATTGGGANACTCTTGGGTTTGACCCNATTNAAACTAGAAGTATGTTTGTTGCAAATTGCCCTCTAGATGGTGAATGGACCAATGGTTCATTAATACCTTATGGCAATATTGAATTATCACCAGCTGCTGGTGTNTTAAACTATGGACAAGGGGTCTTTGAAGGTACAAAAGCATACCATACTAGTAAGGACAACATTGTTCTATTTCGAATCCAGCGCAATGCAAAAAGAATGGCATGGTCGACNAAGCGCNTGTGTATNCCNGAGATGAATTCTGATTTTTTTATTNATGCTGTCACTAAAACTGTAAAAGATAATATAGATTANATTCCTCCTTATGGTAAAGGCAGTCTCTATGTTAGNCCAATTGTTTGGGGCACNGCTCCNGCNTTAGGGGTGAAAGCTGTTTCTGATTATACTTTTATNGTTTTTGTCTCACCNGTTGGCNCTTACTTTAAAAAAGGCATGAGGCCACTCANTCTAAAAGTTGAAACTGACTACCATCGTGCGGCTCCAAGAGGAATTGGAAATGCTAAAGCAATAGGTAATTATTCAGCTTCTTTATATCCATTGACCATGGCAAAAAAGCAAGGTTTTGACGAAGTCATNTACTTGGATTCTATTGATGGNGAACGAATTGAAGAACTNGGCTCTGCNAACTTATTCATTTGTAAAGACGGTGTACTTAAGACACCAAAATTAAGTGGCTCAATATTAGACGGAGTNACTAGGAATTCAGTNTGCAGAATTGCTTCGGAGATTCTGGACATTCAAGTCGAAGAGACAGATATTTTACTGAAAGACATGCTTGAGGCTGATGAAGTTTTTTGTACTGGTACAGCAGTTNTAGTNGCGCCTGTGGGTCAAATTACATTTAAAAATAAAATTTATGAATTTGNTTACTCTGATATTGGNCCAATAGCTAAAAAATGCAAAGAAACTCTTACGGCATTGCAGCGGCAAGAAATTAGTGATCCNTTTGGATGGCTGAAAACTATTGCTGAAGAGGTTTAGGGGCCTGAATTTGCTATCTGTTTTTGAGAATATGCAAAATAGNGGACATGAGGAAGTCGTATTTTGCAATGATAANGAAACGGGCTTAAAAGCCATNATAGCTGTTCATAACACAACTATAGGCCCTGCANTAGGCGGATGTAGAATGTGGAAATATGAATCTGAGGCAGATGCNTTAAANGATGTATTACGTCTTTCCAGGGGTATGAGTTACAAAGCCGCAATTGCAGGNCTTAATCTAGGTGGTGGNAAGGCNGTNATAATTGGTGATTCAAAAATAGANAAGAATGAGATCTTATTTCGNTCNTTTGGNAGATTTGTTCAGGGTTTAGCGGGAAGATATATTACNGCAGAAGATGTTGGNACAAGCGTCAAGNATATGGAATGGGTTAGGATGGAGACTAGATATGTTACGGGTATCTCACGTGCATTAGGTGGTAGTGGAGATCCGTCACNGGTTACAGCATTAGGAACTTGCTCAGGAATTAAAGCGACTGTTAAAAAGCAGCTAGGTAATGATTCATTGTACGATCTTAAGGTAGGAGTTCAGGGGCTTGGACATGTTGGATATCATCTTTGCAGGTATTTACACAGAGAAGGTGCAAAATTATTTGTAACCGATATACATAACGAATCAATAAAGCGAGTAGTGGATGAATTTGGAGCTCATGTGATAGAAATGGATGAGATATATGATGCAGAAATTGACATATATGCTCCTTGTGCCCTTGGAGCAACATTAAATAATGATACGATTCCAAAACTAAAGTGCTCGATTGTTGCTGGTGCTGCAAATAACCAATTAAAAAAAGAAGATATACATGCCCAAATGTTGAAGGATAGAGGCATCTTATATGCTCCTGATTATGCGATTAATGCAGGAGGCCTAATTAATGTTGCTAATGAGATAGAGGGTTACAATAGAGAACGTGCATTTACTCAGGCTAAGGAGGGTATTTATGATACCCTAATGAAAATATATCAGGAATCTGAAGACGATAATGTTACCACGCACATGGCTGCCTCGAAAGTAGCGAAGAAAAGAATCTCTGATGTATCTAAACTGAAAAATGTATACCTTCCAAAAAAGAATGTAATGGGGAAGCGTGATAGTGTCTAATCTTCATCCAAGGAGGAATGCAAGAGAAGGAGTGCTAGAAGCTTTGTTCGCTCAAGAATACTCTGAAGAGAAACCAAAACTTGTACTTGATCGTGTTTTAGATTCAAACCCAAATCGAAAGAAAAATTCTGAATTTATTGAGATCCTCTATTTCTGCGTGATAGACAATGTTGGTTGGGCAGATGACCTAATTAAATTACATCTTCAAAACTGGGAATTCAGTCGAGTAGCCCAAGTAGACCGATTATTACTTCGAATGGGAATATGTGAAATATTTTTTATAGAAGAAGTCCCTCCTAAAGTCTCCATAAGTGAGATGGTGGAGATATCAAAGGTTTATAGTACGGATGAGAGTCCAAGTTTCATTAATGGCATTCTAGATGCAGTATACAAAGATTTTCAAAAAAAAGAAATCAATTAGAAAATAGGTATGGTATTAGCAAAATTATTTGGTACAAAATCTGATAGAGAGGTAAAAAAACTTGCTCCCACGATTGAACGTATAAATCAATTGTATGAATCCCTGTCATCAAAGACAGATGAAGATCTCATAGAAAGGACAAATGAACTCAAAAAGTTCGTTATTAATGCTCGTAAAGAAAAGGAAGAGTCCTTGCCTGAAACTATGGATAAGCAGCAGAGATCCTCTGAAATATTGAAAGCAGAGCAAGGTGCTCTAGGCTTGGTAATGGAAGAAGCATTTGCAATGGTAAAGGATACAAGCAGGAGAATGTATGGGTCTGCTTGGCGGGTATCAGGACAAGACATAAATTGGGAGATGATCCCCTATGATGTACAATTATTAGGCGCAATAATATTGCACAACGGTAAAGTTGCTGAAATGAAGACAGGTGAAGGTAAAACGTTAGTTGCAACAATGCCTATCTACCTTAACGCGCTTACAGGTAGAGGTGTCCATGTGATTACTGTAAATGACTATCTCGCACAAAGAGATGCAGAATGGATGGGTGAGGTCTACCGTCGTCTCGGTCTTAGTGTTGGATTCATTCTTAATTCAATGGATAATGCCAAGCGACGGGAGATGTACCAACGTGATATTACCTATGGTACTAATAATGAATTTGGATTTGATTATCTAAGAGACAACATGGCTTTGCAGAGGGATGAAAAGGTTCAAAGAGGGCATGCGTTTGCTGTAGTGGATGAAGTGGATAGTGTCCTTATAGACGAGGCTCGAACTCCGCTTATTATTTCAGGTACAATTGATGCTCCGGTGGATGAGACCTTTACGACACTAAAGCCAGGAGTTCAGCAACTAGTCAAAAAGCAGACCTCTCTTGTTTCGGACTTGGTCCGAGAAGCTCAAAAATATCTTGATGATGGTGATGAAGATAATGCTGGTCTGAAGTTATTGCAGGCACAACGTGGGATGCCTAAAAATCGACAGGTCATGAAAATATTTCAAGAGCCAGGGATGCTAAAATTGGCTCAGGATATTGAGTCGATTTACACTCGCGATAAGAAAATGCAAGAAGTAGATGATGATCTTTACTTTGCAGTAGATGAGAAGAGCCATGTAATGGACATCACTGAAAAGGGAAGATCTTTATTATCCCCAGATGATCCAGATACTTTCATTATTCCAGATCTAGGAGAATTATTGCTTGAGATCGAAGAACGTGATGATATTGATTCTCTTGAAAAAGAAAAGGAGAAAGAAAAAGCACACCAACTTCATGCCGAGAGGAGTGGAACAATTCACAATTTCAATCAACTCTTAAAGGCTTATACTCTTTACGAAAAAGATGTAGGATACGTTTTGCAAGAAGGAAAGGTCATGATCGTGGATGAATTCACTGGGCGTGTCCTTCCAGGAAGGCGATATTCAGATGGCCTTCATCAGGCACTTGAAGCCAAAGAAAATGTTCGAATTGAGCGAGAAACACAGACTTTAGCGACTATAACTATTCAAAATTATTTTCGCCTTTATGACAAATTATCAGGCATGACCGGTACGGCTGAGACCGAGGCAGAGGAATTAAGCTCTATATACGGATTAGATGTAACGGTCATACCTACTCATCGACCTATATCCAGGGATGATAGAGAAGATCTTGTCTACAAGACCAAAAGAGAAAAATATAATGCTGCAATTGATGAGATCACTGAATGTCATCATAAAGGACAACCTACATTGGTTGGTACAATATCTGTAGAGATATCTGAACTCCTCTCTCGCATGCTCAAAAGGAAAAACATTCCCCACAATGTTTTGAATGCAAAACAACATAAGAGCGAGGCTGAGGTTGTTGCACGTGCAGGACAAAAGGGCGCTGTTACGATTGCAACAAATATGGCAGGTAGGGGAACAGATATTAAATTGGCTGATGGCATCAAGGAGTTAGGTGGTTTACATATTATTGGTACTGAAAGGCATGAATCAAGGCGTATTGACCTGCAATTGCGTGGACGTAGTGGTCGCCAAGGTGATAACGGATCTTCAAGATTTTATTTATCGCTTGAAGACGATCTAATGAGGCTATTTAGTTCAGATCGAGTTGCGTCTATAATGGATAGGATGGGAATTGAAGAAGGTGAGGTCATATCAGCCAAAATGGTTACTAGAGCCATTTCCAATGCGCAAAAAAAAGTTGAGGTTCGAAATTTTGGTATAAGAAAGCACCTGCTTGAGTATGATGATGTCATGAACCAACAAAGACAAGTTGTTTATGATATCAGAAATCAAGCTCTTTCAGGAGAAAATATGCTTGATGGAGTTTTCCAAATACTTGATGACTTCATACTCGACGAGGTTGAATTGCAATCAGATGCAGGAAACGTTGAATATTGGGATTGGGATCATTTGAAGCAACGTTTTGCGTCACATTTAATGGTTGATGCCTCATTGGAAAAGATTNANNANGATCTAGGAAAGGACGATCTAACTTCAGAAGAGGTNGGCGACTGGATGCTAGATCAGTCAAAAAGTGTTTACAAAGCGCGNGAGTCTCTNGTACCTGATAATGTGATTCGAGATTTTGAGAGGTTTGTCATCCTNCGAACCATTGATGAAAAATGGAANGATCATCTCTACGCCATGGACCAATTAAGAGAAGGCATTAACTTGAGAGCATACGGCCAGAANAATCCNTTATTAGAGTATAAGTCTGAAGGNTTTAAGATGTTCCAAGAAATGATGGCAGATATGAATTCAGTTACCATTCAGAGATTATTTAGAACTCAAATACAAGGCATGGAGGGCCAGGCCCCAAGATCAGAATCATCCGTAAGAAACGTGCAGATNTCCCATCAAGAAACAACTGGGATGGGATTCCAAGGTCAGGCTCAGTCTCAAAAGGGAAACCAACCCCAACAAGTCCGTGCNCCTATTAAGGCCGAACAAAAAGTTGGTAGGAATGCAAAGATCCTTGTCCGGGGTCCAAATGGAGAAGAGTTAGAGATAAAAAATAAAAAATTGCAGACCTACCTCAATAAAGGATACACACAGGTGTAATATGAAAAATGATGATAGATTTCAAACTAGAGCTATTCATATTGGCAATGAACCCGATAAAGAATCTGGAGCCGTAGCTCCCCCAATACATCTTACGTCTACTTTTGAGCAAGAGGCAGTCGGCAAGGATAAAGGTTTTGATTATTCGCGAGGAGGGAACCCCACTCGTAGACGATTAGAAGAGAATCTAGCGACACTTGAAAAAGGTAACCATGGTTTAGTATTTGCTAGTGGTATGGCTGCGACCACCACCATTTTTCAGACTCTATCNTCAGGTGATCATGTAATAATTGGTAGAAACGTTTATGGTGGGACATACAGGATGACAGTTGAGGTATTATCCAATCATGGAATTGATTTTGAGTTTGTTGACACCAGATCATTAGGAAAAATAAGGTCATCCATTAAAGAAAATACTAAACTGATCTTTGTTGAGACACCAACCAATCCATTATTAGAATTATGTGATATCAAAGACACATCCAAAATTTGTAAAGATCATAATATTCTTCTTGCTGTAGATAATACGTTCATGAGTCCATATGGACAAAACCCCTTAGAACTTGGTGCTGATATTGTCATGCATAGTGCAACAAAGTTTATTGGAGGCCATAGTGACCTTCTGGCGGGAGCATTGGTCACAAATGATACAGGTCTAGCTGAAAGATTATACTTTATCCAAAAATCAGGAGGTGCAGTTCCAAGTCCTTTTGATTGTTGGTTGATGTTACGGAGTACAAAGACAATGGAGCTAAGGGTTCAAAGGCAATCAGATAATGCCAAAGAGATAGCAAAGAGGCTGGAACACTCAGAGGCCGTCGAATCTATCATTTATCCAGGTCTCAAGAGTCACGACCAGCATGAGATTGCATTAAAACAACAGGCAAATCCAGATGGGGAACCTATTTTTGGTTCAATGCTGTCATTGAAATGTGGAACAACTAAAAAGCGCGATGAATTTCTATCTAGACTAAGATTATTTACTCTTGCAGAAAGTTTGGGTGGTGTTGAGAGTTTAGTATCTGTACCATATGAGATGACACATGCTTCTGTGCCTGAAGAGATAAAAGAATCGATGGGCTTGACGAAAGACCTTGTACGTTTATCCATTGGAATTGAGCATGTAGATGATCTTTATGAAGATGTGATATCTGCATTTAATCAATAAATTTATGAGTGAATTATCGGTTTAAAATCGTTATTATTACATAATTACAATTCACTTTTTATTCGTTGTAATTGGTTCTTAATTTTTTGTTAATATTTCTAACGTATCACTCTTGATACTTTCGGAGGAAGGAATGACGTATACGAGAAAGTATTTTTCTCTTTTGTTCACAATTTTATCAGCTAGTAGTATAGTATTCTCTAGTGTGACTATCTCCATTGGTGATGTTCAAGTAGATGGATATACTGAAGATATCGTCGTACCAGTTACTCTTATGAACCCAGACAATGCAGTAGGTGGCTTACAATTCGACCTTATTGCGGTACCTACGGTCATTTCCCTTTCGGGTGTAAGTCCTGTTGATGAACAAAGTTTTAGTGCAGATTATACAGTTTTTACTGACGGGTCAGGAAGGGTGGTCTTTTTTAATAGCATGGGAGGTGANATTCCCACAGGCGGAGATGCAGTGGTCCTAAATTTACATTACGATGGATCCGATATATTGTCTGGAATAATAGACCTGGAAGCATTTGACCTATCAGTAAGCGATGGTGATGGTAACTTGATCGATGGGGACATTGTTAATGGTTCTGTGATCATAGGCGCCGAAACATATTTGAGCGCGTCATCAGATACTGGAGATGTTTCAGAACAGGTATATNTAGATATCAATCTTCAGAATACAGGTGCAGTAGGAGGTCTGCAATTTGATATTTCAGATTCCCCTAATTACCTTGATGTTACTAGTTTCACAACAACAGACCGTTCTACCGGTTTCACTATTGACTTTAATGAATTAGAAAATGGTGACACTAGGGTCATTATGTACAGCGGTGAGAACCAAAACATTCTAACTGGATCTGGGCCCATAGCAAACATGGAGATGCTGGTCCATGATGATGCATATAATTCAAACGTTGGAGTTAGCTTTTCAAATGTGACCATAACAGATGGAATAGGGGGCGCCTATTGGGTTGAAGGAGCAGATTCTGGGACTGTAACAATTAGTCCAGGATACATTGAAGAGCCAAATAATCTAAATGCAGAAGATGGTTTAGATGGTCAGGTTTTGCTGAGCTGGGACGCTCCAATTGGACCAATTTTTTCACGACCTGTAACTATACTCATAGTCACTGACACGTGGGCAACTGAAACAACATGGCAATTAACTGATGATGTTACGGGTGATGTAGTTGAATCTTACCTTGATGCTGCTCTAGAAGATCAAACAGAATATTCTTGGGATCTTGAATTAGACTTTGGTAGTTATACTTTTACTATCTTTGACTCTTGGGGAGATGGAATTTTTTCACCAGGTGGATATGCGATTCAGATCGATGGCGAGGAAATATATTCAAACATCGGTACGGGATGGACAGGGACTGAAGAGTCTTTCCAGTTTGACGTGAGTGAAGGTCGTTTTGTAGTTTCGAATCGTTCTTATTTAGAAGCATTGCCTATCAAATCAAATTTAAATACTCAAGAAATCGAGAATATGAACCTCACCATTGGAATGCCCACCACCATCGCAGCAGGTGCATTCACACCATGGGAACAAACAACCATGCCTAGAACGAGACCAGTTGAATTAGATGCTTTTAAAATTTATCGTTCAAATAACGGGTTTGATGGTTTTGAAGAGCTTGCTGAAGTAGATAGTGATGTTACTACTTATCTTGATGAAGATGTTTTAAATAGTACAACCTATTTCTATTATGTTACGGCCATATACCCAGATGGAACTGAATCTGGNCCTACAGAAACAGTATCCGCAACACCCGTTGAGTGGGTCGAACTATGGTTTGATAATGGGTCTTCTCTTTCAGGTCAGATGGATACTCTGGATTTTTATATAAATAATGAATCAGACCTAGGGTTCTTCTATTTTGAGATCGTTGACAACCCAGATCTTATTAACAGCTACAATATTCTTTCCACTGAGAGAACATCGGATTGGCAGCTGGAAATTGTAGACCAAGGAGATGGTAGCATTGCAATTACCGGGACTCCAAACGGTAATCAGGTTGTATTAGGCCCTGGGAATGGTCCTGTATGTCGAGCTGTTCTATATCCTACAGCTGAAGAACAAGTAACGATAGACCTCTCCTATTCATCTTACACGTCTATACAAGATGTTGGTTCTGTTGAACTAAATTGGACCTCTGAAAGTGGCACATACGATGTTGGGATCGAGACCCAATATTTGAACCTTTATGGTGGATATGGTAGCAGTGGATCACAGACAACTGGATCGGTATTTCTTCAGAATACCCAGCCTGTCTATGCAATTGAATTTGATATTGTCGCTGACCCACCATTTATCAATGGAGTTGATTTTTCATTTAGTCAATTACTTGATCTTGAAAACTGGGAAGTCTCTGGTACTGACCTTGGTACCTCATACAGAGTGACAGCGGTTGACATAAATCAAACAAATCCAATCCAGCCAGGTGTTGGTCATTTACTTGATGTTGAATATGAAATTTTTGGTGGAATACCTGAGGGCACAATAATTGATATAAGCGTTGGCACACCAGTACTGGCAGATATCAATAACCTGCCTATGGTTACAGTGGGAAATCCTCATGCATTTTATATTGGCCAACCACAGATAGGGTGTACCATAGAAAATGTTTCAGGACAATTAACTCCTGGAGGAACAGGTACCTTTGAGATACATGTTGAAAATACGGAGACCTTAAACTTTTTATTATTTGAGATCATCGATATGCCAAACCTTATGACAGTTACCAATATCACACCAGTTGGACGCTTTGAAGCAGGTGGTACGATTGATGGGTCTGCGGGAGAGACGGATGATGGATCGTTTTATTTTCTTGGATTTGATTACGTTGAATCTGGGGAAAATCCATTAGGAATTGAACCAGGTTCAGGTCCTATCCTGGAGATTGAAGTAGAGTTTAATACAAATATATCAAATCCATCTGTTGTTTTCATGGTAGACAGTATATATGCAGAAGATTTTACTTCAAATCCATTGACTATTGTTGCAGATGACTTTGGTCAATTTAGTGGTGACATGGTATCTCTAGATTCTGATGGTGCATTGCCTTCAAATTTTGCACTACATCCTAATTACCCAAACCCTTTTAATCCGTCAACTATAATATCATATGATGTTGCTTTGACGTCAGATATAACCATAGATGTCTATGATATGCGTGGCAGAATGATAAGAAATCTTATAAATAAGAATCAAAGTGCAGGACACTATTCTATTGAGTGGCATGGTAATGATCATTCTGGTAATAACGTGAGTGCAGGAGTCTATATCTATCAATTAAGAGCAGGTAATAAGACACTCAATCAAAAAATGATCTTAATGAAATAATCTGAGGATAAATTCCATATAGCTTATTAACCCTTTTTTAATTATGCCGCGGTGGTGGAATTGGTAGACACGCCAGATTTAGGATCTGGTGCACTTTGTGCGTGAAGGTTCGAGCCCTTTCCGCGGTACANAANTATNGGCCTTAGTTCTATTAATAGAACTAAGGCTATCTGCTATTACAAACATACTTACAAAAAAAGCCGGTTACTCTTAATATATAAACAAAGAACCCCACATAAGTGGGGTTCTTTGCCTTGTACGATTATTTATGGAGCAAATAAATCGTAGTTGAAAAATTAATTTTTAAAATAAATTGGAAGACGATATTTAAACTGTTCAGAAATTTTATAACCTACTAATATTTCAGATTTGATTTTTTCTAGTCCAATCATTATTTCTTTATCAAACGGTTCGCCAATCGATTTGATAATCTCTATATTATCAATATCACCTGAGCTGTGGACAATAAATTCAACAACAGATATACCTGAGATTGAATAATCTTTAACTATATTTGGATAGTTTATATACTCTCTAATATGTTTAGTTGAAAAGATATTTTTTAGATCTCTTGTGTAAGAATTATTGCTTTCAAATCCGTTTCCATAAAGCATGTTAGCAAAGATTAATAATTTTAATATTTTCATAAATATTACCTTAAATATTTAATTGACAAATTACTTTTATATAAAAATATATATATAAATTGATTAATAGAATTATATTTTAAAATATTATATAAATGCAACAATTATTTATATAATATTACAATATTTTGCTAAAAAATAAAAAAATCCTCCTAAAATTTTTAAAATAGTTCCTATGAACTTTTTCAAATACTAATAATGAATATGGCTCATAATTTTGCAATATGTTTCTATAAATTTTGATTTAGAATATAAAAATCATATTATAATTTTCACTTATTAATACCGTTCGATAATGGATAAGAGTGAAATCAAATCAAAAAAAGAAGAAAACCTCATAGGGAGTTCAGTATTGGCTTTTTTTCTTGTTGGAGCATTAATTGTTATCATATTTCAACTTTTCCAAGCATTTAACAATGAGCCAATAGTTGGGTGGTACTTTTACTTCAATATTATAGGTTACACCTGGGGATTGTTTTTTGTTTCCATGCTTCTATTTTTCACAATTAAAAATTTAATTGAGTAGATACAAAATAGACCCTATCCAAATAATTTGTGGGGAAGGAGCATTAAATATTCTTTTATAAATTATAAACGCATTGAAGTATTTTTTTAGTTTTTACTTAAATGATTCTAATTATGGGTATTAAAATCAGTTCAATTACGAAAATCATATTAGATTTCACATTATTATAATTATAAATCGTAGAACCGAAAGTAAATCACTAAGAGGTATCTTATTATGATAAGACTATATATTCTATTCTGCATGGGCATGAGCATGCTTTTAGGAGTTCCCAAATATTACGATGATAGGCTTATGGTGTATATTGATAATAGTGTCGCTGACTTCAATGTTTTAGATAATAAGGAGTTCACCAGTATTTCTGAGTTAAACGATCTCATGCGAGATGTGGATGCCATCACCATAGAGCAGTGGTTGCCAAATGCCCGTCCAACAGATAAAAATCGATACGTCTCTCTAGATAGGTTTTATGTTATTCATTTTGGCGTTCTAAAAACTAATATTGATCGTCTAGTACATCGATTTGTTAGTTTAGATGCAATATCTATTTCGGAGAAAGTACCCATAGTAGAACCTGCATATGTACCAAATGATTCTCTTTGGGATCAGTTGTATGGTCTTTCGCAGATCAAGGCTGACCTAGCGTTTGACCTTTGGGATGTAGAGGGTGGTGAAATTCCCGGTCAAATGGAAAATGGAGAGATCGTTGTTGCAATACCTGATGTTGGTCTTAGATGGAGCCATCCTGACCTGATAGGAAACATATGGCAAAATTTAGGTGAAGACCTAGATGGCGATGGAGTTGTCATTGAATTAGTAGATGGTGTATGGGCATTTGACCCTGATGACGAAAATGGAATAGATGATGATGGCGATGGTTATGTTGATAATTTTGTTGGGTATGATGTTGCAATGGAGGATAACGATCCATGGCCACTTCAACTAAACCATGTACATGGAACAAAGGTAGCAGGGAATGTCTCTGCAATGACAAATAATGGTATAGGATTAGCATCTGTAGGATACTCCGTAAAACTTATGGGCGTTAATGCAAACGAAAACATCAACGGACCTTCGTCGCTTACTCACACAAACGAAGCGGTTCTTGCAGCGGCACAGATGGGTGCAGATATTATTAATTGTAGCTGGGTTAGTAGTGGTTATAGCGGTTTCGATTCGAGTTTTTATCAAATTATAAATGATGAATATGGTTGTATTGTTTTAGGTGCCGCTGGTAATGGGGTCAATAATGGTGGAATAAGCGATACAACAGATTTTAATCCGAGGTATCCTGCAGCATATGATAATGTGGTATCTGTTACTGCTATGGGCGCTAATGATAGCTTTAATTGTTGGTCAAATGTTCATGAAACGGTTGACATTAGTGCACCTGGTGAATTTATAATTTGTGCTTATACCTACAGAGACACACTCTATGCTCTAGGGACAGGTACTTCTTACGCAACGCCATTGACCGCTGGAGCAATTGCATTGGTTAAATCTGTGATTCCTGAGGCTGATAATGAGACCATACTATCAAAGGTGTTCGATACTGCTGAATTTTACCCTGATATGTTAAAAAATTGTGGTGGTCAGTCGATAGAGGGCTTGGTTGGTGCAGGACAGCTAAACATACATAGAGCGATCCTGGCATGTACATATCCTGAATTATTGCTAAATGAGATCAATTACCAAACGGATGATGGTTTCATTAATCCTGGCGATACAATAGCCATTCATGTTACCATTAAAAATAGTATTGGGTTTGAGCCTGCCAATAATGTGGTCGCTATTTTATCATCACATGACCCGAATTTTATTGTAATTAGTGATCAGATCAATGGGGATGGCAGCCCATTGTTTACAGGAGAAGAACTAACAGGACAGTTTATATTTACATCTGATCATGGTGCTTCACTTGGAGACATTCCTTTTAATATTGAACTTACTGCGACCTCTGGAGATTATTCTTATGATAACCATATTGAGATACTGGTTCCAGTATCCTTAGGCATACTCGGTTTTCCCATCGAAGATGTTAGTATCGATTTTCCGCCAACGATCACTGACATTGATGATAACAATTATAGCGAAATCTATTTTAGCTCTGACAGTATAATGTATGGCAAATGGATGGGGGGCCTTAATGTCAATGGTTTCCCATTTAATGCGGGGTCCCAAATAAGTACAGCGAGTTCAGTAGGAGACCTGGATGGAGATGGATATGGTGAAATTGTTTTTGGTACAACCGATGGAGTTGTCCATACCCTAGACCATCAAGGGACTTTAGAACAGATCTATTATCACGAGGGTGACCTATTAAATGTGCCAGTCTTATCTGATCTAGATCAAGATGGAGATATGGAGATTATATTTACTTCTAACCTTGAATCTGAAGGAACATTATATGCGATTGATCATGCTGGAAATAATGTAATCGGCTTTCCATTTGAGGTCAATAATGTGATAAATACATGCCCTTCTGTGGCAGATCTAGATAATGATGGAGTCTTGGAGATTCTAATCTCTTCGCGTAGTTGGAATGATGCCACTGGTTGGGAGGTTCATATGTTGGCAATAGATGGCATCGGAAACTTGAAGACTGGTTTTCCATTTTCAATTGATGCAAGGAAAAGCACACCAATGACTCTTATAGACCTAGATAATGACCAGGATGTTGAGATCGTTCATGCTGTAGTACCAAATAACTCTCAATCAGGTAGTCGTTTATGGGTTTGGGGCCATGAGGGCGAAGGTTCATCAATTAATTTTTTCGACACAGAAGGATCAATAAACGGAGGAGTATCTGTGGCTGACATAGATGATAATGGAAGTATGGATCTCCTTTTTGCTGGAGAAGATGGGTATCTATATGCCTGGGACCCAATTGCAAACTTAGAGCCAGATGGTTGGCCAATTGAATTAGGCGCACCTGGCATATCCGAACCGATCGTGGTAGATATGGATAATGACGGAGATCTTGAGGTGATGTGTGTTTCAAGCTCTAATGAGGTACATTTTTATCACCACACAGGGACCTATTATGATAATTTTCCATACATATCACAGGATAGTATATTTTCTATTCCTGCTGTAGGTGATCTTGATAATGATGGAGATAATGAGATCATAGTTGGTACACTTTCAGATCTAAGAGTTATTGATATAGCACAGCAATCAGGACATCGATACACATGGTCAAGCTACAGGGGGAATAATCACCGAGATGGTTATTTTGATATCAGCTTTGCATCCACTTCGTTAAGTGAGGAAATTACTCCATCTGAGTACGTTCTAAATGATAACTATCCAAATCCATTTAATCCTATTACTAGGTTTTCTTATTCGTTGCCCAAGAATACAGAGGTGAAGATCACCATTCACGATATAAATGGAAGAATAGTAAGGACCTTATTGAATGAGACTCAAGATGTGGGTAATAAACTGATTACTTGGAACGCAAGAAATGAAACTGGTGTACCAGTTGCAACGGGAATTTATTTCTATAAGATCGAGGCTGGGGATTTTAGACAAACAAAGAAAATGGTTCTGCTAAAATAATTCTAACTTCTTTATTAATGTAGGTCTTGGACTCTTTTCACTAGAACTAGCTTGATAGGAACAACTTATAAAGATTGTATGTAACAATCATAATGCCAATGACGATCATTGCCTTGCCTAGTGACCTTATTAGATTTTTTGAGTTATCACTCATACCCGTTACCATTTTGTGTGTGGTCAAGTAATCTGAGTGAGGTCCACTTATCTAGGAGGTCATTTAAGGCAGACACATACTCACCATAGATTCTATGGTTTATCTTTTTCTTTTTATTAGCGTCTTCATTGCCATTAAGTGGTGTATCCTCAATAAGCTTCAGCATGACCTCTGCTGACTCTTTCTCTTTCAGTATGTAAGCAATAGGTTCTGAAGGGTCTGCTCTATATGCGATATCATCAGAGCTACTCATTGTCTGCTCAATTGGTATTCCTTCTCTTAAGGATTTGTTTATCGAAGCTTTGACAGTTTTTTCTCTAAGGTCTAGTTCTTTTGCAAGGTTGCTCAATGAAATGGAACTAGGGTATAGCTCATATAACTCATGCAATATCTTGGAAGAAACACTATTCATTCTTCTTCTTGCAATCTTTTGATCATCTAATTTTGTGTTTTTCATCTAGTTTAAACCCATGTAAATTTGGTCACAGTCATTAATTAATTCATTACGCCACTACTACTCAGTTCCTACTTAATTAATAAATTAAACTTTAAAACGGGATTACTCTTTGTATAAGATCTTTGTCGCATATGTTATTGTCGTATTCAATCTGGTTAGAATTGATGCTCAAGAAAGTAGCTTGATATCGAATTTAGAGCTCGACTCATTAAAAACCATTAGATTAGCATCTCCTGATAGAGCCATAAGATATGCTCGTCAACTATTGATAACTCTTAGCCCTGATCAAAAAGAAATAGAATCAAAGATATTGAATGTACTTGGTGAGATCTATATTGACCTATATCTTCCATCAATTGCCTTGCAATGCTTCATTGAATCTGGTCAAAAAAGTATTTCCCGTCAGAGCCCATGGAACAAGATTAACATAGGCAATGTTTACTTCCAGCAGGGACAGTGGTTAGAAGCCAAAGAGAGATATCTGCAAGCATTGGATATATTTAGAAGACGACCTCCAGACAACGATAACGTAGTTAATGGTAAGTCAGTTGCTTTAAGTAATTTGGGTAGAATAGAACGTAATCTGAAGAATTACGATGACGCGCTGGTTTTCTTCAAAGAAGCTTTAGATGTCAGAAGGGGGCAAGCAAGGTACAAGGCCTTTCAAAGATCTCTGACGGGTAAGACAATCGATTACCCTGGCAGCGGCAAGGGTGTTGCCTACCAGCATAGCCTAATGGCACAGCTTTATTATGCCTGGAATTTAAATGATATGGCATTGGAACAGTTAAAGGCAGCTGATTCACTATTGAGTTATGTCATGCTAGCGCCAAAATTTAAGGAATCTCAGAGTTGCAGATCAGACCTTGGGAAAAATCATCTATTGAGGATGAATATCTTTTCAAGTGTTGAGAATTATGCAGGTGCATACGTTGAGTCAAAAGCTGCTATCTCTATGCTTAAGCAGAGCCCGATACAAATGGCTAGATATCACGATGCAATGGCAGGCATTCAAATAAAGCAGGACAGTCTTTATAGTGCACTAGGTTCATTGGACAAGGCATTGAAAACTTGCGATTTGAATGGTCTATCCATGTTTGAGTTATCGCTATTAGAAAAGAAGATCGAATTTATGCGGTCAAATAATTTAGAAAAAAGTGCCTTGGATGTCGCTGAGACTCTCATAAAAAAGAAAGACTTAATATCATCTAAGCGGATGGAATTGCTTTTGGAAAGTCTAAATTATAAATCAGAACTGGATATCAATCGTGAAAAGTTAAAAGAGGCAAAGTCTAGGGAGTTGATCTCTTATGTGCTTGCAGGATTATCATTGATGATCATAGGAATGGTGCTGATAAGTCTTAGAAATAAGAGGAGGACCGAAACCCAAAAAGCGTTGATACATCAACAGGAGAAACAAATAGCAGAAAATAAACTGAGTAACAAACAAGATGAACTGATAAAATTATCGGCGCATATAGTGTCTAAGAATGATCTGTTGGGTTCCATAGAAAAAGACCTTGAATACTACACTTCTCTTATCGAAANNANATCNGATAAAAGGGTNATGGAGCCTCTTAAAAAGNTCATACAGAACAAGATAGATGATTCTTCAGANTGGGAGCAGTTTCAAAATCAGTTTTCAGCNGCATATCCTAAGTTTGTTGAAAGTNTNAGTAANGGCTATCCNGATCTTAGAACTGCGGANATTAAACTCTGCTGTTATCTAAAAATGAGCATGAATACAAAGGAGGTGGCNAAGGTCACAGGACTTTCAGTTCGTGCGGTAGAAAACAANCGATATCGACTNAGAAAGAAACTGNANCTNNATACAGAGATTTCTCTNGATAGTTTCATNCATGCCTTTGGNGGCGGGNNNTTGAGTAGTTTATGAGTAGTTNTGGCGTAANANTAGAGACTANATTAATTAATAATATCAACCTTAACGAGGAGCATTGATCAAAGGTTATGAAAAAGATTTATTTAATAGCATTCATTTTCTTAGTAACAATTTTTAGTGGCTGTGAAGAGGTAAGCGTAGCGTACCCAGGGAATAATCAGGACCTGGATCCTAAACCTCCGAATGGTGATATACTGTGGGCTGTACCTGTTGATGATGAGGGTAGAGGGCAGCTAGAGGAAAATTCAGCTGCAGGCATTACNATTGGTACTCTTAATGCAACTGATCCTAACCCAGATGATGAATTCACCTATTCNATTAGCGGTCAGACAATGGACAATTCATCAATAAATTACTTTGTTCTTAACTCTGATTCTGGTGTCACAAATCTTGAGCTGTCCAATGGAAGTATTAACTTTGAAGCNCTTACAGGTTCTAAGCAGGTCGANCTGGTCATTAGGGTCACCGATGATAGTCCAGAGCCTCAGTCAAGCGACTTTTCCCTTACTATTAAGATCATAAATGTGAATGAGACCCCCTTGTTCACGAATCTAAATCAAATACTGCGGTATGCGGATGAGTATGTTGACTACGAGAGCCCTAGAATAGAGTGGACTGACACGGATGAAGGTCAGAATCCAACATTATCTTCATCTAATTTACCAGGATGGCTAGGTATTGACTCTGAGGGGAATATAGGTTCCTCCTCGCCACCGGAGAGCAATGACGTTGGAAACCATGAATTCTTATTGACCATAACAGATGGTGATATTGATGTGCAGGAAGAGATCAATATAGAGGTAAGAGAAAATTTAGCACCGGAGTTCACGAATGCTGGGTCTATCCCTAGTTCTATAAGAGTAGGTTGTTATGATGATAACGATAACATCGTAGACCTGAATTGGCGCGACCTAAATAATTCTGCTCCCAATTTCAATGGAAATGACGTAGTCACATTTACCCATGAGGGAACAGAGTCTATTGATTGGCTAAATTTTGACAACGATGATAATGGTAAGTTATTTTGTGTAAGAGCGCCAGAGAATGGAGATGCTGCTACAGCCTCCATTACAATTTCTCTGCAGGATAACAGGCCTACCAGACCATTGGGAACTGATTACTCGTTTGAGCTTGAGCTGGTCGAAAATGATGCTCCTCAGTTTACTAACCTTGGGAATTTCCCTGATACAATTTCTGCAGATGAAACCACAGAATTCAATGTTGACTGGCAAGACCCGAACGGTGATGTAATTGACTTTAGCGTTACTGCATATTTTTCATGGTTGACATGGGATAGTTCAGGAAATATCATTATTTCTCCAACAGATTCACATGTCGGCAGCTATGAAATATCATTCAACGTCAGTGATGGTTGCTATACTACCACTGTTGAAAAAACATTTACAGTTGAAGAATAATTAATATAAACAAAGGAAATTAAAATGAAGCTTAGATCTGATATGAACGCAAGAACCGCAATGGTNTANGGAGGTGCTGCCTTCTTGCTTATGATAGTTGGTTTTAGATCCATNATTGCAACTTTAGACCCGGATCATGTTGGCGTNATGACCTACNTATCCGTTGGTGCNATCGTGCTTGAATTCTTTCTGCTNTTGCTTTATGCTCAAAGTATTTACAATTTAGGACCCGAAGANGGATCTGGAAGTGCCGCACCNTCTGGTGGCGTCGCTGATATGGACAGCAAAGAGATCTCAGAGTTGACCAAAGCAGTTGTGAAGGTTGCTCAGATGGGTGAGGGATTAGCGAATTTTGCCAAAGGCAAGGTCCAAGAAGAGATCAGAAAAGANGTAAATGAGATTCTTTCAAAAGCCATCAAGAAATAGGTTCAGATCATGAAAAAAGTAGAAGTTTACTTCTTAATAAATCTCGGAGCGATCTTGAGTCTGTTTGCCATTGAAGGTGAATTGGCTATCTACATGTCGAGGCAGGATGATATCCTGAAGAATGTAGCACAGGATAAACTCCAAACACTTGTTGATATAAATAATATAGAATCAAATTATGAGGACCCCGACCACTACCGTCTTTTCTTTGATGTTGAAGGCCAATATGAAAAAGGATCCATTGAGTTTGCTCCCAGTTTCACAACCCCGATCATTGAGGTTGAAGGTGAGGAGCTAAAGGTTGATAGTGATTATGACTGGGAGTTGGATTCTGTTGTTGTTGAGCCATACAATGACGAGGGTGATGAAAATCGATATGTGGCAAAAGTTAGCCTAGGTTCTGTTGATGAATCCTATCTCAATCAGCCATACAAAGTTGATCTTGGCATCAAATTCATTCCAGACATTGATACAGTTACCTACGATAGGTGGTCAACGGCATTTGGAGATTATAAGATCACTGATAAACTATTGAAGATCATCGATAGTGAGGTGTCTCGCGAGGGTAGCTTTTCAATAAATCGTCAGTTCGATAGCCCTGTGACCCTTATATACATGGATGGACAACAGTCAGAGTTCTTTGTTTTGTTTGATAAGGAAAAATACACCGTACTTAGAGGTCTTGAATGGGAGATTCCCTTTAGCGTGGGTGGGGTCAACTCAGATGCTGATTTCAGCATGGAGTTGGCAAGCGGAAAAGATCTTGTTAAAGATCTTGTCTCGGGCCTGCCGCGTGCATTCATAACTGGTAAGGGGACCAGCAGTGGTATGGTTGAAGTAGTGGGTCTAAGAAAAAGAGATAAAAAATCAAGCATCACGTCTGCTAGGATCGTTGTTGTTGATCCGCAATATAGTTCTCCTACAGAGGACAAAGAGATCTACATTGGAGAAGACTATGTGTTTGACAGCCGAGTCAAGGACGTGGACAGGGACAGGATCTCTGTCAAGGTGTCTGGATCTGCAGTGAACTCAAAGACCTACAACTCTTATCAGGCCAAGTTAAAACCAAAGAGCAGGGGAAAGGTAATGTTTGAGACATTTGTGGATGGCAACTCGGTAAAGGGCTTAAGCTATGAGGTTAAGGTGAGGAAGGTTCCACCACCAAAAATGGAGTTCAAGAGATTGGGTAAGGGAACGAACAATATGTTGCTCACAGTGACCACTTATGGTAATAAGAATGGTAAAAAAGCAGTAGTGCCCCTTTCTGGAATTTATGGAAAGCTTGAAGAGGAGCAGCCTGAAAAGAGAATAGGGAATCGAAGAGTTGTAAAGTACAGCTTTGAGATGGATGAGCCACAATTTGGTGAGACAACTGAAATAAGAATTAAGGTTGTTGATAAATATAAAAAAGAAACAGTTTCAGATAATGAGTTCGAATACTATGACTAAAACAATCAAGAAATTCCTTGTGGGGTCGCTGTTTGTAATAACAGTTCATGCGCAAGAATCGCTCTTTTGGGAGATAGCAGACCCCATTGTGAACAGTGAGTTCATTGAGGCCTACATCAATAGGTTGATAGAGGTTGACAAATTTGAGGAGAACAGCATACAGGCCTCATTTTCAATTATTGTCCAAATGGATATTGATGATGAAAAGATCGAACTGAACAAGCTTAAGGCCAAAGACTATCAGATGGGGCAATATATATCTTTTGATATGTCTGAGGTTGAGAGGATGGACCCAACTCAGTTGAGTACGATCATGTCTAGGGAATACAAGTGGAAGGATGTTAGCCGAAGAGACCTCTCTGAGCTTGAGCAATTCAGCACCGTTGACAATGTCTTCAAGGAGCGCAGTTTCAAGGACGCCAGAGA
This sequence comes from Fidelibacterota bacterium, assembly GCA_002698235.1. Taxonomy (GTDB): domain Bacteria; phylum Fidelibacterota; class Marinisomatia; order Marinisomatales; family UBA1611; genus NZWG01. Next base: position 11,152 of record NZWG01000056.1, on the reverse strand, counting down.
TGCGTTTTGGTGGTCTAATTCACAGATCAGTGTGAGCACNGCAATGAAGGCCTTCATTCGCCAAAAGAGTGGTAGCCTTGCATTTAGGCTTGAGCAGGGTTTCCCTGACCTTGGCCTATCAAGAGAGCTTTCTAAGAATTTGATGTTGGGTTTATCTAATGACATTGTCAGCTCCTATTTGATTGTNCCTGGAAACACCATGTCTGTGTCAAACGGAATAGGGCATCCNCTTGAGGGCAACTTGGGGTTTGGTTTTAAATTTGATACACACAAGCTAGGTGGACAGGTAAACTATATGGATGTCGATGGGCAAGAATATTCGGCGGCTGATATGTTTAGTCGCAAGCATCTCGTTCTTCCTTCCAGCAGCGGAATTCTTTATTATAGCAATACATTTCAGATTAACAGGAAAGTTGATTCAAATTACGGAACAAAGATCAAAGATCAGAAAAAGCAAAAGATCAAGGCAGAGAAAATGATCGCCAAAAGCAGAACTTGGGCTGTCGATGGTGTCGAATATAATGGGCTCTTTCTTGACCTTGATGAGGATAACGCAGTGACGATCCAGATCGAGAAAGATGAAAAGGCTCACAAGCAAGCAGANAAAGGAAGAGAGTGGACCACTTCATCNGGTAGCACGGTAAAGGCCTCTTTGGTAAAGCGTGATAAGAAAAAGATCACTCTTAATAGAGCAAAAGATAATTTTACCATGGTGCTGAAAATAAAAGATCTCAGTGATGAGGATAGGTCATTTGTCGGAAGGTTGAAGTGGGATGGTGAGAAATCTATGACCATTTTGCTGGAATCTTTGTCATTAGAGGACCAGCAGATCATAAGATCAGCAACTGGTGTTGTTANAGCAAGAAAAGGAAAGGGCAAGGAGTTNAGGGTCTCGCAGCCCTATGCTTCAATGCGCTTAAAGGCAGGTCTTGCATTCACCCAGTTTCTTCATGGCAATGTAAACCTCGAAGACCAGGTATCTGTTACGGATAGGGTCACTGGAACAGACGCGATAGGTGTTTATGCAAAAGTAGAAGGTGTCACAGATGACAAAAGATCAAAAGGGTACATCCAGATCAATGTCTCAGGCAGTGGCTTCAAGGCTTTTAGTTTTGGATTAGAGCATAATGTTTATAGGATGGTCAATTTTGGCATGGATTGCACTCTTTATCCAAGTAATTCATTTATTGAATTTCAAGATGATAGAAATAACCCCAATAGTAAGTGGAGTTGGTACCCGGGCCTGAGGCCTGATGAGACAGACAAGGGCGGAGGGTCGTTGTTGATATCACCATATATTTCAGTAAATTTTTAGAGTAGGTCTATAATGAACATACTAATTAAATTAAAAGTTCTTCTATCATCAATGGTACTATTGAGTATGGCACTGTCTCAAGGGGGCGGGAAGGTTAAAGCGGATAATGCTCAAGTACAGGAAGATGAATCTGTAAAAATCAATGTCCTTAAGAATGACAACTTTGAGGACAAGAGTAATGTGGTCATTGAGATCACTACGGAGCCTGAAAAAGGTATGGTTCAGGTACAGGGGCAGAAAATATTATACACGCCTGATGCAAATGTTGTTGGTGTTGATAAATTTAACTATAAGGCAGACAATGGACTTGAGAATGGCTCTGCTCAAGTAAGGGTGAACATCAATCCTGTCAATGACCCCCCAACCGGGCTATCTCTAAGTGAAAGCAACGTCAAAGAAAATGCTGCTGCTGGAACAGTGATCGGGAAATTAAAGGTCGAGGATGCAGATGCGGATGATAAGTTCAAATTTGGCCTTGCAAAAGATAATAGGTCGGATTTTAGTCTCGATGGCTCCAATCTTTTGACCAAGAGACCTTTCGATTATGAAGAGGAAAAAACATTTTCAATTGCGGTGCAGGTCACTGACTCCGGTGGAGAAAAGATCATTGAAAATGTAACGGTAACCGTAAAAAATGAGAACGAGAAACCCATGCTCGTTAGNGCTAAGGAAATAAGTTTTAACCATCCTGAGAGTGCTGGAAAGATAGTTGGGCGCTTAGAGGTTGAAGACCCTGATGAAAATCAGTCTAATGTAAAATTCAAACTCACTAAGAGTAAGGACAAAGACCATTTTAAGATCACACGATCAGGAGACCTTGCATTCTTAAGAGAGCCAGACTANGAAACGCCTGTTGATAGTGACAAAGATAACGTTTACAATGTTTCTTACAAGGCATCTGACAGCAAGGATGATAAGTTGTATGTTTCAGGAACAGTCAATGTTCGAGTAAAGGATGCAGTGGAGACGGAGGTCATTGCATTAGATAAGAGAAAATTTGTAGCGTGGGCAGTAGATCATCAGCCTTATCACATATTAATGGAAGATGCTATTCTGAATTACATGTCGTTGAAATACTCTAATGCAGGCGATGGTGATGCCTTAGAAGATGGTGAGGACACATCCATTCGTGAAATGTCTCCAACCGATCAGATCATTATTGTTCAAGAAAAAGGAAACTCAAATGAGATACATGAGATCTGGTATGGAAATGGGTTAGATTTCTCTATTATTGACCGCGAAAAAGTAGACTGGGTCTTTAGTCAAGATATTCAAAAAGTGTTGATCGCAAAAGAAGAGTATCTTACCAGTGAATCTGAAACTGTTTTCCATGAGAATGAGAGTGAAAGACTCATGGCTGGTTATGGCTCTACATTTGCTGTGTGGCATGCAAATAATTTCAAGATGTCCTTGGCTTCTTTTTCAATGCGTTCTAATCTTATGCAATATGCCTCAAACATGAGGGTGGGGAATCCTTTAATAGGTCTTCCTGGACTTTTAGCAGGCTCAAGTGAGCTGGGTGTTGCAACCCAGAGGTCTGAATTTGGAGTTCGGGTGCCATTTGCATTTGACTTTGGCACAAGTGGTTATGATGAGATCGATGTAATAAGCTCAGACTACCTTGGCCTCTACGCTAGAGGCAATATCGACAATCTTTTTGGGACCAGGACCAGTCTTCATGGTTTGATAGGATTTACATTTTATCCACCAAGCTCTGGAGAGAAGCTAAGCTCATTGGACAGTCTCTCGAGTTCATTGCAAGAGGCAGAGNTGATTCGGGATAATACAGAAAATATAAATATTTTAGACAGTTATGCGCTTGCTGCTACAACGGTTGAGGTTCCAGTAAGGCTTCCATCTGTTGGTAGAATAACTGCAGCACCAGGTTTTCATTACTTAAAGATCGCTCATCGTTTGAAGGATTCAAGAGAAGAGGCTATAGATAAAAATCAAGAGCTTTACGATAGAACCTTTTTCAATCAAACCTTGGTTGAAGGAGATTCTCTAAGATTATGGAATCAAGAGCCCTTAAATGATGAGGGTAATTCATTCACCAGATTGAGTTCTTTTTACATAAGGTTTGATGTTGTAGGAAAAATAGGTGAAAAACCAAAATTTCTTGAGAGGCTTTCATTTATGGACTTCATACAATTGTCTAGAGTTCCTTTCTATGAGTTTTCCTTGCAATTTATTTCTGGACTCAATACGATGTATCGAGTTAACCTAAATATTACGGACGATATTGGATTGTCCTTTTCGACACTTTCAAAAAATAGTGACCTTAAGGGGAATTGGATGCCTGATTCAAAATTTTGGTTTGGTTTGAACTACAGGGCAAACTTCTAGACGCTTTAAATTTGAATCAATCTGTGAATTCCTTTTTATCAATAAAAGTAATTGAATTCACGGNTCNATCATTGACTTGCAAAGGCGTAAATTTCACAAAAGACCCTATTTTATATAGGGTCTTTTTTTATCAATTTTAATTAACCTAGTGGTGGAAAATGAAAATACAGCAGACTAGTATTTATCTATTCTTTATTCTTTTAAATATTCTCAATGCCCAAGAAATGATCTATGATGAGGCAAACAGTAAGTTGAAATCACGTAAGGTTGTTTGTGATCTTGGAAGTGATATTCAGGGNGAATCATTTTCAGCAGTCATTCTTGATGGCTCAAGNTCTCAGCCAAGCAATGGTTCTCTAACGTATGAATGGTCTTTTGCTCCAAACTTATTGTTTCAAGATGATTATAGTTTTGAACAATTTGATTCAATGATACCCTATACAGAAGCTGATATAGAGGGTTTTGAGTCAAGTGATCGAGCTAGTATAAAAAAGATCATCACAAGGAACAAGTTTATCGAACTTGATCTACCAAGTGTCCAAGAAGAGTCTCAGTTTGGTGTCATTTTAAGAGTCCAGAATCTTGTGGGTTCGAGCGATAGTGACACTCTCGTTATTACAGTAGTTCCTGCAACGTCTGAGCCAATTAGTGATGGATTCTCAGATATTCCATTATCAGAAAATGAAAATAATTTTACTGTTGAAGAAGAAAGTAGTGCAGAAAGGATACCCTTAACTGAAACAGTGATCAATGCCGGGCACATAACCATACAAGCCATCAATAAAGATAGATTGAACCCAATGGAAGTGGACATAATCAATTCTTTCATTTATGATTTTCTAACATCGAATAGTACTCAGCAGGTGCTAGACCCCAATAGGTCGATTCCTTCTGAGATAAATGTAAATAAAGCCTATGAACGAATAAGAGTAGAACCAGACACTGTTTTATTGGTATCAAATGATACACTCTCTTCTAAAGAAGATCTATCTATGTATATGAGTGCGCCACTTGATACGATCCTAAGTGAAGTTGAAGTGGATGATTCAACAAAGAGCATTGACACTTCATTTGTGTACAGGAAATATGAAACGGTCACCTCGATTGATAGCCTCTATTATACCGAAGTGGTTGACACGTCCCTTCANGTATAGATTTGATTGTCGCTCATATGACTGTGCTGCAGAAAATGCTTATTTAGAGAGAGCTGGGCAGGTCTTAACATGGGGTATCAATGACTATTCTCAGCTTGAGTTCCATTATTTTAGTTTGAGTGATATTTATGAGAATGAACCCATTAGTTTTTGGGATTCAGATACGATCGTTCTAAGTCCATTTGCAGATAGCACCTTACGATATCCTGAATCAATTGGCTTTGACTCGGATGGCTCTTTGGTGGTTGTCTCGGGTAACAGACAAAGTGTCAATAAGTTGGGACGTGAAATGCATCCCAAGAATGCGATATCAAAAGATGTGGACCAAGAAGATCTATATTACCCTGCTGGTGTATGTGCGGGATATCTTGGAGAATTGTATGTGACGGATCAGCATGGGCACTCAGTTAAAAAATTATACGAGGGTAATGTCACTACTTTGTACTCGACCCCTCGCAATGAGGATGGGACGATCCTAGATGATGAACCCAATACTCCAACCAGTATAAGGGTAGACCCAGAGGGGAACGTGGTCGTGCTTTTTGAGGGCGATGGATCTGTTCATCAATTTGACCCAAGGGGTAGTAGGACTCTATTGCTGCCACCAGGAACGATCAACAAACCATCTGACATTGCGTTATCGAGCGATGGATCTTTATTTGTTAGTAGCATGGACATGGGTGTGGTCTTTCGGGTTGCATTGGATGGCTCAGTCATACCTATAGCAGGCACNNAGAATGCTCTTGCNACTGCAACGGATGGTGTCAAAGCCTTAGAGTCATACCTAGGATCCCCAGTGAGTATAGACTTCGATGCTCTTAATCGTCTTTATATCGCTGATAATGCATTTGGTTCTATTAGAGTGGTAACCACTGATGGTGTGATCAACACGCTTACAGATAATGATAATCGAGTCATGGATATGGCGCAGCTTAGGGTAAGCAACCATGGTCTGACCACTTTATATGCTACTCATACCCTTGATCACAGGCTTACAAGAATCCAGTATAAGACCATATCCAATAGCAGTCAATTCAATTACGTTCACTATCCATACTATATCATTTTAAAAGAAGGTGTTTATGGACTGGAAGAGCCAATTAAGGCATCTATCCGATCTGCATTGGGCGATCTTATTCCAAAAGAAAAAGTATCCATATTCAAAAAGCTTTCCGATAGAAATCGCAGGATCGCTGCATATCTGAAGAGTCATCCTCTTCTATTTGGGTTATTGCTTATTCTATTAAATCAGGGAGCATCGGCGGCATTGAGCGATGGCGGTCCGATCGACCTTCCACCAGATTTTCCATTTTAAGTTTTTTTCATCCTATTAGGTCACCAAAGGAGTTGATCATGAGAAAGTTCTTACTCATTTCTGTGTTGCTGAGTTCACTGGCATTTGCACAGAAGAATAACCAATNTGTATCCTCGCGGGGCAGTCTNAGAGACGCTGGAATTCAAACCAATTCTATGCTGGAAACGGTTCCTAGACGTTTATCATACCAAGGTCTTTTGACNAAGGCAAATGGTAGAGCAGTCAGTGATGGTACGTATCAGGTCACGTTTAGATTGTTCAAGGAATTGAGCGGTGGTACATCGTTTTGGGAGGAGACCCAAGATGTGGGCATTGACGATGGAGTCATAAGTGCCACTCTNGGATTGGTTAATCCCATAAGCAGTGTTCCNGCCAATTCTTATCTTGAGGTTACNATCAATGAGACAACATTGTCTCCGAGGCANGAGATGACATCTGTCTTTTATTCTGTGGTCTCAGATACGGCAAAATACTCACAAGCAGGAAANTACCTTGATCTGGATAACCGGCCTGACCTATCGGTCTATGCTACGAAAGATACCCTTTCTGNATATCCAAAGACAACGAGTCTTGATTCCGTTGCATTTACCGGAANCTACGNTGACCTTGATGGTCGCCCAGATCTGTCTAATGTACTAGAGTCGGATACCCTAGGCTACTANGTCATGACGGATAGTATCTCTTCTTACACTCTCACTTCANATCTGGCCAGTGTTGCGNTGACCAATGACTACAATGACCTAACNAACCTTCCAGACCTTTCTCAATATGCAGTGCTGGATACGCTTGGGTCTTATGTTTCNGTTGATACGTTAACTAATTTTGTAAGTAANGACAGTGTGGGGACCATAGCAGGTCAAAACTCNGANCAGGTNAATATCNCCGGAGGAACAATAGTAAGCATCACAGACCTTGCTATTGGAGATGGTGGAACCGGCGCATCTGATAATAGCACGGCCCGTCAAAANCTTGGACTTGAGATAGGTGTNGATATTCAGGCCCATGACGCAGACCTTGNAGACCTTGCAGATGGATNNTTATCAGCGGAAAAAGTAGAATANCTTGAGAATGTGACCTCAGANNTTCAGGCTCAGATCAATGCCATAGGCGATGGCCCTGTTAATAGTCTTGANGATCTGGGAGTCACCGCTGATTCAACGGAGTTGAATTTTGTGGATGGTGTTACATNCAGTGTCCAAGATCAGCTCGATGCCAAGCAGGACCTTAATGCCAATCTTACGACCCTAGCTGGTCTTGCACAAAACCATGACCATTTCTTGGTATCAGACGGNACCAATTGGNCCNTGGAAGCAGACTCCGATGCCAGAGAGTCCCTTGGGCTAGGTTCACTTGCAACGCANGCAGCAGACAANGTGGANATATCTGGTGGTAGGATAACCGACGTGGTTGACATTGCGATTGCAGATGGTGGAACCGGTGCGTCAGACATAACCACTGCTCGTCAAAATCTAGGATTAGAGATCGGTGTAGATGTTCAGGGCTATGATGCTGACCTGACCGATCTATCTGATGGTACCTTGACCTCAACAAAGGTTCAATACCTTGAGAATNTGACCTCAGACGTTCAGGCGCAGTTAGGTGCNAAATTAGACTCNAGCACGGTCACTCTATCTAANCTNNGTCAAGCAGATGGTAATATCGTGGTNTCAGATGGNACGAACTGGACCGTTGAAAACGGNGCAGTTGCTCGTACAAGTCTTGGCCTAGGTTCCATTGCAACNCAGGCAGCAGATAATGTATCCATCNCAGGAGGCNCAGTCACTGACATAACGGATATTGCAGTNGCAGATGGTGGAACTGGTGCTTCAGATGTTTCCTCCGCACGAAGCAATCTTGGACTGGAGATCGGTGTAGATGTTCAGGCATACGATGCTGACCTTGCTGACCTTGCTGATGGAAAATTGTCTTATGGTAAGGTTGAACANGGGGAATATTTTATNCAGNCGGATGGCACAAATGGTCAGGTCTGGACCTCAGANGGAGATGGTGCAGGTTCCTGGGGTGATGTTGGAGGTGTGACAGGAGCAGCGACNACGATCGATACTGAAGACCTTACGGCNTCAAGGGCTGTTGTTTCAAATACGGATGGTAAGATCTCTGTGTCAGAAGTGACCTCTGCTGAACTGAGTTATGTGGATGGGGTTACCTCTAGCATTCAGACACAGTTAAATGGCAAGCAGGATTTTTCAGATCACCTAACGGATATTGGTGCTCTTGCTCATTCAGATGGTAACCTGATCATTTCAAATGGAACAAAATGGACCGTTGAAAAAGATTCAGATGCTCGCACAAGTCTTGGTCTCGGCACGATAGCGACTCAAGCAGCAGACAATGTTGCAATAACAGGTGGATCAATAACAGCCATAACAGATATCGAAGTTGCTGATGGGGGTACTGGAGCATCAGATGTTTCAACTGCTCGCCAAAATCTCGGATTAGAGATCGGTGTGGATATTCAGGCATATGACGCAGACCTTGCAGATCTTGCGGATGGAGAATTATCAGCAAGTAAGGTCCAATATGCAATTACTTCGGAGGGTACAAGTGGTCAGGTCTGGACTTCAGACGGTGACGGGACAGGAGACTGGGGGTCTCCTGCAGGACTAACTGGAGCNGGATCAACGATNGANAGTGAAGATCTTGCTGTNTCTCGCGCATTGGTCTCCAACACCAGTGGTAAGGTTGANGTGTCAGACGTCACGAGTGTAGAACTAGGTTATTTAGATGGTGTCACATCAGCAGTNCAAACTCAGTTGGATGCTAAACAGGCAGCTGATGATGATNTGACAGATCTTGCAGATGGAACCCTGTCAGCAAGCAAGGTNGAGAACAATGAATANTTTATAACTGCAGCAGGGACCAGCGGGCAGGTCTGGACATCAGATGGAGATGGTGCAGGTAGTTGGGTTGCTAACTCAGCAGCAGCGGATATAGACGGTCTATCCGATGCAAAAGCTGGTGGAGATAATTTTACAGGATCCTTAATTGTTGGTCACGAGACTACAGGAACCTTAAATAATGCCCAATATAATACTGGAGTTGGTCTAGCGACCTTGGATGCTATTACTACAGGTGATTATAACACCGCTATTGGCTTTTCTGCCCTATCTGCCAACACCACGGGCGTCAGTAATACTGCAAGTGGATTCAATGCTCTCTTTACGAATACCACGGGCACTAGAAATACGGCAACTGGGTACAGGTCTCTATACTTAAATCTCTCGGGACAATACAATAGTGCGTTTGGAATGTTGGCTTTGAGAAATAACGAAACAGGTAATAGCAACCTTGCAATTGGATATGGTGCTCTGAATGACAACACCTCGGCAAGCTACAATACTTCAGTAGGCGCTTATGCACTTCAAGACGCCAATCGAACAGCAGATACAGACGGCTATAATACAGCATTGGGTGCTAATGCTGGAAATACAGGCACAAATGATATTACCACTGGAAATAAGAATACTCTTTTAGGTGCATCCACTGCATCATCATCATCATCAGGTACCAATCAGACCGTAATTGGTTACGGTGTCTCAGGACAGGCTGATAATTCTGTCACCCTTGGAAATTCAGACGTGACCGCGGTATACATGTCCCAAGATAAGGGTGCAACGGTCTACGCTGCCGCATTAGGTTTTGGATCAACTTCCATGACGCTCCCTACCGCAGATGGTTCCTCGGGTCAGGTATTAAAGACCAATGGAAGTGGGACATTGTCCTGGGGCTCTGCCGCAACGAGCATAAATGGTCTCTCAGATGCACTGGTTGAGGATACGGGTTCAATGTATGTTGGTAATGATCCATCTTCAACAACGGATGCTGCTGACTATAATGTGGCGCTAGGAACAACTGCTCTAAGCGCTGTGACCACTGGAGATAATAATACGGCCATTGGACATAATGCTCTGACTGTAAATGAAGGGGGAAATCGAAATACAGCTGTGGGTAAGAATGCCTTAAAATCAAACACGTCTGGGATTACAAATGTGGCTTTGGGTTCAAGTGCATTAGAGAGAAATACAACGGCCAATAGCAATACAGCAGTTGGACACGCCAGTAGTTACCTTCTTAATTCTGGGCAAAATAACGTTTCCTTAGGCTACGAATCATCAAAAAATGCAACAAGTGCCAATCAGAATGTGATTATTGGATCTGGAGCGAATCCTAGTGCTGATACTGGTACCAGTAACCAAACGGTGGTGGGATATGGAGCAACAGGACAAGCAAATAACTCCATTACTCTGGGAAACGCGGATGTAACGGCGGTCTACATGGCACAAGATCAAGGAGCAACCGTTTATGCAGCAGGTGTTGACATCACGGGGTCAAGTGGTTTGATACTCGAGAATGATGAGACTATCACAAACTCTACAGATGGGACCATACTGATTGATGGAAAAGCAGATTTTAATGATAATGCCATCACAGGATACGGTGCAGACCTTCAAACAGAGTCAGGGACCACAAAGACCCTAGCGGCTGCAGATAATGGTACGATCATCGTGTGTTCAAGCAGTAGCGCAATAACCATTACTGTACCATCTAGTCTTCCTTCTGGGTTTAATTGTATGATCATTCAGAATGGAAGTGGGCAGGTCTCTCTAAGTGCTTCGAGCACAACACTTAACAATCGCAATGGAAGTAAGACAGCGGGTCAATATGCTATCCTTACGTTGGTGCATTTAGGTAGTGATGTCTTTGTTGTATCAGGTGATACTACATCCTAGAGATCTGAGAAAAGTATATAGAAATATGCCGATGGATATATTTAGAAAAAAAATGACAAGTATAACAAAATATATACTAAAACTTGTATCGTTTTTTCCTTCTTTTGGAATGACTACCGTAAAATCAATTTTGAAATATGGAAAGCATGAAAACCAAGATAAATTTAGTATCTATGCTAGCTTTTTTATGACGATAAATCTAATGGTAGTTGCTTACTTAACTACCATTTTTAATTATGAGCAAAATATACAGAAAAATGGTAGTTGTTAT
>NZWG01000055.1 GCA_002698235.1 Fidelibacterota bacterium | reverse complement strand
TATCGTAAAGCCCAAAATATAGGGTCTTCGGCCAGCCACAAGCATAACGTATCGCCCGTGTAACACATTTTCTAGGAGGGTCACCGTTAATTAATGCTCTCATTCGCGTTCCACCGTAGGTGGTAAAGGCCGCCAACCTTTTAATATTTGTCAGGCCAGGCTGCACCCCACCATCTTTCAATTTAAAGACCTGTCTAATGTATCTTATCCTGGTAATTCATGGACCTCATTCCATGGTGATATTAACAATACAAGGAGAATTAAGCTTGACTATGAATTTAGTAAAGAGAATGAATCTATCATAGATAGAGCATATTGCTATCCTAACCCTATTAGGAATGGAGTAGGAAATATTAGGGTTGAGTCGACTGAGGGACAGCATATAGAGGTTCGGATATATGACCTCGCAGGTTTCTTTTTAGATTCTTTTTCAGCTGATGTTCAAGGAGAAGGAAAACAAATTTCAGAATGGGAGTGGAATGTAAGTGCTATCGAGCCTGGAGTGTTTTTTGCTAATGTTAAAGTATCAGGCATAAATGGTATCGAATCAACTATAATTAAAATTGCAGTAATAGAGTGATAAATAAATCTATAGCCCATATAGTCCTTTGTACAATGCTCTTTTCTCAAGTAGAGTACAACCATCCTGAGTTGAACTGGCATACTTTTGACACAGAGCATTTTAAGATTCACTATCATGATGAGACAGAAAAGACTGCTAGGGAAGCAGCTACGGTCGCAGAGGCCATTTATCCCAAGATAATATCATTCTATGGGTTTGAGCCCTTCCAAAAAACTCATCTTGTGCTGCTAGACCCAGATGATTATTCAAATGGTGCAGCCTATTATTATGATAATAAGATCATGATATGGGCATCTCCATTAGATTTTGAATTAAGAGGAAGCCATAGATGGTTGCAAAACGTGATCACACATGAGTTTGCTCATATTGTTTCTCTTCAGAAATCAATGAAGGCGGGTACTAGAATCCCAGGAGCATATCTTCAGTGGATGAATTATGAGGAAGAAAAGCGTCCCGACGTATTATATGGATACCCAAATACTTTAATAAGTTACCCTGTACCTGGAACGTGTGTACCACCCTGGCTTGCTGAGGGGATAGCGCAATACATGTATGATGATGCTGATTGGGATACTTGGGATAGTCACAGGGATATGATCCTAAGGGACAGGGTGATCAATAATAACATGTTGACTTTCAATGAGATGAATACCTTTGGGAAAAAAGGAATTGGTAATGAGTCAACCTATAATTCTGGTTTTGCATTATCAACTTATATTGCTAATGAATATGGTTCAGCAGCTCTGAGTGATATAATGGGTGAGTTATCGTCCCCGCTTCAATTCTCAATAAATAAGGCCATATTCAATGTCATTGGCAGGAGTGGAGATGATATCTATCTAGACTTTAAAAACTCCATAGAGGCTAAATATAATACGCTAGTCAATCCAATAAAGGTCATGCCAGTGCAAGGTACAAGGTTGCAATCTGAAGGCACAACGAACATTCATCCTAAATGGCATCCAAGTGGTCGTTCATACGCGTACCTTTCCAATAAAGGAAATGATTACTTTGGCCAAACATCTCTATATTTTCATGATATTGCAGCAGGGGAAGATAAAAAAGTAAAGAGCGGGGTGTTTTCAGCTCCAACTTGGCATCCAAATGGCGAGTTGATATATTATTCTAGGAAGCCAAAATTTCCAAATAAGAATGGTTCAAAATTCTATGATATTTACAGCTACGATCTTGAGTCTGAAGAAGAGCAGCGTCTAACTTTTGACCTAAGAGCATTTAACCCTGTATTCATTGAGCATGATAGTTCCATCGCTTATTTGGCTACCTATGATGGAGGTCAGGACATTTATATGTTTGATCTAAGATCAAAAAGCTCCAAGAAGATCACTGATTTTAAAGATAGGCCAATGATAAGCCATCTTAGTTACGATAAAGACCAAAAGAAACTCTATTTTGACATAACCAAGAATCATTACAGGGACATATACTCTATCGATATTAAAAATGAAAATATTGATCAACACTATGATAGTCCAACCTATGATGAGAGAAATCTTACTGCTCAATCAGGTGGGAAAAGAATACATTCCCAAGATAAGAGCGGAATCTATAACCTATATATGTCAAGTCTCTCTGATTCGGCAAGTGGCTATATAACAAATGTTACTGGAGGGGCTTTCATGCCGGACATGTCAAAAGAGGGGAAAGTGTTGTATTCTCTTTACGACGATGGAGCATATAGTATCGCGGTACTAGAAGATCTATTTTATATCGATGATGATTATGTTGGGTATGGCGAGGAGTATCATTTAAATAATGAGGAGCTCAGACCACCAATCACTCAGCTTGACGATACAAAAGCATTCCCTTATGAAGATCAATTCCCAAATATGTTTATACTCCCAAAGGTGATGGTCGATTATGGTACGGTAAAGCCAGGCATATACTTTTCATCTAGCGAGATCATTCATCGTCTTTCATTATTCGGAGGAGCATCAATAAATAAGATCAATGATGTAGATCTTTTTTTCATATTTGATTTTAAAAGATTTTATCCGACTATCTTTTTTGAGACCTATTATTTAACTCGAAATACTAGCGATAAATCTATGTACCAGGGAGCTTACCCAATAAAAGATGACATTAAATTCAGACTTGTTCAGCTTCGGTCAGGATTGAGATTGCCCATCTATGGTAGTCAGTTAGAGGTGGCATTGACAAGGCAATGGTATCGTGCATTCATTCAGGAAGAAATTATGACCAATGAATATGGTAGACTTGATGCTGGAGCAGCGTACGATTATTTCAGGGGGTGGAGTCTAAGCGGTGCATGGTCGATTGACATGAGAAAAAGGACATTGGACAAGACCATCAATCCATCAAGCGGATATCAAGTGAGTCTCAATCTTGACCTAGAAAAGAATAACTTTATTGAGGGTCTTAATTTTTCTGAGTCAGGAACATTATTGGAAGAATTTAAATCTAATGATCTTGGCAGGATTCAACTGGGGGGAAGCTATCATTATGAATTGCCCTGGAAAAAACGATGGACCATCTCAATAAAAGGGCATGCTGGATGGATATCAAATAATGATGTTGATTCATTTTTTCACTTTTATATGGGAGGGATGCCTGGAATAAAGGGTTATCCATTTTATTCCATTCAAGGAACAAAAAGTGGGCTATTGGATATAACTATGAGAGTCCCAATCTTTATGGAAAGGCATTTTAAATTAAATTGGCTTATTCTTCAAAACAGTACTCTTGGTTTTATCATGCAAGCGGGCGATGCTTGGACAGATCAAATGTCTATTAAAAAATCTATTGGAATTCAGTGGAGGTTAAATGGCTTTTCTTTTTTTAACTTCCCAACCGCAATTGAAGCGGAATTTCATCATCCTCTAAANAAATTTGAAAGAATAATTAATGAAGAAACAATCGAATATGGAGANAAAGGCAGGACNTATNTTAAAGTTCTTTTTGATTTTTAATTTTCTATTAACTTTTGGTTATCCNTTATNTGCTCAGGAAAANAATGCAGATGAATTGGAGCCAGGNTTAGATGATTCTTCAAGCGTATTAGANCTTGAAGANGAAATTAATTATCCAGGGAAGCCATTGATAATGTCACTTGTACTTCCAGGTGCAGGGCAATACTATAACAAATCACCCTTTTGGAAAACTGCATCTTTCTTGGGAATTGAAATTGGTACAGCNCTAGCTTGGAATCACTTTCAAAAAGAAGCAGAGANNAGAAAGGATGACTATCAGGCATTCGCCAATCAAAATTGGACTCTAGATAACTGGGTGATGAATCGATTTACACCGCCATCTCATACTCATGAATCACAGTCTTGGAGTAATTTTGCAGCTTTAACAAAGTTNACTGGNACTCATGANATGAAATTGATCATTTCAGGTGACCTTGCAAATGAATTAAANCTTACAAGAGTTTCTTCAGACAGNCTTGATGCTCACCCTGAATGGTTTTACNCTGGTGATATCACNGTAGTCCGNGATAGGCATTTTTATGAGAATATTGGTAAATATGACCAGTTCCTAGGTGGATGGAATGATGCATCTACTGCTTGGTATTGGGAAGAAAAAGATGTTGGTGATAGCACNGAAATAGTCATAAAGACACCAATGAAACANGATTATATAGAACAAAGGTTCGAATCAAACAGAATGCTTTCNGCAGCAAAGTATAGTATAACAGTATTAATGTTCAANCATGTTATCAGTGGAATTGAGTCCGTATGGACCAATCAGNAAAAAGCTAGTAGGAAAAACAAAGANCAAACATCCNCAAGTACAGANATTGGTCTTGTTTACGATCCCTNAGGTAAGTTTGGGGTAGGTGGTCTTAAATTATCGGTGATNTTCTAATGAAGAACTNTATTCAAATATTTACAATTCTANTGCTNTNCATCATCNTATCATGTGCTGGCTCAAAAAGCGAAGGAGTTAGTCTNCAANATAGATTCAATAGCGGAATGGGTAANTTAGAAAAAGAAAAGTTTTTACAGGCTCAATCCGATTTTAAATATGTTGTGATGAGGGGGACAGGTTCAGACCTTGGTGATGATGCTCAGTANTATCTTGGAGAGGCGTTTTTTAGAAANAAGGAATACCTTTTAGCTGTTGCTGAATATGAAAAATTAACAAGNAGAATGGCATTTAGTCCTTTTGTNGAGGATGCNAGGTTCAAAATATGCGAAGCNTATAGAATTGAATCNCCTAAATATTATCACGATCAAGAGTACACTGAGAAAGCCTTGGAGAGATTTCAAGAATTNCTTGATGATTTCCCAAATTCAAANCTCAATGATGAGGCTCTTGCNTCCATAGAATCTTTGAGAGAAAAGTTNGGCCTTAAGTTGTATGAAACTGGCATNCTTTACATGAAATTAGATGAGTTTGAATCAGCNAAANTGACATTTCAAACCCTNATTGATATGTATTACGATACAGACATGATTCAATTTGCTTATCANGGGATGGTAAAAGCCTTAGCCAGAAATAAGCAAATANATGAGGCAAATGCTTTTTTGGGCAAGCANAAGGGCANGCTAGTNGAATNTGAATTATACGCAGATGCGCAGAAGACCATAGATAAGATGAAAAAGGTGGTCTCAAAGGATACCAATTGAAGATCTGTCTTTTTGGAGGAACGTTTGACCCTCCTCACATTGGTCATTTATTAATTGCTCAAACNGTATGCGAGGCNGANNGCTTTGATAAAGTANTTTTTATTCCAGCNAATAGATCNCCAAATAAAAAAGTTGCTACGCTTCAAAAAGATCGAGTAGATATGCTTGAACTTGCAGTTGAAGGTAATCCNAATTTTGAGATATCTGANNTAGAGATTCGNAGAGGCGGGGTGTCATACACCATAGACACTCTTANGGCGTTTAAAGANGAGTTAGTTGATNAGAATGATGAGATATCCTATTTGATTGGGAGCGATAGNCTTCTAGATTTNAAGAATTGGAAAGANCCCAAAGAAATCATTNAAAGNTCTAATGTNATTGTAGCAATCCGNCCGGGTTTCAGACCAAGCGANATACCATCGTGGTTACTTCATGGGGTTCATTTTGCNAATATTCCACGCTTCGAGATCTCTTCATCAAATATTCGTAAGCGATGGGCTGAGGATAAAACCATTCGCTATATGGTNACCTTACCAGTTTGGGAATATATAAACAAACATAACCTGTACAATTAACCTGCGAAGTCGGTATACCATCGTATTAAGTTGATGGTAACAAGAATAGTTCCCTCAGCACGGCTTATTGTCCAGTTCGTACGAACCATGAAAAGTGTCAGCCCAACCATCATCACCAAAAGGAATACGCTTCCAAAAATATCTGGGGAGAGACCGGTTGGGTTTATCATACCTGCAAGTCCCAATACACCTAGTAAATTAAATAGGTCACTGCCTATTAGATTGCCAACAGCAATTCCATGTCTCCCTTTTATAGCTGCCGTGACGGAGGTTGCAAATTCTGGAGCAGAAGTACCCGCAGCCACGATCGTTACTGCAATAACCCAGTCAGATACTCCCATGAACCGTGCCAGGCTTGAGGCATGCTTTACCATTAAATGTCCGCCAGCAACGATCATGAATAAACCTATGAAAAAATAAACATAGGACATTGTATTAGCAGTGGCGGGGTGTACTTCTTCAGGTGGGTCTTTTTTGATGAAGAGAAAAGCAACATACCCAATTAGAAGTGAAAAAAGTAATAGTCCTTCAAGTTTTGAAAATGAATCATCTGGTGTCCAACCATCGATACCAAAGAATAAGAAGAATATCAATGCGGTGGTCGCTAATAGAAAAAGCCCATCACGATCAAACATCTTTTTTGAAGTAGTAATAGGACGGATCATTGCAGTCCCACCAAGTATAAACCCAAGATTGAAAATATTTGAACCTATTACATTGCCTATGGAGATATCTGTTTGACCGGTTGCTGCAGCACTAATTGTAACCGCAAATTCAGGGGCAGAAGTTCCAAATGCGACAACAGTAAGTCCAATGATCAGATCGGATATTTTGAAAGTATGAGCTATTTCAGCTGCAGAATCAACGAGCCAGTCAGCGCCTTTCCAGAGCATTATTATGGANNCTACTACAATAATAAAATCAATTAAGACATCNATNTTCATTTATTTGNTTTCTTTCTTTTGTTACTTAAAATAATANAAAAGNNAAANTNCTAATNANATAAATATAATTCATTATNTCTAATACAATCCNAATAGTTTTAGTAAATAAAAACCATCCTTTGAGTGGCTATTTTCATTATTTTCANAGGTNAAAATAATAANCTTATCTTTAATGATNGAATTTAAAAATGTTTCTTATGCCCACAGTAAGGGATACGGTGTTAATTCCCTGAATATGGAAATTGATGAAGGTGATTTTACCTTCTTGATCGGACCAACTGGATCTGGTAAGACTACTCTTATGCGTCTTATCTATTTTGATATTATGCCTGATACTGGCATGGTCTCTGTAAACGGATTCAAATCTACTGAGGTCTCAAAACGTAATATTTCAAATATTAGGAAATCAATTGGGATGGTCTTTCAAGACTATAAACTGCTCAAAGATAGAAATTTATTTGAGAATGTAGCTCTACCACTACATGTACTAGGTTTTAATCCTAGGCAGATACCAGACAGGGTTGATGAAGCATTAGATCTTGTAGGTTTAGTTGGTAAAGAGGCCCATTATCCAAATGAGTTATCTGGGGGGGAGCAACAAAGAGCCAGTCTGGCAAGAGCGATCATAAAAGAACCCGATTTGATACTGGCAGATGAGCCTACTGGAAACCTTGATCCTGTGGCCTCATTCGAGTTGGTTCGTCTTCTTGAAACTATCCATGAAACAGGAACTACAATTTTAATGGCTTCTCATAACTATAATTTGATCAAAGGTAGAGGGCGTCCAATTTACGAGCTTAAAGACGGAGTACTTCGAATAAGATAATGAGCAAGATATTCTATCTATTAAGTGAAGGGTTTAAAAATGTTTGGCGTCACAAAATGACGGCCTTAACTGCGATACTATCTCTGTTTATTTCTCTTTATATTATTGGTGCTTTGGCTACGGCAGGTAATAATACCCACAAGGTTCTTCATTATCTACGATCGAAGTACAAGATAGAGGTCTTCTTTACTCAAGATATATCCAATGAACAAGCAATTGGTCTAATTCATAAGATCAAGAAAATAGAAGGAGTTAGGACAGCCACCATTATTGAGAAAGAAGATGCTGTAAGAATTTTCAAAGATCAATTTGGAGAAAATATTGTGGAGTTATTAGGGTATAACCCTCTTCCAGTAAGTGCAGTAGTGAATGTAGATAGAGGTCGTCGTGACCCACTTCGNGTTGAGCCGATNATAAAAGANATCAAGACCATACCCAATGTAGATGATATTCGATACCAGGGNAACCTGATAANTAAGATCGAGAGAAATTATAAGCGGATAATGGACAAGCTACCATATTTATCAGGGGTAATTATTTTAATAGCAGTTTTGATTATGTATAACACTATAAAGTTATCTGTTTATTCAAGGAGAGAGGTGATTGAGACCCTGCAACTTATTGGCGCATCTAAAGCCTTTATAAAGCTNCCTTTCATGATNGAGGGAACTCTTATTGGGATCATATCAGCTGTCCTCGTATTCCCATCACTTTATGTATCAATAAANGGGCTCAATTANTTTATNANTANCTTTACTTCGCTCAGTTTAAANNTNAATTTTGATCCATTTGTGTTAGNNTGGATGTTNNTGGTAGTGATNTTGATNTCGCTTCTTGGAAGTTACAGAGCAGCATCAAANTTTTTAAAATAGAGCAATACCGCGTCTTGGTCTAGATAAACTTTACTAGTTAAATTCCGAGTCAAAATCAGTGATGCATTATAATTTATAGATTAAGAGGGATTTGTGCCAAAATCAAAAGATAATAAAAAGAAAAAAACTCAAGAAACAAAAAGTAAAAAAGAGTCATCAAATAAGAAGGCTCTTGATGCTGACAAGGCTATCAAAAAGCAACTTGAGGAGTTACAAGATAAGCATTTACGTCTAAAAGCAGAGTTTGATAATTTTAGGAGAAGAAAATCAGACGAGGTTTCTAAGTTACTACAATTTGAAGGAGAATCCGTGATCAAGGGATTTCTGCCGATCATAGATGACCTTGAACGAATGGTGGAATCAATTAACTCTTCAGAGGATTCATTGGCAGACGGTATTGAGTTGGTCAATAATAAGATAGGAAAATTTTTGGAGAATCTTGTCGTAGAACCATTTGGTAAACAAGGCGATGAAATGGACCCTGTTATTCATGAGGCCATGCTTACCCAAGAAAATAAAGACGAAGAAAATGATGTTATTCTGGAAGTATTTGAAAAAGGATATACCTACAGAGATAAAGTGATTCGTCATGCAAAAGTGATTGTGAATAAAAAGTGAAAGATCTATACGAAATACTTGGTGTGACCAAACAGGCGAGTAATGATGAAATAAAAAAATCATATCGCAAACTTGCCTTGAAGTATCACCCTGATAAAAATCCTGATAATCAGGAAGCAGAAATGAAATTTAAAGAAGCGGCTGAGGCATATGGAGTCCTAAGTGATCAGCAAAAACGTTCTAGGTATGACCAGTTTGGGCATGCCGGTGTCGGAATGGGTGACAACCCTGGGCAAGGAGGTTTTAGCGGCGGTGTGCACATGAGCATGGACGATATTTTCTCACAGTTTGGTGACATATTCGGAGGTGGTAGTCCGTTTGAAAGCTTTTTTGGTGGTGGCTCAAGAGGGGGACGTCGCAGAGGAAGAGGCAGTGATATCCGAATTAAATTAAAATTGACCTATGAAGAGATAGCAAAAGGGATAGAAAAGAAGATAAAGATCAAGCGTTCTATTGTAGCAGAAGGAGCAGAGATAGTCAGTTGCCCAACCTGCAATGGNCANGGTCAGGTCACAACGGTTCAAAATACCATACTAGGTCAAATGCGTTCGGCATCTGTATGCCCTCATTGTGAAGGTTCTGGACAGAGGGTTGGTAACCGACCTCCAGGATCAGGCCCTGACGGCATGCAAAAGAAGGAAGAAACAATAAAGATCACTGTTCCTCCAGGTGTCGAAGAAGGCAATTACATGACCCTTAATGGACAGGGGAATGAAGACCTATCGGGTAATCCAGGTGATCTAATTGTAGTATTTGAAGAAAATGAACATCAATATTTTGTTAGGGACTCAGAACATGTTATCCTTGAGCTAAAAATTTCTTATCCTACCGCGGTATTCGGTGGTAAAATTGAAATTCCCACTGTGGATGGGAATAAAGCAGGTCTTAAGATTCCTTCAGGCATTCAATCTGGTCAAGTATTAAGAATGAAAGGTAAAGGGTTTCCAAGAATGCGTAGCAGGTCGAATGGAGATCAACTAGTAAAAATACAAATTCACACTCCTAAAAAATTGACCAGAGATGCAAAAAAGACGTTAGAACAACTTAAAAGTAGCTTAAAGCCCATTGATGCTCCATTCTCAAAAATAGAATTATAAAAGTAGAATGGTAGTAGATCTTTGAAGATATTTGTTCAATTGCAAAACAATTAAAAAACATAAATTTATATTATTAATATAGAGTAAGCAGATTTGTGAAATTTTAGTCTAAAAAGATGTAATTTTACCTGAAATGGGGTTAAGCATAGGTTTCAACTAAATATTAAAATAAATGGTATAGAATGGAATTAACTCAACAGAATAAAACAGACTTACTTGAAGTCGTAATAATACTAGCTATGTTCTTTTTGATCGTTGTCATTTATGTCCCNGTTGCTATCTGGGAAGAGGAAGAGCATTACGAGAGTTTAAGTCGATATAGAATGCAGAATGTTTATGACATTGAGTCATTTTATTCAAGGCTTACGGGNGAATACAATCCTAATTTTCTTGAGGCAATGAACGTNGTAAATGCTTCTAGGGACTCCACCGTTTCTGATTCACTTTTCATTGGTGAACAGAGAGTAAGATTAAATGGAAAAGANTTTTNTGTTGATATTGATGAATCNTTTGGTTTTGAATACGATACCACATTTGGGATAAAGAGTTTTCGAAAAGATACAGTTCTAGACACCACTCTTCAAATTGTTGTATTCGCAGAAGACCTTGGNAGAAATGATACTAGCTTTATTCGTAAGAAAGATCTTCAGGGNTATAGCGATTCTGATAATTTNATTGGAATTGTTAAAGAAGANCCATTNAAAAGAGTAGAAGCCATTGAGTATTACAAGACCTACATCCCTGATTCAACAATATACTTTTGCCCTCTGACAAATGATCAATATNCAATGGAAATAAGTGAGGATGGAACGGACCTGGTTGTATCTAGTCCNATTACAGATCCGATCATTGAGCCCCATTATCTGATCTTTTCCTTCAAAGCCAGTAATCATGGAGTTATAAGGGGCGGTAGGAAAAGTTGGGAATAGGTTAGCCGCTCTCAAATGGTTGGCTTAGTACTTTCTGANACNTTTCTCCTAACTGCTAGTTGGGAAGANNGGGATGANAATAGGTCAGCTAGTGGNGTTCTACAGATTCCATTTACAGAACCAATAAGTTCATTATTGCATGATGANTCTGAGCTGAATGCGGTGCTNGCATCGGCGCTTAGACAGGCCAAAGAAGCAAATCCNTTTGAAGGTCAGGAAATATATGTCGGACTTCCAGACTCTTTTGTTGAACATTCAATCGTTCCCATAGANAAAGATCTATCAACTGACGACCATTTAAACTATATCCAATGGCTTGAATCTCAAAAGCAACGATCTGAAGACCACTCAGTTTACTTGTTTGGACAGGTCTACTTTCCTTCAGAACATAGTATACACGTTTGCGGTGTTTCACGTGCTNTAGTTAGGACNCTTAAGCTCTCCATTGGAGAATTGGGTGGTACTGCTCATTGGCTTGGTCCCGTAAGTTCGATGTATCTTGATGGTTCGGGAATGTCTGAGGCGGCAATGGTCCATAGACGTGGTAATAAATATTCNTTCATGAAAGTTCAAGATAATGTATTTGGAATGGGTACAGTGACTTTCTCAGGTGGCATTGCAAAAGTTTCTTCAACGACAGATGATTCAGATGAGATNACTCTTGCNGCACTTGGTCTTGAAAAGTCTGAATTAGATGACATTCCTATATTCTGTCCACAAAAATTGGGAAGGCAGGCAAAAAGTGCCTGGGAGTTATCAGATTTTAGATTAAGTATACCTTTCGAAAATATAGAAGTTGATGGAGTGAACCCAAATAAGCTTCCCTACTATGAAGCAAATATTCTTACTCAGTTAATCAATAGTATTGGACTTGGTCATTCTTTTAACTTCTTTGGTGAGCCAGGAATAACTGACTTCTTTTTCACTAAGGTCATTCCAGATCTAATTGAGTTGGACGATCAAGAGGAAGAAGAGCAAGGAGAGGCCGTTGGTTTAGTCGTTGAAGATAAAGCAGAAGAAGATATTGATGTAAAAGAAAAAACGTCTCAGTCTTTCACAGGTTTTGCATTATCGATCGTGTTAATTGTTGGTGCATTTATCGGTTTTAATTATCTGAAATTACAAGATCAATTAAATAATCCTCTTTTTGGGGTCAGTAAGGATTTTGTTATTACCAGGTCAGGTATTGATGATACCACTGGTATTAAAACTGCAGATAAAGCTCCACCCATAGATCTTATCAAGCAATCAAGGGCCATATCATCATCGATCATAACTCTTNTGACAGAAACAGANCTCAATCGTTACAATGCGCTAACTATCACAAANTCATTTTTGAGTTTAGAGTATTTAAGTGGCGTCAATCCAAANATTGAGAATATNCTTGGCATGGAACCAACCTCATTTTCAGTTGAAGCNACTGGTAAAGATAGTACCNTTTTTCTCTGGTATTATAGCTTTGAATTGCCCGCTCCAGAGACAATGCCAGCNCCAGGTGAATTNTCTAAAATAGATCTGATGGTTCAGATGGATACTACCTTGACAGATTACAGTTTGAAATATTTTGAACAAGTGTTCACAAAAAATCAGATCTANGGTCCATTATTGATCTGGGTCAGAGGGAAGGCCGATATACTGCAGGCCGGAGCTATTATCTCTAATATCAATGATTCGATCTTGTTAAGAAAATTTGTACTTTTCAATCAATCTGATAATCCCAATCCTCGAGCAGGGTTNTACGTTTCCATNTTAGAAGACTAGATGAAAATTTTGGCCGGAAGATTTGGTGGTCGAAAAATAAAAACTAGTAAGAATTTATCATATAGACCAACCAAGTCACTTGTAAGGAAAAGCTTATTTGACAGCCTGGCTCCATTCNCACATGNATCGGTGCTAGATCTATTTGCNGGTTCTGGGGTCTTAGGTTTTGAAGCAGCCAGNAGAGGTGCNGNTTCCATAGTATTTGTAGACAATGATAAACGCNCAATAANCTANTTAAAAGAAAATTCAAATATNNTGGCTGGTCCTCAATATGACTTTTATGGATCAGATGCTTTTAAATTCCTAAAGAACGAAAAATCATTTGATCTTATATTTGCAGATCCTCCCTATTTAAAATANGACATGACCTTATTAATAGAATCTGTACTTGGTCATTTGAATAAAAAAGGTAAATTCATATTAGAATGCGACAGGAAACAAGAACCTATCTTACAAGCATCTCATAAAGATTATGGTCAAACTCGCATTCTTTTTTGGGAGAACACATGAGAAAAATTATTTATCCTGGAACATTTGACCCAATACACAACGGTCACATTGACATAGCAACCAGAGCATCTAAGTTATTTGATGAATTAGAATTTGTTGTTGCTATTAATGCCGATAAAACACCGCTCTTTTCTATTGAAAAACGATTGGAGCTAATACGTGAGTCAGTANAACATTTGAATAATGTAAAGGTCTCAGAATTTAAAGGTCTAGTGGTNGACCATGCTGTNCANNCCAAAGCAAATGCTATTATTCGTGGACTCAGGCATGTGAGTGATTTTGAATTTGAATTNCAAATGGCCATGATGAATTTTCATTTNAATGATAGTATAACATCTTTATTCATGATGCCAGATGAGAAATTTATTCATCTAAACTCCACCGTNGTAAAAGACGTATCTAAGCATGGAGGNNATGTATCTGNATTNGTACCTTCATGCGTAGAAAAAGCATTATTTGTTAAATATTCGGANTAATATTTTTTAAGTTTCGCCGGCTTAATTGCCTCAAAAAANTCNATTTTATGCCTACATACGAATATATTTGCAAAGATTGTGGTGACAGATTTGATCATTTTCAATCAATGTCAAGTCCGCCTCTTAAAAAACGTGANGGTTGNGACAATAAAGGTTGCAACGTTGAGAGAGTTATAAGTGGNGGAACNGGACTAATTTTTAAGGGGTCTGGATTTTACCTGACCGATTACAANAANAATAAAGAGAAAGNTAGTTCCGAAAATAAAACTAGCGATTCAAAAAAGAATAAAAAATCATCAAAAAANANAAATAAGACAAAAGCAGAGGGAAAAACTTCATGACAAATTCTAGATCAATAAAGATGGAAAATGGNAAACTTAATGTTCCAGACCAACCTNTAATTCCATTTATTGAAGGGGATGGAATTGGTCCAGATATTTGGAATGCCTCTGTCAATGTTTTTGATAATGCTGTGCAGNAGGCTTANGGNGGCTCAAGNCAGATNCANTGGCTNGAAATTCTAGCTGGAGAAAAAGCATATGAGCAGACAGGGGAATGGTTACCTCAAAAGACCCTCGATCTTGTAACTGAGCATTGTGTTGCTATCAAAGGACCACTTACTACTCCTGTTGGTGGAGGGATACGATCTCTAAATGTTGCTCTTAGGCAAAAATTAGATCTCTACGCTTGTGTAAGGCCTGTAAGGTGGTTTGAAGGCGTTCCGTCTCCAGTAAAGGAACCCGGTCTTGTTGACATGGTGATCTTTAGAGAGAATACTGAAGATATCTATGCAGGGATAGAGTGGATGCATGGAACAGAAGATGTTGAGAAAGTAAAATCTTTTTTAATGAATGAAATGGGCGTCACGAATATTCGCTTTCCAGATACGGTAAGTTTGGGAGTGAAGCCAGTATCTAAAGAAGGAACTACTCGTCTTGTAAAAGCAGCATTGGATATGGCTATACAACAGAAGAGAAAATCTGTTACTCTTGTCCACAAGGGCAATATAATGAAATTTACNGAGGGNGCATTCAGAGACTGGGGCTATGAGCTAGTAAAAAATGAATATGGNGCATCAGACCTTGATGGAGGTCCCTGGCAGGTCATAAACAAAGATGGCCATGAGATCATCATTAAAGATGTGATCGCTGATGCATTCCTACAGCAGATATTACTTCGACCTGCGGAGTATGACGTCATTGCTACACTAAATCTTAATGGTGACTATGTATCAGACGCACTAGCGGCTATTGTTGGAGGCATAGGCATAGCTCCTGGTGCAAACATAAACTATGTATCTGGACACGCAATATTTGAGGCAACCCACGGAACTGCACCTAAATATGCTGGAAAAGATCAGGTCAATCCAAGCTCGGTCATATTGTCTGGTGTAATGATGCTTGAATACATGGGTTGGCAAGAAGCTGCAGATCTGATCGTCAAAGGAATTGAGGGTGCTATTTCTCAAAAACGTGTAACCTATGATTTTCATAGNCTTATGGAAGGTGCAACAAAGCTTAAGTGTTCCGAGTTTGGCGATGAGATCGTTGCCAATATGGTCTGATATAGTATCGTCATATCAAATGAATTCTCTNAAGATAAATNTGCNTCCAGAGAGGNAATTNTATTTAAACATATANTATGATAATTAAGATATTAAGCTNAACAATAATAGCATTTATATTTTCTTAANATGTTNATAGACTTTACAGAAGTTGAACTTTTCGCGGGNAATGGAGGAAANGGCTCAGTTCATTTTCGCCGGGAAAAATTTGTTCCAAAAGGTGGACCCGATGGTGGAGACGGTGGTCGTGGTGGACACATAGTCTTCTGCGCAGATTCAAATCTTCATACACTGCAAGACATAAGATACCACAAAAGATATAAAGCTGAAAATGGTGGTCCCGGAGGCGGTTCTAGAAAAACGGGTAAGAATGGTTTGGATGTTGTAGTNCGTGTTCCAATNGGAACGATAATTAAAGAATCTGACTCAAAACATATTGTAGCTGACTTGATCGAGAATGATCAATCTGTTGTTGTGTGTGAAGGTGGTCGCGGCGGTAAGGGAAATATAAGGTTCAAATCATCAACAAACCGTGCACCAAGAAAAGCTCAGCCAGGAGAAGCAGGTCAATCTGGTAGATACGAGATCGAACTAAAGATTTTAGCAGATATAGGACTCGTCGGTCTCCCTAATGCAGGTAAATCAACACTCTTATCCAGACTTTCATCCGCTCGCCCAAAGATAGCTGACTATCCTTTTACCACACTAGAGCCTAATCTTGGAATCGTAAAATATGGAGAATATGATTCATTTGTCATGGCGGATATACCAGGTCTGATCGAGGGAGCCAGTAGCGGTAAAGGTCTTGGTCATAAGTTTCTAAGGCATATCGAGCGCAATAAGGCACTACTATACCTGATCGATTCTCAAGAGGAGAGTCCTTTTGAAACCTTTCAAACTCTACGCAATGAACTTCTACAGTTCAATCCAGACCTGGCAATTAAAAAGAATATGATCTGTCGTACAAAATCAGATATTGAAATGGACCTATCAGATGATTGGAACAAGTTCGATGAGGATGTTCTTGAAATATCATCTGTCACTGGAGAGGGCCTGAATGCATTGGTTGCTGCAATTGCATCATCACTTGATCAATGATCTATAATAAAACATTCCATTTTCATTTCAGGATCAATTGATAATTGGTAAACTATGACACTGAAATTTTAAGTTATGGAGAGGTGGCCGAGTGGCTGAAGGCGCTTCCCTGCTAAGGAAGTAAGGGGGTAACCTCTTCGTGGGTTCGAATC